>SMYD01000129.1 GCA_004356015.1 Acidobacteriota bacterium | reverse complement strand
GCCGCGGCCGTGGAGCGGGTCCTTGAGCCTGTGCGGGGATTGGGGCCGTTCACACAGATCGATGCTCCCATCGTGGGCACGGATAACTACGACTTCATGATGGAGGGAATCGGCAACCTGGTTGGCAACCATGAACCTGCTTCCTATGGTCCCAATTATCATGCCGCCACCGACACCTTTGACAAGGTCGATCAGCGCCAACTGCGCCTCAACGCGGCCGTCGCGGCGGCGGTGACCCTGGGCTTCGCCGAAATGGACATAAGCTGGTCACGGCAGAGCCGGGAACAGGTGCAGACCCTGATCGACGGCACGGACCTGGGTGACCAGATGAAAACCTTCGGTCTCTGGGACGGATGGACTTCCGGTGAGCGGGGTCGGCGCTGATATGGCAGCGCCTTGACTCTCCCTCAGGGGCAGGGTTCATAGTATGATCATGAGATTCTCCATCGGTGAGTTTTCACTCATCACATTGTTGTCGATCAAGTCGCTTCGTCTCTACCACGAGAAGGGCATCCTCGTTCCGGCTCATGTGGACGAATTTTCAGGATACCGCTACTACGACGATGCCAATTTCGAGAGGGCCCGGAGTATCAAGGTCCTGAAGGATTTCGATTTCTCGCTGGCGGAGATAAAGGATCTCCTCGCCCAATGCCAGGATGAATCCGACATGCTCACGCAGCTCGAGGAAAAGCTCGCCCATGTGAAGAGCAAGGTTGATCGCTACAGGGACATCTCCCGCTCTATCGCGTCCATCATCGAGTTTGAGAAGGAGAGTGTCATGGAAAAGAATCGAGAGTTCGAGGTTGAGGAGAAGGAGCTGGAGACGATTCTCATCGCGGGCCATCGCATGCGGGGCAAGTATCAGGATGTCGGCAAGGGATTGGGCCTCGTCTGCAAGAAGATGGGCCGCCACATCAACGGCAAGCCTATGACCCTCTATTACGATGGCGAGTACAAGGAAGATGACGCCGACTTCGAGCCGTGCGTTCCAGTGCGCAAGGCCAAGGACGTTGAAGGCTTGTCCATTCGAGAGCTCGAAGGCGGCAGGTGTGTATCTCTCCTCCACAAAGGACCGTACGAGGCCCTGAGGGCGTCATACAAGAAAATCTTCGCCTACATGAACGAGAAGAATTACAAGGCCGGGACGCCCATCCGTGAGATCTATAACAAGGGTCCGGGTCTTATCCTCAAGGGTAACCCCAGGAACTACCTGACCGAGATCCAGGTGATGATAGAGGGGTAGTGGGAGGTCCTCCCTGCCTGCTCAGAGCCGGTCAAAGAGCGGATCCAACGTGGGTCCTGCAGAAAATCAGCCTGTAAGCATCAGTTCATTTCTGTAGGTACCGCCGCACCCCTGGCGCCCCAGCCGCTACACCAGTCCCAACGGCGCTTTGCCCCGTACTCGGGCCGGCAGTCCGTGCTCGCCCATCTGGTGGTGGAAGCGGCACAGGCAGGCCAGATTCCCGGGCCGGTCATCGCCGCCCCGCGCTCTCAACCGATGGCTTCGTGGTGTGGGGTGATTGCGATTGGGAGAACGTTTGGAGCAATTCGCCATCACGACGAGCCTGCCAGAACCCGATATTCAAGGCCCACCCTGGAGTCAAACCTCACGCGGCCTAAAAAAGCACTCGATCTCCTTGACAGGATCTACGGATGGAGGTGTCCCGCGAGGTAACCGCCGGGCAATCCCGTCAGAACCCCAGACGCTTCTTCTTCTCCTCGGCGGTGGGCAGCGCGTCGGACTTCTCGGTGATGTTCTCCAGGGAATCCAGGTTGTCATTGCAGATGTCAATATTGATGGCTGTCCATTTCGATTCCGACTCGGGCACATCGGCCTCGGGGAAGATGGCCTCCACCGGGCAGGCCGGAACGCAGGCACCGCAGTCAATGCACTCATCGGGGTGGATGTAGAGCATGCGGGCATCGCCGTAGAAGCAGTCGACGGGACAGACTTCAACACAGTCTGTGAACCGGCAGTCCTGACAATTTCCGATAACGATGTAAGTCATGGGACGCTCTCTCCTTCTCTTCCCGGACCTCTCCGGGGCGGAGATCCTGTCACATTTTCGGGAAAAAAGGCACCCCCCTTGAGGAGGTTGAAACTCCTATAATAACCCGGCGTGCCGGATGCCCTGGACCGGCCGCCGCTGTTGCCCCCAAGTCCCCTGGAAGGTCCAAATCATGCCGTCAGCCGCTGACACCCGAAATCTTATGAATCGCCCGCTTGACCGGCTGGATCCGGAAGTGGCCGGGGCGATGGCCGCCGAGGCGAGCCGTCAGGCCGCCTGCCTGGAGCTCATCGCTTCCGAGAATTTCGTCTCCGAGGCGGTTCTCGTGGCCATGGGATCGGTCTTCACCAATAAATATGCTGAAGGATACCCGGGCCGGCGTTATTACGGCGGCTGTGCCCAGGCCGACGTGGTCGAGAATCTGGCCCGGGACCGCTGCCGGGAACTGTTCGGCGCGGACCATGTGAATGTCCAGCCTCATTCGGGCACCCAGGCCAACACGGCGGTCTACCTGACGGTGCTGTCCCCCGGTGACACCATCCTGGGCATGGACCTGTCCCATGGCGGGCATCTCACCCACGGCCATCCGCTGAACATCTCCGGTCTCCTTTACAAGGTCGTCGCCTACGGCGTGCGTCGCGAGGACGAGATTCTCGACTACGATCAACTGGAAGCCCTGGCCCGCGAGCATCGCCCCAAGCTGATCATCGCCGGGGCGTCCAACTATTCCAGGGTCATTGATTTCGAGCGCTTCGCCGCCATCGCTGAAGGAGTGGGCGCCGTTCTCATGATTGACATGGCGCATATCGCCGGCCTGGTGGCGGCCGGCCTGCATCCCAGCCCGGTGCCGTTCGCCGACTTCGTCACCTCCACAACCCATAAGACACTGCGCGGCCCGCGCGGCGGCCTCGTCATGTGCAGGAGCAAGTGGGCCAGGGACCTGGACAGGAGGGTCTTCCCGGGCCTGCAGGGTGGACCTCTGGTCCATATGATGGCCGCCAAGGCGGTGGCCTTCAAGGAAGCCCTGGAGCCGGCCTTCAGCGCCTACCAGGTGAGCGTGCTGGAAAGTGCCCGTGCCCTGGCGGGGGCGCTGCAGGCGGCCGGATACCGCATCGTGGCCGGTGGCACGGATACCCACCTCTTCTCCATTGATGTTCTGGGCAAGGGAGTGACCGGGAGGACGGCCGAGACCGAGCTGGAGAAGGCCGGTATCACGGTCAACAAGAACACCATCCCGTTCGACACCAGGTCACCCATGGTGGCGTCAGGTATCCGCCTGGGGACACCGGCGCTTGTCACGCGCGGGATGGGGCCCGAAGAAATGAAACTCATCGCCGGGTTCATGGACCGGGTCCTGGTCTCGGTCTCCGGCGATGGGAAAGAAGCCGCGGCCGATGTGGGAGTTCTGGCTGCGGTGAGGGACGATGTCGAGGCGTTGACCGGCCGCTTCCCGCTCTATGCCGCCCGGCAGAGCACGGGCTTCGGATCGCATCCTTGAGAACTCCTTGCCGACGCTGACCGCCGACGAACTGTTCAGCCGACATGGCGCCCTCGCGGCGGCCCACCCGGCGTTCGAGTTTCGCGCCGGGCAACTGGAGATGGCGCAGGAGGTGGAGCGCATCTTCGCAGGCGGCGGTGAGCTCCTGGTGGAGGCGGGCACCGGCACGGGCAAGACCCTGGCCTACCTGGCGCCGGCGGTGCAGGCGGGCCGCCGGGTGGTCATCTCCACCGCGACCCGTAACCTGCAGGAACAGATCGCCCGCAACGAGGTGCCGTTCCTGCGGGATCGTCTGGGGCTGACCTTCACCGCCATGACCATGAAAGGGCGGGACAACTATCTCTGCCTGCACCGGTTTGACGAGTTTCGATCCCGGTCCCGTTTCGCGTTCGTGGATGAGCTGGAGTCTTTCGAGCAGGTGAAGGCATGGGCCGGGAAGACCGAGACCGGTGACCGGGCGGAAATCCCGGGTCTCCCCGACAACGTGCGCTTCTGGGGCCAGATCAACGCCCGTTCCGACACCTGTCTTGGGCACCGCTGCCCGGTGTACGACGACTGCCACCTGGTGCGCATGCGCCGCCGGGCCGAGGAGACCCAGGTTCTCATCGTGAACCACCACCTGTTATTCGCCGATCTGGCCATGCGCAGCGGCGATTTCGGCCGGGTGATTCCTGATTACGACACGCTGGTCCTGGACGAAGCCCACCGTGCCGAGGAGATTGCCACGCTCTATTTTGGCCGGCGTTTCTCATCGCATCAGCTCAAGGACCTCACCGACGATGCGGTCCGCAGCAGCCAGGGCGACTCCGGCACCAGCCGGCGGATAGGTGCCGCGGCTGTGGCGGCCCGGGAGAGGGGCAGCGATCTGTTCCGCCTGCTGGCCACACGGGGGGACCGGCGGGCGCGGCTTGAGGACAGCGGTTGTCACGACGATGCCGTCAGCGCCGCCGGCGACCTGCAGAGCGAGCTGGGTCGCCTGGC
The DNA here is from genome assembly GCA_004356015.1 of Acidobacteriota bacterium. GTDB lineage: Bacteria > Acidobacteriota > Polarisedimenticolia > SMYD01 > SMYD01 > SMYD01. Next base: position 19,771 of record SMYD01000129.1, on the reverse strand, counting down.
GACCATGCTCGGTGAACTGTCCGGCAGCCAGGACGAAGCGGTTGTCGAGGCGGTGGCCGCTCTCAGGCGGCGATGTGGCGAGACCCAGGCCGATCTGGAAGAAATTCTCATGGGCAGCGATCCGGCCGAAGTGCGCTGGTTTGAGGTGCGTGGCAAGTCCGTCAGCCTGCACGCGTCACCCATTGACGTATCGGGCCCGCTGCGACGTTTCCTCTTCGACGAGATGCGCAGCGTTGTGGTGACCTCGGCAACCTTGACGGTGGACGGATCGTTCGCCTTCGTGCGTGCCCGACTGGGTCTTCCCGACGCCAGGGAAGCCTGTGTCGCTTCTCCGTTCGACTACGAATCCCAGGGCCTCATCTACCTGCCCACCGATCTGCCCGAGCCCTCGTCGCCGGAGTTCATCCCGGCAGCGGCCTCGGTGGTGTCGCAGCTTCTGGCCTGCAGTGGCGGCCGCGCGTTCCTCCTGTTCACATCGTTTGCCCATCTCAAGGCCATGCGGGAACTCCTGGCCGGTGAACGCAACTACACCCTGCTGGTCCAGGGGGAATCGCCGCGCGAAGAGCTGCTGGAGCGCTTCAGGCGCACCCCGGCGGCGGTCCTTCTGGGGACCACCTCGTTCTGGGAGGGGGTGGATGTGCCCGGCGAGGCTCTGTCGCTGGTAGTCATCGACCGGCTGCCGTTCGCCGTCCCCGATGATCCGCTTCTGGCGGCGCGCCTGGACGACATCAAGCGCCAGGGCGGGCGGCCGTTCATGGATTACCAGGTGCCGGCGGCGGTGCTGGCGCTCAAGCAGGGGGCCGGCCGCCTGATCCGCACGCGCGCCGATCGCGGGGTGCTCTGCATCCTCGATCCCAGGCTGAGAACCCGGCGCTACGGTGCTGCCTTTGCCCGCTCCTTGCCGGCTTTTCAGCCCACCCTGGAGCTCCAGGACGTCGCCAGCTTTTTCAGGGTCTGAGCCGGAGGGCGCAGGCAGTTCCCCGTCTCAATCCGGGATCGAGACGCAGGCATGGAAAAGCTCATCAACTCATCCAATCACAGGACTTGTCCCCGCAAGGGCAGGCCGCGCGTCTCAAAATGAATCTTCCGCACCTGGAGCGCAGTGGCCAAACCCCAATCTTCTTGCTCCCGGCACGCGGCATGCTCCTTGCAATAAACAGGCGAGAAGACTTCGACGGGTTGCCGCCCGGTGGGTCCGGACGGACATGGAGAAGGGTCGACGGAGGAGGCCTGATGATGAAGGCCAGCGCGGCGGACATTGAATCGCTGAGGAAGTTCTGTTCCGCTCTCATCGAGGAGCTGGCTGCCCTCGGGGGAGAGAAGAAGCTGTTCTCCCACATGAAAGGTGTGGTGGAGAGGGTGGCAGCAGAGGGAGATCTTCAGTCCCTGGAGGAAACCTGGGATGAACTGAAGGTCTGGACGCGCAGCCTCACCGATATGCAGCAGGCCCACGTGGTCCGGCAGATGCGCCAGACATTCAGCAGTATCTTCGCCGGCGATGAGGCCGGTGCCAATCGCGACCTCCTCATGCCGGATCCTCCCCAAGAAGTGGAGAACGAGAGCCGCTAGCAGTCTGTTGCGTGTGCGTCCCGGTCCGGGCCTTGACCCTGAACCGGGCATGAACGACAATCGCCGTTCTTCCCGGAGCAGGCCACGTGATTTCTCCTTCCTACCAGCCGACCGCCTCGGCGAGCCGGATTCTGGTGACATCGGCGTTGCCGTATGCCAATGGACCGATCCATTTCGGCCATATTGCCGGGGCCTACCTGCCGGCCGACATCTATGTCCGCACCCAGAGGGCGCGGGGCCGGGATGTGGTCTACATCTGCGGGACCGATGAGCACGGCGTGGCCATCACCCTGACGGCCCAGCAGGCCGGTGTCACGCCACGGGAGCACGTGGATCGCTGGCACAAGGTCATCTGCGACATCTTTCAGCGTTTCGATATCGTTTTCGACCATTTTTCGCGGACCTCCACTGATTTGCATGCCGCCAATTCCCGGGAGTTCTTCCGCAAGCTGCTGGCCGCGGGCTACGTGAAGCCGCTGGAAGCGGAGCAGCTTTACTGTGCCCGGGATGAGCGCTTCCTGCCCGATCGTTACGTCACCGGCACCTGCTACGAGTGTGACCATCCGGAGGCCAGGGGCGACGAGTGCCCCCGCTGTGGCACCTGGATCGAACCGCTGCGCCTGGGCGACCCCACCTGCCGCCTCTGCGGCAGTACTCCTGAGAAGCGCGCGACCCGTCACTGGTACCTCATGCTGGACAAGCTGCAGCCGGAACTGGAGAAGTACATCGGCGCCCGCGGGCACTGGAAGCGGAACGTCCTTCAGTTCGTGGGGGGTCTTCTCAAGGAGGGTCTGCACCCGCGCCCCATCACCCGGGACCTGAACTGGGGCATTCCGGTGCCTCTTGAAGAGGCGGCCGGCAAGGTGATCTATGTCTGGTTCGATGCTCCCATCGGCTACATCACCGCCACCCAGGAGTGGGCCGCCGGCCTGGGCACGCCCGAGCGCTGGAAAGATTACTGGCAGGATCCGGAGACCCGTCTGGTCCATTTCATCGGCAAGGACAACATCCCGTTTCACTGTCTCACCTTCCCGGCCATGCTCATGGGCCAGGAAGAGGCGTGGAAGCTGGCCGATGACGTTCCCGCCAACGAGTTCTTCAACCTGGAGGGGGGCAAGTTCAATACCTCCGCCGGGTGGTACATCGATATGGACGACTTTTTCAGCAAGTACACAACCGACATGATCCGCTGGAGCATCGCGCGCAATCTGCCGGAAACGGCCGATGCCGAGTTCACCTGGCATGACTTCCAGGCCAAGGTCAACGGAGAACTGGCCGATATTTACGGCAACCTGGCCCATCGGGTCATGACGTTCATTCATCGCTATTTTGACGGCCGGATCCCGGCGGCCGGCGTGACCTCCGCCGCCCATGAAGCCCTGGCCACGGTATGCCGTGAGAGCCCGGAAAAGGTGGCCACGGCCGTGGACGCCTATCGCCTGCGGGAAGCTTCTGTCGAGATGATGAATCTGGCCCGTGCGGGAAACCGCTATTTTGATGCTGAGGCACCCTGGAAAAGCCGCAAGGAAAATCCCGACCTCTGTGCCGCCTCCCTGAACCGCTGCGTGCGGCTGCTGGAGACCCTGGCGGTGATCTCGGCGCCGTTCATCCCGTCCTCAGCCCGCCGTCTCTGGGCCATGCTGGGACGCCGGGATGAACTTGCGGCCCAGCAATGGGATCGCGCAGGCGTGGTACCCGACCCGGCCGGGCGTACGCTAGGCCGGGCCGAGCCTCTGTTCAGCAAGATCTCCGATGATCAGGTTGCGGCCGAGATAGCCGCCCTGGGTCGCCGGGCCGCCGCGCGTCATGACGCCGGCACAGGAAAGGACAGGACCGCCATGAACGATCAGGACAAGAGAGCCGCGACCCCGGAGCAACCCGAGGCCGGTCAGGACAAGACCCCGAGCGACAAGGAGTCAGCGGCCGGGTTGCCGGCCCTGCGGCCTGAGATCACCATCGATGACTTCCTCAAGTGTGATTTTCGCCTGGGGCGTATCGTGGACGCTGAGAAGGTGCCCGGGTCCAGGAAGCTCATCAGGTTCACCGTGGACATCGGCCTCGACACCCGTACCATCCTGGCGGGCATCCAGGAGCATTACGATCCTGAGACCCTGGTGGGTAAGACGGTCGTGGTGATCGCCAACCTGGCGCCCCGGCGGATGATGGGTTACGACTCCCAGGGAATGATCCTGGCGGCCGAGGTGGATGGCACCCTGACCGTCCTCGCTCCTCTGACCGAGGGACTGCGTCCCGGCGCACAGCTCAGCTGACGCGTCCGGCGCCGGGAGCAGAATCACGGATCTTTCCTTCGAGCCGGTTGGCACGCGCCTGCGCGCGGTGCTCTCGGAGCTTGCACCGCGCCGGCTGACCGCCGCCGTACTGCGCCCGGCAGCGGTGCTGGTGCCGGTCCTGTGCCGGCCTCAAGGTTCGACCTTCCTGCTGATCCGTCGCAAACATGACCTTCAGGAACATGCCGGCCAGGTGGCCTTTCCCGGCGGCCGCCTGCATGAAGGTGAATCGGTGGAGGCCGGTGCTCTGCGCGAAGCCGGCGAGGAGGTCGATCTGCCGGCGGCCCGGGTGGAACTCGTCGGCCGCCTCGATGATCAGCCGAGCCCCAGCTGCTATCGCGTGACGCCGGTGGTGGGCCTTGTGCGGGACCCGCCGCCCCTGACGGCCGAGCCCGGCGAGGTCGCCGAGATGTTCGAGGTGCCGCTGGCGCGCCTGCTCGAGCCCGGCCGGGTTCACGCCGAGTGGTGGCCGGTGTCACGCCTTCCCGCCGGCGCGCCGCTGGGTGTTCTCATGGACCCGCGGGCCGGCTATCGGGACGTGGATCGCCGGGGCATGCGTTACAGGGTCCACTTCTTCGATACCGGGGGCGGCCCCGAGCGGGTGATCTGGGGCCTCACGGCCCGTATCGTCGGCCAGTTTCTCGCTCTGGCTTTCGGCTTCAGCCTGCCGGATCCGGTCCCCGGAGATCGCTGAACGGGCTGGCGCCGAGGCCGGGCCAGATCCGCAGGAGTCCGAAGATGGCCCGCAGAGTGATCCAGACGGCGGTGACGACCCAGACCATGGTCAGGGCGCCGGCCGACGACTCGTCCAGGAGCCAGATGCCGGCGGCGCCGCACAAGGTGGACAGCATCATGACGTTGCGCAGAAAGCGATAATCGCCGCTGCCCCAGTGAAGGCCATCGGTGGCGAACGACAGCGCGTTGAGGGGCATGCTCAGGGCGGCCACCCGCCAGGCGGGATAGAAGAGAGCTTCAGCTCCCGCCGGCACCAGGGCGGCGGCGACCAGCGAGCCTCCCGCCAGCATGCCGGCGGTCAGGGCGAAGCCGCTGGCGAGACTCCACTGGCAGGCGACAGTCGCCACCCGGCGGGCCGTGGCCCGTGCCCCGGCCCCCAGAAAGTAACCCACCAGGCTCTGAGCGGTGGCGGCGTAGGCATCGAGAAGCAAGGCGGTGAGCAGCCACACCTGGCGGATGGCCTGATGAGCTGCGCCGGCCGGGGTACCGATGCGGGTGGCTGCACGGGTGGTGAGGAGCAGAAAGAGAGTCAGGAGGCTGGTGCGCATGAACAGATCGCGGCCCACTACCAGCAGGCGCCAGGCATGGGACAGGCGCAGGTGGCGCGGGAATCCCAGGCGCAGGAAGACGGCGCGCACGCCCAGGAAGGCGCCGAACCACTGGCTGATGACCGTGGCCATGGCGGCGCCGGCCACGCCCAGGGCCGGGATGGGGCCGGCGCCGAAGATGAGGATGGGATCCAGGATCACATTGAGAAGGTTGAGGGCGCCGGCGATCCAGAGCGGCGTGCGCATATCCTGCAGCCCGCGCAGGGCGCCGAAGGCAGCCGTCAGGATCAGAACAGCCGGGGCACTGGCCAGCCGCCAGCGCAGATAAATGGTGGCGTCGGCGGCCACTTCACCGCGGGCGCCCAGGAGACCGGCGATGGCCGCCGTTGCCGGCAGACCCATGAGCACCAGAACAACGCCGATGACCGCGGCCATGACCAGCGCCAGGCCCGCCACCTCCCGGGCTCGCTCGGTGCGCTGCTGGCCCAGGGAGCGGGCCGTCTCTGTTTGTGTGCCTATCCCGAGGAAATTGAAGATCCAGTAGAAACTGGACATGGCCATGGTGCCCACACCCAGCGCCGCCAGCGGCCCGGCGCCCAGGCGGGCGACGAAAGCCGTGTCGACCAGGCCGGTGAGCGGTTCGGCCACCAGCGAGAGCATCACCGGCACCGAGAGCATGGCCATGGTTCGGTGGGGTGCGCGTACAAACGGGTGGGCCTGAGGCTCCTGCATCATTCCTGTTTGTGGATGCGTCCCTCATGCATGACGAAGACGGGCCGGGTGACGATCTCGATATTCTGCAGAGGATCGCCGGCCACGGCCACCAGGTCGGCGATCTTGCCGACCTGGACCGTGCCCACCTCGTCCGCGATGCCCAGGAGATCGGCGGCGGCGGACGTGCCGGCGACCAGAGCCTGCATGGGGGTCATGCCGTTCTCGGCCATGAGGACGAATTCGCGACCCTGGGTGCCGTGAGGGAACACGCCGGCGTCGGAGCCCAGCGCGATCTTGAGGCCTCCCGCCACGGCGAGACTGAACGACGCCCTCCCCCGCGGCGCGATGTAGAGGGCCTTCTCCGCCCGCAGCCCGACCAGCAGGCCCTCATGGGCCTGTTGCTCAACCGCTTCCTGGGCCATGAGGGTGGGCACAAGGTAGGTGCCATGTTCCTTGAAGAGGGCGATGGCCTCCTCATCCAGCTCCGAGCCATGTTCGATGGAGTCCACCCCGGCCCGCACCGCGATCTTGATGCCGGCGTTGCCATGGGCGTGGGCCGCTACCCGGCGCTCGGTGAGATGGGCTTCTTTCACCAGGGCCTCCATCTCCATGGCCGAGTATTGCTGCACTCCCACTGCGTCACCTTCCGAGAGAACGCCGCCGGTGGCGCAGAACTTGATCACGTCGGCGCCCCGCTTCACCTGCAGGCGGACCTCCCTGATGATCTGATCGGATCCGTCGGCCACGCCGTCTCCGGGACGCGGCTCCAGGATGCCGGGGATGTACCCGTTGATGTCGCAGTGCCCGCCGGTGATGCCCAGGGAATGGCCCGCCGCCAGGATGCGCGGTCCTTTCACCACCCCGGCCCGGATCATGTTTCGCAGGGCGATATCCGAGAGATCGCGGGCCCCCACGTTACGGACCGTGGTGAAGCCGGCGTCCAGGGTGAGGCGGGCATTGCGCACGCCACGGATGGCGTCCTCCTGGGGCAGATCCCGGACGCGGGCGTTTTCCCAGTTGCGTCCCTCGCCGATATGGCGGCCGGTGAGGTGAACATGGGCGTCGATGAACCCAGGCAGCACGGTGCGGTTTGAAAGATCGATGATTGTGGCGCCCCTGGGTTCCTTCAGGCCCTCCGGCCCCACGGCCGTGATGCGGCCGTCCTCCACGATGATGACGGCGTCCTTCAACGGCTCGCCGCCGCTGCCGTCGATGAGCGTGCCGGCATGGATGACATAGGGCCCCGCTGCGTCTGCTTCTGAGGCGACGGCGGGCGTCGTCAGGAGAAGCAGGCCCAGGGCGGCCAGGAGACTCAGACTGGGACGGAACAGGGTCATGATGGGCGACTCCTCTCGGGCGGAATGGTGGCTGGAACTCCCTTCTGTTTACCCCTTGCCGCCGTCCGCCGTCAACCAGGCCCCATGGTAGAGTCGCAGGATGAAGGCCCTGGAACAACGTCCTTGTCTCTGGTTGCTGGATGGGACCTTCTTTGTGTTCAGGGCCTATTATGCTTTGCGCGGCGATTTCACCACCCGCGACGGCACCCCCACCAATGCCGTCTACGGGTTCACCACCATGCTGCGGCGACTCATGGCGGAGGCTGCTCCCGAGTACATGGCCGTCTGCTTCGATCGTGCTGAGCCGACCTTTCGCCACCGGGAGTACGCGGCCTACAAGGCCAACCGTCCGGAACCTCCCGAAGACCTGGTGCCTCAGTTCGCCCTGGTGAGAGAGGTGGTGGAGGCTCACAATCTGCAGGCCCTGGATGCGGCAGGCTGGGAAGCCGACGATCTCATCGGCACCCTGGCCCACAAAGCGGTGGACCAGGGTTTCGATGTAGTGATCGTCACCTCCGACAAGGATCTCTTCCAGCTGGTCGGCGACAACGTGAAGGTCATGAATCCGGGCAAGGATGACCTCATGATGGATGCCGCGGCCGTGGAAGAGGTCTTCGGCGTGCGTCCCGACCAGGTCATCGATGTCCTGGCCCTCATGGGTGATGCCTCGGACAACATTCCCGGTGTCAAGGGCATCGGCCGGAAGGGCGCCCAGGCGCTTCTGCAGGAGTTCGGGACCCTGGATCATCTTCTCGCGAATCCCGGGAAGGTGAAGAAAAAGTCGCAGCGCGAAGCGCTCATGGAGCACGCTGAGTCGGCGCGGTTGTCCCGGCGCCTGGCCACCATCCGTACCGATGCGCCGGTGGATTTTGATTCCCAACGCACCAGGGTCAGGGAGCCGGATGCGGACAAGCTGAGGGAACTCTTTTCCCGCCTGGAGTTTCAATCCCTGCTGGCGGAGCTCCGGCCCGACTCCGGCAGTTCGGGAGCCAGGTACAGCGTGGTGACCACCAGGGGCGAGCTCGAAGCGGTCATCGATCGGATCCAGGCGGCGGGCAGGGTCTCGGTGGATCTGGAGACCACATCGGTGGACTCCATGACCTGCGAGATTCTGGGCATCGCCCTGGCCGTGGAGCCGGGTGAAGCGTTCTATGTTCCGGTGCGTCACAAGGTCGGGGTGAGTGAACAACTGACACCCGAGACGGCACTGAGCCTGCTCAAGCCGATCCTGGAAAGCGAGACGGTGGCCAAGATCGGGCAGAACTGCAAGTACGAATACGTCGTTCTGCGGCGCGCCGGGATCCGCATGCGCCGGATCACGTTCGACACCATGCTGGCGGCCTATCTGCTCAATCCGTCCCGCTCCCACAAGCTGGACGATCTGGCCGGGGAGTACCTGGACTACCGCATGATCCCCTACAGCGATCTGGCCGGGAAGGGCGCACAGCAGGTTACTCTCGACCAGGTGGAGCTTCGGCGGGTGGTGGAGTACGCCGGCGAGGACGCCGATGTGGCCCTCAAGCTGGCCGATCTGTTCGCCCCTCTGCTCAAGGATGCCTCTTTGTGGGATCTGTTCACCCGGCTGGAAATGCCTCTCCTGCCGGTACTGGCCGAGATGGAGCATGCCGGAGTGCGTGTGGACACCGACCATCTGAAGGGGATCTCGGTCCAACTGGAGAAGGAGCTGGCCCGCTGCGCGGTCGAGATTCACGGTGCCGCCGGCGGCCCGTTCAATATCAACTCCCCCAAGCAACTGGGGGAGGTGCTGTTCCAGCGTCTGGGCATCAAGCCCCGCCGGAAGACCGCCAAGACCAGGGCCTTCTCCACCAGCCAGCAGGTTCTGGAGGAACTGGCTTCTGCCCACCCCATCTGCGCGCAGGTTCTTGAGTGGCGCAGTCTGGCCAAGCTCAAAGGAACCTACGTGGATGCCCTGCCCGCCATGGTTCATCCCGAGACCGGGCGGGTGCACACCAGCTTCAACCAGGCGGTGGCCGCCACCGGGCGTCTGTCCTCATCGGATCCCAATCTGCAGAACATCCCGGTCCGCACGGCCATCGGCCGTGACATCCGGCGGGCGTTTGTTCCCGATCCGGGACATGTCCTCCTCATCGCCGACTACAGCCAGGTGGAGTTGAGAATTCTTGCCCATCTCACCGGTGACCCGGTCCTGAAGGAGGCCTTCACGGCCGGCGAGGACATTCATGCGCGCACCGCCGCGACCATCTTCGGCGTCAGTGTCGATCTGGTCTCAGGGGAGATGCGTCGGCGAGCCAAAGCCATCAACTTCGGCATCCTGTACGGCATGGGGCCCATGCGCCTGGCCCGGGAGCAGGGGATCTCCATGGGCGAGGCCCAGGCCTTCATCGCCGCCTACTTCGAGCGCTTTGCCCGGGTCAAGCAGTACATCGATGAGACCATGGCTCTCGCCGAGGAGAAGGGGTACGTCAAGACCCTTCTGGACCGGGTCCGCTACTTCCCCGAACTGGCCGGTGGCAGTCGCATGGCGCGACAGCAGGCCCTGCGCGCCGCCGTCAACACAACCATCCAGGGAACTGCCGCCGACCTGATCAAGAAAGCCATGCTGGCCATCGATGCCCGGCTCCGGGAGGGAAATCTCCGGGCACGGCTGATCCTGCAGGTCCATGACGAGCTGGTCCTGGAGGTTCCCGAGGATGAGATCGAGCCGGTAGCCGCCATGGTGCGCACCGAGATGGAAGGTGTCCACCCCATGGATGTCCCCCTCACCGTGGATCTGGGCTGGGGTCCCAACTGGGTCGACGCCAAGCCTCCACCATAGTCGCTTGTTCAGGCTCTCCGGCAGCCCTCCCCGGGGGAGGGGAGCGGGCTGTAAAGGTGGTGAACATTGGCCTGCAACTATTTCGTCAGTGGTGTGATTTCCATCCCGGCATGGCAGTTTCCAGCTTGAACTCACATGGAGCGAACCTATATTGGACCAGCGGCCGTACGAGTGGTTCGGCCCGCGGATCTCGCGCTCCCCGCCGGCGCGTTCCAACCGCCAAAGTGAGGGGATCGAATCTCTTGGCAACGGCCAACTACACCGGCTTCAGACACGACACCAAGCGCCGCACCAACATCCTCATTGTCGACGACGAGAACTCCATCCGGGAAGTTCTGGCCGAGGGGCTGATTGGCGCCGGCTATCCCTGCTCCACGGCAAGTGATGCCGAGGATGCCATGCGCAAGCTGGAGAGCGTGCATTTCAACCTGGTGCTCTCGGATATCCGCATGCCCGGGGCCACCGGCATCGAACTCCTGGAACAGATCAAGGACCATGACCCGGATATTGACGTCATCATGGTCAGCGGTGTTGTGGATACGGACACGGCCCTGGAATCGATTCGCCGGGGTGCCTGCGACTATGTCACCAAGCCGTTCAACCTGACCGATGTCCTCTTCACCGTGGACCGGGTGGTGGAACAGCGGCGGCTGCTTGACGAGAATCGGGAGTACCAGCGGGACCTGGAGAAGAAGGTCTCCGAGCGCACCGAAGAACTCTCCCGCAAGACCAAAGAAGTCCAGTCTCTGTTCACCGAGCTGAAGACGGCGTTCAACGAGATCCAGAACACCTATGAAGCGACCCTGGAGGCTCTCATTGCCGCCCTGGACTCCCGGGACAGCGAGACCCAGGGTCATTCCATGCGGGTGGCCGAGTACACGGCCCTGGTGGCCCGCCACCTGGGAATCTCCGAACCCGAGCTGACGGATATCCGCCGCGGCGCCCTGCTGCACGATGTGGGCAAGATCGGCATTCCCGATGCTATCCTGCGCAAGCCCGGGCCTCTCAACGCCGAGGAGTGGAAGATCATGGAGCAGCACCCGGAACTGGGATATGCCATGCTCAAGGGGATCACGTTTCTGGCAGGGGCCATCCCCATCGTCCTCTCCCACCAGGAAAAATTTGACGGCACCGGCTATCCCGGCGGCCTGGAAGGGAATGGCATTCCTCTGGGAGCGAGAATCTTCTCCGTGGTGGACACCTATGACGCCATCACTTCCACCAGGCCCTACCGGGCAGGCCGTTCCTACGAGGTGGCGCGAGATGAGATCATCAAATATTCCGGTACTCAGTTTGACCCGCAGGTGGTGGAAACGTTCCTGAAACTTCCCCAGCAGGAATTTGACATCATTCGCGAGCGGATCACCAAGGGCTTCACCCGGCGCCAGGCCAACTGGGAGCCGGAGGAAGCCTGAACGCCCGCTGGCGGGCGCCGCTCCCGGGCGATATATTCACTATGGTTCGGTCGGGGGGCATGCTCGTCCCGGGTGCGGGGCGGAGTGGAGAGAGTTCGTGACCCGACAGACCGAAGGTGTCCCAGAAGCCGTAACGTTCCCGTCCGGCGAACCACCCCTGCAGGATCTATTCCGGTCCGTGGGTGCCGTCATCCGTGGCAAGGATGACGTGGTTCATGACGCCGTGGTCACCCTGCTGGCCGGCGGGCACCTGCTCATCGAAGATATCCCCGGCGTGGGCAAGACCACCCTGGCACGGGCTCTGGCCCAGGCCATGGGCGGCACGTTCCGCCGCATCCAGTTCACCTCGGACCTCCTGCCGGCCGATATCGTCGGCGTGAACGTATTCGAGCCCTCGACACGGGAATTTCTCTTCCGGCCCGGCCCCGTCTTCTGCCACGTCCTGCTGGCCGACGAGATCAATCGCACCACGCCGCGCACTCAGAGCGCGCTCCTCCAGGCCATGGAAGAACACCAGGTCACCCTGGACGGCATCACCCATGCCCTCCCCGACCCGTTCCTGGTCATCGCCACCCAGAATCCCCTGGAGCATCACGGCACCTACCCCCTGCCCGAATCCCAGATGGACCGCTTTCTCATGCGCCTGTCCATGGGCTATCCCGACCGGACGGCGGAAAAGGAGATGATTCTCAGCCGCAACGGCACCGATCCCCTCGTCGACCTCAAGCCGGTGCTCTCCCCTGCGAGCCTGGCGTCAGCCCGCCGCCGGGTTGAGCAAGTCAGGCTGGATGATGGTCTCCTGGATTACCTGCTGGAGATCGTCGCCGGCACCCGTCACCATCCGAAGCTGGCGCTGGGAGCGTCACCCCGGGCTGCCCTGGCCCTGAGCCGCGCGGCTCGTGCCACCGCCCTCCTGGAGAGCCGGACGTTCGTTCTGCCCGATGACATCAAAGGCCTGGTGGAGCCGGTTCTGGCCCACCGCCTGGTGCCCCATGATGCCGTCGCCGATCCTACCGCCCGCCGCGACCAGGTGCGCGCGATTCTTCAGGACGTTCTCGAAGCCACGTCCGTGCCGCTCTGAGATCTTGAACCTCCCACCGTCCCGGATCGGCCTGCCGCGTCCCACCGCCATGGCCTGGGCGCTGCTTGTCCTCTGCGTGGCGCTGCTGGGCGCGGCCATCAACACCGGTAATAACCTTCTCTATCTTCTCTTCGGCCTGCTGGCGGCTAGCCTGCCCGTTTCCCTGTCTCTCTCCCTCTTCAACCTTCTCAGGTTGCGGGCTTCCATCGATGCTCCCGGCACCATCCAGGCCGGGATTCCCTATACCGTCACGGTTCACCTTCACAACCGCGGGCGGCGTGCCGCCCGGGCCGTGCGGGTGCGTCTCATCACTCGCCGCGGCTTCCTGGGGCCGGCCCTGGTGGAGCGGATACCCGGCAGGAGCAGGGTGAAGGTCATCCTCACCGGCTGCGAAACCAGGCGCGGCCCCCTGCAGATCGTGGGTGTCCGTCTGGGCACGGTGATTCCCCTGGGCCTTCTGGAGCGTCGTCGGTTCTACCCGGCACCGGCCACGCCGCTGGTGCTGCCGGCGGCGCCGGTCTGCGTGCTGCCCCTCAGCGGAGGTTTGCGGGACCAGGGCCAGGTCCCTGTGCCCGCAGGGGCGGTGGGAAGTGAGAACGACGGTCTGCGCCGGGGCAGCAGCGAAGACGATGTCCGCCACATCGACTGGAAGTCCACGGCGCGCCGGGGTGTTTTGCTGGTCCGGGAGACAGCCGGCGAATCTCGGCCCCGGCTGACGATGGATCTCTGCACGCAGCGCACCGGTGATCCCCATCTTGCCCGCATCGCGTTTGAACGCGAGATTTCCTACCACGCCGGCCGCGCCCGCCGCACCCTGGAGAGCGGAGGCCAGGTGCTCATGACGGTGGACGGGGCCGACCGGCGGACGTTCAACGGGCCGGCTGGCCTGCCGCCCTTGCTGCGCCGTCTCGCTTTGCTGGAGCCGACGGGGCCCGACGGCCGCCTGCTGCCAGTGCCCGCCGCGGACAGGGTCCGCGTGCCGGTGACTCCGTCCCCTCTGCCGCCGACACCTCCCGGGGATGCCATGAGCCGGTCGGCTTTCCTGGCTCTGGGGGTCGCGGCGACCGCTTTGTATGCCTACCAGGGCCTGGGCACGGTCGTCTTCCTGGTGCTGCTCACGGGCCTGCTGGTCATTCTCGCGCGGGGCGGGGATCGGCGCGCCCACGGGCCGTGGGGGAGACGTCTCTGGCATACGGCGGGCGTCCTGGCCCTGCTGGTCTTCGTGGCCGACCTTCTCTTCCTGCGCCACAATCCCCTGGACGCATCCCTGAACCTGATCGCCTTCATTGCGCTGTTCAAGATGTTCAACAGCCACGATGCCCGGGATGATCGCCAGATCATCCTGGTGTCGCTCCTGATGATTGTCCTGGCCGCCGCGCTGACCACTGCCGTGTCGTTCGTGGTGCCGTTGCTGTCCTGGCTGGCCCTGGCGGCTCACGCCCAGATGGCCTGGTCCCATCTCCCCCTGGACCGGGGCCACTTCTGCCGGCCGGCTCGTTACGCCGTCGGAAGCGGCCGCCTGCGTTACACCGCTCCCACGGCTGTGGCGATTCTGGGGCTCGTGGCCATGGGGGCGTTGCTCTTCGTCGTCATTCCCCACCTGGGGACCGGCACTTTCGCGCCGGGGGTCCTGCGAGCCGGTGCCACCAGCGGTTTTTCCGAAACCACCCGGCTGGGAGACATCGGCCGGATCAAGCTGGACCATTCCCGGGTCATGCAGGTGCGCGTCAGTGGTGCCGCACAGCAGGACCTGAGATGGCGGGGCATGGCCCTGGACCACTTCGACGGCACCACCTGGACTCGAACGGCGTCAGGCCTGGATTGGTTCAGCGCCGACCGGGAGGGCTGGTTTCATCCGCGGGGTGAGCCGGAATCATCCCCCAGGGCGGAGGCCGGGCTCATCCAGGAGATCCGCCTGGATCCCAGTGCTCATCGCGTCCTGTTCGCCGCCGCATCGCCGGTGCGCCTGCGCTCGGACGATTTTCTCTTCCTGGCGGAGGACGGGACCGGAGCCCTGATCCTGCCGGGCCGGCCGGGACGAGGCCTGTCCTACACGGTGGTGTCCACCCTGCCCCAGCGTAACCCCGCCGTCCTGCGGGCGGCTGAGGGACCCGATCCACCGAGAGTGCGCTCGCTGCACCTGGGCCTGCCGCCCCTGGACCGCCGGATCGCCGGCCTGGCCCGGCGTCTCACCCGTGGTCGGCCGACCCGCTATGACGCCGCCCGGGCTCTGGAAAGCTGGCTGTCCGGTGGCCTGGAGTACTCCCTTGACGTGGCCGACGGCCGGCATGACGACCCCCTGGCGGCCTTCCTCTTCGAGGGGATGCCCGGCCATTGTGAGTATTTCGCGACCTCCATGGTGGTGCTCGCGCGGGCTGCGGATATCCCGGCGCGCTTTGTCACCGGCTACCTGCGCGGCGAGCGCAGCCGCTTTGCCTCGCTCTACACGGTCCGCCAATCCGATGCTCATGCGTGGGTGGAGATCTTCTTTCCCGGCGTGGGGTGGGTGCCGTTCGATCCCACCCCGGCCGCCGGCCGTGGCGACTGGCAGGACGGCAACTGGCGCACCCTGGCGGCCGACCTGGCCTCCACTGTGGCCCGTCTCTGGGACGACTATGTCATCGGCATCGACCTGGACGACCAGGCCCAGGGCTTCATGGCC
Source organism: Acidobacteriota bacterium (assembly GCA_004356015.1). GTDB lineage: Bacteria > Acidobacteriota > Polarisedimenticolia > SMYD01 > SMYD01 > SMYD01. The sequence continues at coordinate 4,625 of SMYD01000129.1, read as the reverse complement.
ATGCGGGACATGACGGGTGCCTGGCTCGCGGCTCTGCCCACCCAAAAAGGCAGACTGCTGAAAGGGGCCATGTTCCTTGCGCTGGTCCTCGTGGCGGGCGGGAGCATCTGGTGGTTGCCGGTCCTGCGCCGGGTTGGCACCGGGCCTGTCGCCGTCATGCCTCCGTTTTATACCCGCCTGCTGCGCTGGCTCAAGCGGCGCGGCCTGGAACTCAGGCCCGGCGAGACGCCGGGCGAACTGGCCGCCCGGGCGGCCGGAGTCCTGCCCGCGGCGGCGGCGGCGAGGGTCCGCGACCTCACGGATCTCTACTACCGGGTGCGCTATGACGGCGGGGACGGGCGTGCAGCCCGCCGGCTCATGGCCGACCTGGTCAAGGATTGATCTGCAGCGATTCCTTTCCGGCGAACAGGTGGATGCCCGCCTCCTGCACCTGGCGGCGGAATGCGTCCACCTGATCCGTGTAGAGATGGTTGAATTCGGCCAGGACTTCATTCACCTGGGAGTCCACCGTGTCCAACTGCTCCATCTGGGACGGCGTCGGTGCATCCCATGACGACGACATGAGGAAATAGATCCGGCGGATCCGAGACAGGGCGTTGTCGGCGGCGATGATCCCCTTGGTGTCCGGTGGCTCGCGCAGGCGCTTTTCCATCCCGGCCAGTGACTTCTTGAGATCGACGGCTGCCTTGCGCAGGTCTTCGTAGGGGTCGTCGTCATCATCCTCGTCGTCGTCTTTCTTGGCATGGGCCAGGACCCGGTCGATGTCTTCGCGGGTTTCCAGGATGCGGGTCACGGCCTCGGCCACGGCTTCCTGCATGGCGCCGGCGCGGGACAGGGCATGCCACTTGGCTTCTCTGCTGCCCCGGGAGATGTCAAACCGAGGATCGGCCAGTACCCGCACCGATGTCTCGGCTGATTCTTCCCCGTAGGTCACCTTGATCCGGTAGACCCCCGGCAGGACCTCAGGGCCCCGGTTGCCGCGAAACCCTTCTTCCTGGGTGGGCGGCATCTTGAAGGCATCGCGCCGCAGATCCCAGGCGATCCGGTTGACCCCCAGGTGAACGCTGTTTTTGAATGTCCGGATCTTCTCACTCTCTTGGTCGAAGACCTCGGTCTTCGCCTTGAATTTGTCGTCGTCTTCGCTTTCTTCGTCTTCTTCATCTTTCGCGGTTGCCTCGCCGGCCAGGCGGGCGGCGCGGCGCTCGTCCTCTTTGCGGGCCTTCTCCTTGTCGGGGTCGGGATGAGGCAGGTCGTCCACATTGAGTGAGAAGGTGACCAGGGCGCCGTAAGGGCGGTTCTCGCCGCGGAACTCGCCGGCGCCGGGGAAGCGTGAAGCACCTGTCTGTTTCACCTTGTACTGCTGGGCGTCGGGGATGGTGAAGAGGTGCAGGGGCTCGGCCATGGTCTCGGCGCTCAACTGCCGCAAGGGGCGAATGTCATCCAGCACGTAGGCGGCGCGGCCATGAGTGCCCAGGATCAGGTCGTGTTCCCTGGCGTGAACGGTCAGGTCCATGACCGAGACAGTGGGGACTCCGTGGGTCCACTTCATCCAGTGCTCGCCGGCATCCATGCTGATGAACAGGCCGAACTCGGTGCCCAGGTAGAGAAGATCCGGCTCCACCGGGTCCTGCTCGATGGTCAGGCAGTAACCCTGGATGTCCTTGCCGGCCAGACTCTTCCAGGTGCGGCCAAAATCGTCGGTGCGGTAGACGTACGGCTTCCAGCTCGAGCGCCGGTGGTTATCCAGGACGACGAAGGCCGTGCCGGCGGCAAAGGGCGAGGCGGCGATGTGGGGAATCCAGGTACCGGCGGGCACGCCGCGCAGGCGGTCCTCCACGCTGGTCCAGGTGTCCCCGCCGTCGCGAGTGACATGCAGGCGCCCGTCGTCGGTCCCCACCCAGAGTACGCCCTTCGCCACCGGGCTGGGGGTGATGGCGATGATGCTGGTGTAATTCTCCGCGCCGGTGACGTCCGGGGTTAGACCGCCGGACTCATCCTGCTTCTGCCAGTCGGGATTGTCGCTGGTCAGATCTTCGCTGATGATCTCCCAGCTCTCGCCCCGGTCGGTGGAGCGATGGACGTACTGGCTGCCGAAGTAGATGGTGTTCACGGCAAACGGATCCTGGGCCAGGGCGGCGTTCCAGTTGAAGCGCAATTTCTCTCCCCTGGGGGGGGCGGGGCGGATATCCTTGCGCTCGCCGGTTCGCTGATTCCAGCGCGCCAGGTAGCCCTCCTGGCTCATGGCATATCCGATCATGGAGTCTTCGGGATGGGGGAGAGTGTCGAAGCCGTCGCCGAAATCGACTTCCTCCCAGTGGTGGTTGCGGATGCCTCCGTTTTCCCAGACGCTGGAGGGGCCGCGCCATGAGCCATTGTCCTGCATGCCGCCATAGACGTGATACGGGGTGTCCATGTCCACGCGCAGGTGGTAGTACTGGGCCAGAGGCAGGTTGGCAGCGAAGCGCCAGGTCTCGCCCCGGTCCCGGGAGAACGCCACGCCGCCGTCGTTGCCGGTGATGATGTTGTTGCCGTCGGCTGGGTCAATCCACATGGCGTGATGGTCAGGATGCACGGCGGCGAACGGCACCAGCACCCTGAAGTTCTTGCCGCCGTCATCGGAGACGCTGATCAGAGACCACATGCTGTAGACGCGGTCCGGCCACTGCGGGTCGACATGAATGTCGGAAAAGTAGAACGGGCGGTTGCCCAGTTTGTCGTCGGCGCCGATGCGGTTCCAGGTATCACCACCGTCGGTCGACTTATAGAGAGCGATCTCCTTCCTGGTCTCGATGATGGCGTAGACCAGGCCGGGCTGGGACGGCGCCATGGCCAGGCCCACGCGTCCCAGGTCACCTTCCGGGAGTCCGTCCTCGGGGGTGCGCCGGGACCATGTCTCGCCGCCGTCGGTGGAGAGGTACAGGCCCGAGCCCGGGCCACCGGAGCGAAAGAACCACGGCTGGCGGCGAAAATCCCAGGTCGCCGCCAGCAGGCGGTCGGGGTTGGTGGGATCCATGACGATGTCGGTGCCGCCGGTGTGGTTGTCCACGAAGAGGACCTTGCGCCAGTTCTTGCCGCCGTCGGTGGTCTTGAAGATGCCGCGCTGCTTGTTCTCGCCCCATGCCTGTCCCAGGGCCGCCACCCAGGCTGTATCGGGATCGGTGGGGTGCAGCACGATGCGGTGGATGCGCTCGCTGTCCTTCAGTCCCAGGTGGGCCCAGGTGCGCCCGCCATCAACAGAGCGATAGACGCCGTTGCCCACCGACACGCTGTTGCGTGGGTTGCCCTCGCCGGTGCCCACCCAGACCATGTCGGGAATGGCCTGGTTGATGGCCACGGCGCCGATGGAAGCCACGGACTGGTCATCGAAGATGGGCTCCCATGTGAGCCCGGCATTGATGGACTTCCACAGGCCGCCGGTGGCGGCGCCGACATAGACAATGCGCGGGTCCGACGCCACCGCGTCGATGGCCACCACGCGGCCGCTCATGCCGGCCGGGCCGATGGATCGGGCCTTCATGCCGGCGAGAAGGTCCGGGTCGATTCCGGTGTCGGTCGCGGCGAAAACAGCACCAGTCAAGACAAAGGCAACAGCGGCGGCGAGCAAACGGCCTCTCATGAATCCTCCCTGTGGGGAACAGGGCAGGATACCCGGCGGGCGGACACAGGGGCAAGAGCAGGACTCGGAGAAGGTCATTCGGCCAGCCTCATTTCGTTACAAAACAGGCCGCCGCACCCGACGCGCCCCAACCGCCAGGTGAGCCCCAGCGGCGCCTCGCCGCGCACCCGTGCCAGAAGCCCGTGTTCTCCCATCTGGTGATGAAAGCGGCAAAGACATACCCGGTTCCCGGGCCGGTCATCACCACCTTGGGAGCGATACACGATGTGATGGACCTCCAGATTTCTGCGTGACGAGCAGCCCGGCGCCATGCAGCGCCAGCCATCCCGGATGTAGATGCGTTGTGAAGACGGCCTGCGCCCGGCCACATCGACATCCCACGTCTCGATGAAGTCCTGCAGGAGGGCCAGTAGAGCGGCCCATACCGGCACCGAGCCCCCGGCGGTGGAAATCGTTCGTACATTGCCCCCACCCGCGTCATCGACGACCTCGATCTTTCCCGCTTGCCTGTGGGTCGGTTGCAACTTGGAAAACATTTCGACACCGGCCCGCCCGGGTTCCTCGACGGTCGGCATTGCCTGCGGGAGTGGCTGCCACCTGGAAAACGTTCGCACCAGAGCCGGGTCACGACGGGCGACTTCCAGAACGCGAGATAGGACTGTCGCGGTCTCGCGCGTCAAAGTCAGGCGCAGGGGCAACATGGGACCGGGAGCGGCCAGAGCCATGCGAGCGAGGGCCTGTACTCTCCGTCGCGTCGTTCCCGCCTGCCTGTGGAGGGATGCGTACCAGGTGACGTCGTCCAGAGGCTCGCGGTCATCACGACCTACGACCATGAGGCGGGCGACGGCACGGGTTTCATCCTGCAGGCGCTTGATGGTGGCCGCGGAGGCCCGCTCCACCCATGCCTTCTGCGTTGCATCCGGAATTCTGAGTGGGACGGTCCCGGCAGGAGCCTCCCGGGTCAGTATGCGGGCGATGGTCCGGGCTGCCACCCGGCCGATGCGATCTT
>SMYD01000128.1 GCA_004356015.1 Acidobacteriota bacterium | reverse complement strand
TCGGAGTTGCCACCGGGGGATTACCTGGTGGCTTATGCGGTGGTGCCTGGTTTCGTGACACCGCCGGAGCAGTCCGTGACCCTGCTGGAGGGCGGCTCGCTGCTGGTGAGCGGCACCTACGATTCCATCCTGCCAGAGGCTCTGGCTGGTGAGGCTGTCCCGGACCCGTTGGTGGAGCCGGCGCGCCGGGAAGAACTGTGGGCCGGGGCGACCGGTGTCCAGCCTGCCATCACGCCAGGGGTGGATTCGACAATCGGTTTTGGTGAAGGCACCCTGTCGGTCACCGTGGACGCGCCGGGCGCCGTTTTTCGGGTGATCGGCAACCGCCCCCTCACCTCCATGCAACTCAAAGACATGGTGCCGGATGAAGAGTGTCTGGCCGATCCCAACTGTGTGTTCGCCGGCTCAGGCGCGGCGCTGGTGGGGCACATGGCCACCATCGCGTCTCCAGTGCTGGCACCCGGAGAGGATGTCTCCATTGTCGTGGTGGCCCGGGATGCCGCCGGTAACACAGCCCGCCGGTCGTATGCTCCCACGGTCTGGAATCTGCCGGTGCTCAACGCCCTCAGCCCGGCCAGCGCCGGGTTGGGGCTGGAACTGGACCTGCAGCTCTTCGGCGCGGCGCTGCGTCCCACGGCATTGATATCCCTGGGCGACGGCATCCAGGTGGAACCTGGCCGTTTCAACCTCATCGGTCCCAGCGGCACGTTCACCGAGGCACGGGTGCAGGTGGATCCTGGCACCCTGGCCACTCGTCGCGATCTGGTCTACACCGACCCGGACCTGGCCGATACTGCCGCCGGCAGCGTCTTTCGACTTGATGAAGCCATGCGCATCTTCGTGGATGTGAACCGAATTGATGTGGATGGGTCCGGGCGCGTGGACGGTTTTGACCTGGCCGCCGTGGCGTCCGGCTTCGGCCTGTCCGCAGGGGATCCCCTGTTCGACCCGGCCAGGGATCTCAACAACGACGGCCAGGTGGACGGCGAAGATCTCACCAGCCTGGGCGTGGCGTTCGGCCGGCAGCGCCTGACCCTGGAGCCTGCCGATCTGCCACCTCCCGCCGCCACTCTGGGGATGGACTACTCCCATGAAATCCGCTTCGTGGGGGGCAGCCTGTTCATCGGGGATGCCCGCATCCTCTCGGGAGATCTCCCCGATGGCCTCACCCTGGTCCTGAAGCAGCTGGGCACGGACACCGACAGTCCCCAGGATTCGGTGTTTCTGCTCAGCGGTATCCCCGCTGAAACCGGAGTTTTTACCATTCGTGTGCAGGCCGTTGACGCCTTTTTTGCCATCGTGGAGGAGGACATCACGGTGGTGGTGGATCCCTGACGGCAACTCCCCGGAGGGGGGCCGGTCTCGCAGGCACCACGCAACATCAGGTACAATATAGAGTTGCTGGTGAGCATTGACGCCACTAAATCTTGTGGTACGATGCCTCGCCACGACAGGGGGAAGGTGGTGGTTTCTGCCCCGGGAGAGACGCCATCTGCGGTCTGAAAGCCGGTTCCCGGGGTGGTAGATCGGGCACACCCGGGACACGTCATCATGGCTGTTTTTAATTTGAGAAAGGAGCCGTCTCCATGCACTTGCCTCGTCGGCTGACGGAAGCGGGGGTCAACCCACTGGATCAGGTCCAGTTTGAAACACGATCCTCGGTCATCACCAACCCGGATGGGTCGGTGGTCTTTGAGATGAATGATGTGGAGGTGCCGAAGGACTGGTCCCAACTGGCCACCGACATCGTCGTCTCCAAGTATTTCCGCAAGGCGGGTGTTCCTGGAACGGATTGCGAGAAATCGGTCCGCCAGGTGGTGACGCGCGTGGCGCGCACCATCCGCGAGGGCGGCGAGAGTCTGGGGGGGTATTTTGACAGCCTTGAGGATGCCGACACCTTCGAGGCTGAACTGTCGGCACTCCTCATCCACCAGCACGGGGCCTTCAATTCGCCGGTCTGGTTCAACTGCGGTCTTTACCATCGCTACGGTATCGAGGGGTCGCCGGGCAATTATTTCTGGGATCCTGAAACCGACAGTATTCAGCCCACCACCAATGCCTACGAACACCCGCAGTGTTCCGCCTGCTTCATTCAGGGGATTCAGGACGACCTCATGTCCATCTTTGACCTGGTGCGGTCGGAAGCCCGGGTGTTCAAGTACGGCTCCGGGACAGGGACCAACTTCTCGTGCCTGAGAGGTGTCAACGAGATTCTATCCGGCGGTGGCACCTCGTCAGGGCTCATGTCCTTTCTGGAGGTGTTCGATCGCGCTGCCGGGGCCACCAAGTCAGGCGGCACCACCAGGCGGGCCGCCAAGATGGTCGTGCTGGACATGGACCATCCCGAAATTATCGATTTCATCGAGTGGAAGTCCAAGGAAGAGAAGAAGGCCCGGGCTCTCATCGCGGCGGGCTACCCGGCTGACTTCAACGGTGAGGCCTATCACACCGTTTCGGGCCAGAATTCGAACAACTCGGTCCGTGTGACCGATGAGTTCATGCGGGCTGTTCTGTCCGATGGCACCTGGGAGACCCGCAACCGCACCGACGGGGCGGTCACGAAGACCTATAAGGCCAAGGACCTCATGCGCCGCATCGCCAAGGCTGCATGGGCGTGCGCCGACCCTGGTCTCCAGTACGACACCACCATCAACGACTGGCACACATGCCGTGATGTGGACAGGATCTACGCCTCCAACCCTTGCAGTGAATTTGTTTTTCTTGATGACACGGCCTGCAACCTGGCCTCCATCAATCTCATGAAGTACCTGGGTGAAGACGGTGTCTTCGATGTGGATGGTTTTCGCCATGCCTGCAGCATTTTTCTGCTGGCGCAGGAGATTCTGGTCGATTTCTCCTCGTACCCCACCGAGAAGATCGCCCGCAACAGCCATGACTACCGCCCCCTCGGACTGGGCTATGCCAATCTGGGCGCCCTGCTCATGGTGCGGGGCGTGCCCTACGATTCGGAGGAGGCCCGGTCCACTGCGGCGGCCATCACCGCCATCATGCACGGCCGAGCCTACTGGACTTCTGCCCAGGTGGCACGCAAGAAGGGACCTTTCGCCGGTTTCGAGGCGAGCCATGATTCCATGATGCGGGTCATGGGCAAGCACCGGGATGCGGCGTATGCCATCTCGCCCGGCAGTTGCCCCGCCGATCTGCTGGCGGCCGCCCATGAAGAGTGGGACGAGTGTCTGCGGGCCGGTGAGCGCCACGGCTATCGCAATGCCCAGACCACCGTCCTGGCCCCCACCGGGACCATCGGCCTGCTCATGGATTGCGATACCACCGGAGTGGAACCCGATTTTGCCCTGGTCAAGTTCAAAAAGCTGGCCGGCGGCGGTTACTTCAAGATTGTCAACGAATCGGTGCCCCGGGCGTTGCGTGGTCTTGGATACAGCCAGGAGCAGATCCAGGCCATCGTGATCCATACCCGCGGCACCCAGTCCCTGGCCGGTGTTCCGCACATCAACCGGGATGCTCTCAGTGATCGGGGCCTGGCCCGGGATGAGATCGATCGCATCGAGGCGGCGTTGCCCGCCGCCCTTGACCTGGCCGGCGCCTTCAACGCGAAGAACCTGGAAGAGACAACCGTGCGGCGCCTGGGCTTCGGGCCGGAGGCGACGCCGTCTGGGGACCATATCCTGGCGGCTCTGGGCTTCACCTCCACCCAGGTGGAGGAGGCCAACGAGATCGCCTGCGGCACCATGACCCTCGAGGGAGCGCCTCATCTGACCGAAGAACATCTGCCGGTGTTTGACACCGCCAACCGCTGCGGCCGCAAGGGCCGGCGATTCATCGCCCCCATGGGCCATGTGCGCATGATGGCGGCGGTGCAGCCATTCCTCTCCGGCGCCATCTCCAAGACGGTGAATCTTCCCCATGAAGCCACTGTTGAAGAAGTGGAGAATATTTACATCGAGGGCTGGAAGATGGGCCTCAAGGCCATCGCCCTGTATCGGGATGGGTGCAAGCAATCTCAACCCCTCAACTCGGTGGCCGACAAGAATCATGTGACCGAGAAGGGCGAGAAGGATCAGGTCGGGAAGACCGAAGAGGTGCCACTGGCTGCCTCCGCCCGGGAAGTGGTGCCGGTTCCGCCGACGGCTGCACCCGAACGTCCGGTGTTGCCGGGGACATCACCGGAAGCCGTGGAAGACACCGCTCGCCGGTACCGCCTGGCCACCAAGCGGCGCGGGTTCACGCAGGAGGCCCGGGTGGGCGGCCAGAAAATCTATCTGCGGACCGGTGAGTACGATGATCAAAAACTGGGCGAGATCTTCGTGGACATGGCCAAGGAGGGTGCGGCTTACCGCAGTCTGATGAACTGCTTTGCCATCGCCGTCTCCCTGGGCCTGCAGTACGGTGTGCCACTCGACGAGTACGTGGATGTCTTCACCTTCACCCGCTTCGAGCCCCACGGGGCGGTGACGGGACATCCCAACATCAAGTTCTCCACATCGGTGATGGACTACCTGTTCAGGGTGCTGGGTTATGAATACCTCGGGCGCACGGATTTTCTGCAGGTCAAGCCGGAGGAGATCCAGCCGGGATCCGATGCCATTGCCGATACTCTTCTGGTCCCGGGGGACCCGGCTGGGACCGCTCGTCCAGGGGGAACCGGCCAGGACATACCCGCCTCCGCACATGTGACCGAGGGATCTCCCGGTGCGACCGCCGGCGTGGCCGGGCAGGCTGCAGTTCCTCAAACCCCTGTGATCGAGGTGGCCGCCTCGGCAGCGCCGCCCGCAGGCGAGAAGTCAGGCAACGGGACGAGCCGGGGTGGCATGTCCACCTCCAGGGCGGGAGAGCTGGAGGCCATAGCGGGTACGGTTCTCGCCATCGAGGACCGGCCGCCCGTCTCCCGGGTCATGGCCAGCCTGGGCTTGGGGAGCATGGCCGTGACGCCTGCCAGGGCGTCTGTCGCCAGCACCGGCAATGCCATGAGCGATCAGATGACCCAGCTCATGGGAGATGCGCCGTTCTGCGATGTCTGTGGGCATATCACCGTGCGCAACGGCACCTGTTACAGGTGTCTGAACTGCGGCAACAGCATCGGCTGCTCGTAGCCCCGTGCAGCTGAACCGCAGGACCCAAGCGGTCCTGCGGAGTGCGCGTGAGCCCCTCCTCGCCGGATTCGACGGGGAGGGGCCAATTTCTCTCGGGGGGGGGAGCGCGGGGCCTGTCAGAGTCCGCCTTTGGCCCCTCTGCCGCCACTGCGGCTCTTCCCCTTGGAAGGGCCGGAGGCAGGGTGCTCGCTTCTGGCGGCGCCCTTTGCGGCCGCCCTGTTCTTCTGCTGCCGGACCACCACCTGGCCCAGGCTGTCACCACCGGCCCGTGCCCGGAGGACCACTGCTATCTCCACGTCGAAGGCCCGGCTCACCACCCTTGCGCCGATCCAGTCCGAGAACTCGGTGTCACTCAGAACCATCTGGCGCGGTGCTCCCGCGCCTTTCTTGTGGTTGCGGTAATGACCCCAGGCCTTGCCGTAAGGGGGGCCTGGATCCCGGGGGAGAGCGACCACGATCCGCTCCGGCGCCACTCCCAGGCGGCCCCTGATCTCCCACCAGGAAAGGCCGCTCACGCGGAGGTCCAGGATATACCGGGATGAACGGCCTGATTCCGCCGCCAGGAAGAGGAGCACCGGCAGGTCTTCTCCGGGCCTCTTGAGATGACGGGCGAGGTCGTTCGCCTCTCGATGATCGCTGCCGAAGTGGGCAGCGGTGATGCTCAGGTAGCTGCGGTCGCCGTCGCTGAGGCGCAGACCGCCAAACCAGTCCACATCCAGCGCTGCCACGGGAGAGATGACCAGGACGGCGGTGGCGGCGGCAAGCAGCAGACGCGCCGGGATGCGCTTCATATCGGACCTCCTGCGGCGGGAAAAGGGCGGAGAGAAGCAAATGTGGGGCGGTTGCGGGTCAGGTCAAGCCCGCAGGCCCCGTATTTCCTAAATGTTGCCGGTCTTGCATTCTGGACAGAGGTGCCGGCGGGCACCATATTATGCAAAGTCGGGGAATTCGTGCCCATCTCCGGCGAGATGAGACTGTTGCGGGTGGTATCACCGCCCTCGGGGGAGATGAGTTCATGAGCGGTATTCTTGTAGTCAGCCCTGATAAAGACCAGTGCAAAGCGCTTGCAGAGTCGATCTCCTCGCGCGGCCGGCATGTGCAGACGGCTGCTTCCATCCGGGATGCGCTGCAACTTCTGGCCCAGCACGGTCACGAGCAGATCCTCAGCGTTCGCAGCCTCCCAGACGGCAGCGGTGAACTTCTGGCCCAGCAGGCGGCCGAAGTTTCGCCCCGGACGAGAGTGACCCTGGTCACCAACTTCAGCGAGGTGCGCACAGCAGCGGACATCCTGCGTTTCGACTTTGCCGACTACATCGTGGATGTTGACGACATGGCCCAGTTGATCACCGGTGCCAGCCGCGGGCCGGGACCCAGCCAGCGGTCACTTGTGGATTGCTACCTGGCGACGGTGGAGGCGGTGGTCGGCCTGGTGGAACTTGCAGATCCCCTGACCGCCGGCAATGCCGCCAGTTGCAAGCGCCTGGCTGAGGGAATTGCCCGAGAAATGGGCCTGCCGGAGGAGCGCCGCCAGGAAGTCAACCTGGCTGCCCTGCTCCACGACATCGGCAACTTCACCCTGCGCGCCGGAACGCTGGAGAAAGAGGGTCCCCTGGATCCGGATGAAGAGGAGGCGGTGCGGCAGCATACGCTGCGGGGGGTGCAGCTTGTGGAGCACATCGACTTCCCCTGGAAGATCAAGCCGATCATCCTTGCGCATCACGAACGCTATGACGGCTCCGGCTACCCGGATGGCCGCAAAGGACGCGCCATCCCGGTGGGCGCCCGCATCGTGGCGGTGGTCGACAGTTATCTCTCCATGACAACCCGGCGGCCCCATCGCAAACCCCTGAAGCATGAGGAGGCGATGAAGGAGATCTGCGCGCAGATGGGCAGCCAGTTCGATCCGGAGGTGGTGGAGGCGTTCGTGGCCTTTGTCGAGCGCCGCAAGAGATTCGCCGGCGACCTGTTCCAGGTGAAAATCCTGGTTGTCGGCGAGGGAGAAGACGATCTGTCGCGCATGAAGCTTCAGTTTCTGCGGGAGGACTTTGTCGTCCTCACGGTGAAGACGGTGGCCGGCGCCATGGAAATGGTCGACACCGACGATATCCGCTTTGTCCTCATGGATATCAGCCAGGCGTGGGATGAAGGCCTGGCCCTTCTGGATGCTCTGCAGGCGCGCCTGGAAAATTCCCGCACCGATGTCTTCCTCTTTGATGTGGAGGACAGCAGGAAGCGTCGTGTCACAGCCCTGGAGAACGGGGCTGAGGAGGTCTTTCCCCTCGATGTAAGCCCATCTGAAGTGGCCAGCCGCATCCGCCGGATCCTGCGCAAGGAGACGGCGGTCCGCAAGAAGGCGACGCTGGCCGGGGAACTGGGCGGTATCGAGGGCGACCTGGCCGACATGAGCCTTCCCGAGGTGGTGCAGATGCTTTCCATGGGGCAGAAGACCGCTCGTATCGATGTCAAGGCCCAGGGTTTGACGGGCAGGCTCTTCCTGGACCATGGACGCCTGACTCATGTGGAGGGAGGAGGCGCTGAAGGCGGTGAGGCTTTCAAGAAGCTGTTGAGCCTGACCAAGGGGCACTTCCGCATCAGCCATGGTGTGACTACCGATGCGCGCAGCATCGATCGGGATGCGGTGGCGGCTCTCCTGGATGCCCTCAGACGCCTGGATGAAGACGCCGAATTCTCGCGACCGACCTCCTGACGGCGGCGGCCTCTCTGCTATCCCGGCGGCCCCTCCCAGGGGCCGTAATACCCGCGCCGGGCGAGGGCCATGTAGCCTTTCCGCCGCACGCGCAGATCGATGGCCCGCCAGAGTCCATCCTTGCGCCGGTTGGTGGAGGTGTAGGACAGGGTGTAGTGATGACGCAGTTCCGCTTGTACCTCACCGTAGGATTTCTTCAGACGTTCCGCTTTGGCTGTGAAGAACGAGCGGCCGCCGCTCTCGGCCGCCAGGGTATTCAGGACCTCCTCCAGCGAATGGCGATGATAAAAATCCATTTTCTGGTCGAGTTTGCGCCCCAGGCCGATGGCATAGAGGATCACATTGGCCTGCACCACCTCGGCCAGGGACTCCTCGAAGGTCAGGAGGGAGCCCGGGGTCAGGCCGCTGGCCGCCTCGTCGCGCCCGTCTGAGAGCAGAATGATGGCCCGCCGGCGCTCGTCTTCGACGCCGGCCAGGCGCCTGGACGCTTCCGCCACCGCATCGTAGAGGGCGGTGCCGCCGCCCGCTCGCACCTGCCGGATGGCGGCGGCCGCCGCCTCCCGGTCCAGGCTCATAGCGTGGTAAATGTGCACCTCGTCGTTGAACCCGATGATCCCGGCCAGGTCATCCGGTTCCAGGGCGCGCAGGAAGCCGGCGGCGGCGCGGCGCGCTTCCTCCATGTTGCGCCCCTCCATGGACAGGCTGGTGTCAATGAGGATCTCCACGGCCAGGGGCAGGCGGTCACGGGAGAAATAGGACACTTTCTGGGGGTGGCCGTCCTCCAGCAGCAGGAAGTCGTCCTTCTCAAGGTCCATGACATAATGGCCGCGTTCATCCCGGACCGTGGCGAAGACATTGACCAGATCGATACCGGTGGTCGCGTTGATCACCAGGCGCCGGGTCGTGACTTCAGCGCCGGCCTCGAGCCCGAGGCGGGTGACCACCTGCAACTGGATGAGCTGGGCCTCTATGCTGGCGCCGAAATCGTACGTCACCTGCCAGGGAGGTTGCCGCAGGGAGGTCACCACGATCCCGTTCACCAGAAAATCTGCGCGCAGCACCATGTCACCTGCAGGGACATCAATCTCTCCCCGTAGCAGGAGGCGGCCGGAGATGTAATCGCCTTCGGCGGGGGCGCTGATGCGCACCGAAAGGCCTGTCGCGCTGCCAGCGTCCTGGCCCGGCGTCCTCTTCACGGGAGCAAGGAGGACCGCCACCAGGGCGAGGATGGCAGGGAGAAGGGGAGGGCGCCCCCGGCGGTGAACTCCCTCCCTTTTCATGGCTTTCCATCCGTCCGGCGCACGGCCCCGGTCATGGGCACGAAACGCACCGGCAGGACGACCCGTCGCTCGAACCCGTCCTCGGTGCGGTGGACAACGGTGAGGTGCTGGAGATCCTCGCCGATGGGGACCACCAGATGGCCACCTTCACTGAGTTGATCCAGAAGCGGGGCCGGGATGCGGGGGGGCGCGGCGGTCACCAGGATGGCATCGAATGGGGCTTCTTCAGGCCAGCCGACATAGCCGTCGCCGGCCCGCACCGTGACGCTCTCGTAGCCCAGGGCGGCCAGGGTGGCCGCGGCCTGGTCAGCCAGAGGTTGGATGATCTCGATGGTGAAGACCTGGCATCCCAGTGCCGCGAGGACGGCCGCCTGGTAACCGGATCCCGTCCCGATCTCCAGGACGCGGTCGCCCGGTTCCACCTGGGCCAGCTCTGTCATCAGGGCCACCATGTAAGGCTGGCTGATCGTCTGGCCATGGCCGATAGGAAGAGGCCGGTCGTCATAGGCCCGGGACCGCCCCTGCTCAGGCACGAACAGGTGGCGCGGCACGGCACGCAGGGCAGCCAGCAGCGGCCGGTCGTGGAGACCGCGAGCGGCGACCTGTCGCTCGACCATATCGTCGCGTTCCTCCTGGCGTTCCTTCATGAAATCCGGGCTGTTCCCCTTCAGGCCGGTCTGAGGGGCCGCTTCCGGCCCTGGTGCGGTTTCCGCCTGCGTGCGGGTGGGCCTGTCCTGGCCCCCGGCGGCAGGCAGGGTGATGGCCATGGGCCCGGCAGCGAGAGCAAAGGCCAGGACGCGCGCGGCCGCGGCCGCAGAACAGGGGAGCATGTGCATACCCCATTTTATCCTGCCGGCTGCCTGCTCCGCATTGATCGGGATGAAACCACGCGGCTAGAATGCCCCTGTGTTCGCGGGATGGGGAGCCAGGAGCGGGGCAGGGTGGGCGGCAGAGAGCGCCGCCCTGCTCTGCACCGTGCTGGGAATCAGCCTGGCCACCATCGGCTGCTCCTCCCAGGGCGAGATGGACCGGGTCATCGAGCGCTACATCCGATCCGTCCAGAACCTGGATGCGCCCCGTCTGGCGGAGGTCTCCGCGGTCCCCATGGCGGTGGAGGGCGATTCTGAAGACAGAGCGGCGGACCGGCGAGTCCAGCTTCTGGAAACTCGCCTGGATCAGCGTTTCAGGGCCCACCAGGTTCAGCGTGACACCGGCCGTCTCGAATTCGAAGCGGACGGGTTGATCCTCATCCAGGCTCTGGGCCTCGGGCGGGGGACCTATTACGAAACGGTGACCACCCGGCGGACCGGCCCCGGGCGGTGGGAGGTGATCCAGGAGGTTCGGCTGGCTTATGGTTCCATCGACTTGTCCCGGCTGCCTCGAGGAACCACGATCTACCTGATGGGAATGCCACTGGGGAAGGTCTACCGCCCGGTGCTCGGCGCGGAGAAAGCTGCGGTCCGGCGACTTCTGGAACGTATCTGGCTGCGTTGGGATCTGGTCCACGGGCAGGAAGGCTGGAGGGTGTCCGGGGTCACGGTGGCCGACCGACCGCCTGTGGTCTACAACGATACAACCCGGTACTGAAAAAACGGAGCGAGAAAGTGACAAGTTTTCTGAGACAACCGCGTGTGGGGCTGGCGTTGGGTGGCGGTGCCGCGCGGGGCCTGGCTCACATCGGTGTCCTCAAGGTCCTGGAGCGCGAGAACTTTCCCATTGATATTGTCGTGGGTACCAGCATCGGCGCCCTCATCGGGGGGGCGTTCACCACGCTGAACGGGTGCGAGGAGACCGAGCGCCGCTTCCTCAAGTTCAGCGCTTCATCCGAGTTCCGGCGCAGTGCCTTCGATTTCATCCGCGAAGCGCGCCGCGATAAGCGCGGCCTCATCTCGCGAGCATCCGCCATCATCAAGCGGGGAATTTTCTACAGCCAGACTCTTTACAAGGTCTCCTTCATGTCGGCCGAAGCACTGGCGCACAACATCAACAGCCTGCTGCCCGATGTGGATATCAGGGAGGCCAGGCAGTCGTTTGCCGCCGTGGCGGCGGACCTGGTGACCGGGCATGAGGTTGTTTTTCGCTGTGGCCCCCTGCGCAAGGTGGTTTCGGCGTCATGTGCCATCCCAGGTCTGCTGCCACCTGTGCCCATGGCCGGCCGGACATTCATCGATGGCGGCTGGGTGGATCGCGTGCCGGGCCTGCCGGCGCGCCGCCTGGGAGCGGATGTGGTCATCGGCGTCGACATCTCCCCGGAGGTCGGCAGGGTGGTGCCCACACGAGGTGTGGATGTCATGGTTGCGGCGACAAGCCTGCAGGCGGCCGCCCTGAAGCGTCTGCAGAGTCGCTACCTGGACTATGTGATCCGGCCTGATGTGTCGGAGATTCACTGGGCCGATTTCTCAGCCATCGGGCTGGCCATCGAACGGGGCATGGAGGCCGCGGAGGCGGCCCTGCCGCAGTTGCGCCGGCTTCTCTCGTGGCGCCGTCACCTGGTGCAGCAGATCAGCTCACCCCTGCGGCGCCATTTCCGTCTGGCGGCCGCTGATCTGGAAGTCGTGGACAAGCCCCTGGATCGGTCCGGCGTCTAGTCCAGGGAGCATCTTCCGGAGTTGTGATCAGAAGAGTGCATAGATCGCCGGCAGGAGCGCGGAACTCTCCGTGAGGACGATGAAGATGCTCATGAGGGCGAGGATGATCAGGATTGGCGCCAGCCACCACTTTTTTTCCTGGCGGAGAAATTGCATGAACTCACCGAGTAATCTGAACCGTCCCATCCCGCTCATGGCCTGAACCTCGTTTGCATTCGCAAGGGGCGCACTATCTTTCTGTGCCGGTCACAACCCGGACCGGAACACCATTGGATGTGATGTGCCGGCCGTCCCTGGTGACGACCATGGCGAAGAATTCGTACGTCCCGGCATTCTGGACCACATGTCTGATGGAGAAGGTCGGACGGATTTCCAGCTTCTCGGGGCCATGAAGGCATGCAGGATCTGCGCCGGCGATGGTTTCAAAGGAACCGGTGACCAGCTTCCGGACCAGAAGTGTTCCCATGTGGCAAAATTGCTCATCATCGAGTTCCATGTTCTTGATCCGGCCGGTGAACGTGATGGTCAGCGGAGAGAATCCGGCCTGCACATCGGCCCTCAGCTTCACAGTGACGCTCTTTTCTTTGCCCTTGCCCTTTTCAGCGTTCTCTTCCCGGGGCCCGGCCGGCACCTGAACCCAGGCCACGATGAACACCCCACAGAGGCCGAGGCCTATCCCGCGCAAGATGCCGCGGATTCGGTGGGGGGTGCTGGTTGAGACCTGATGACCCATGAGATGATCTTACCATCCGCCCCGAGGACGCCCTTCAGCGGCGCTTCCCTGAATGTCCCTTACTCTGGCTGGACTTGTTGCCGGACCGACTGCTCGGAGAGGAGCGTGTGGTGGCCCGGGATGTCCGTGACGAGGCGCCCGAGGAGCGTGTGGTGGCCCGGGATGTCCGTGACGAAGAGCCCGAGGAGCGTGTGGTGGCCCGGGATGTCCGTGACGAAGAGCCCGAGGAGCGTGTGGTGGCCCGGGATGTCC
>SMYD01000127.1 GCA_004356015.1 Acidobacteriota bacterium | reverse complement strand
GTCCTCTGGATGGCCTGCGGCTGCGGGCTGTGCTCGATGAACGCGCGTTGCATGTGGAGAGTCTCAGGGCATGGCTGAACGAAGGCCAGCTGGAAGCTCATGGCGTGCTGCCCCTTGAGCCCGCTGCCCCGGGATCCGACTTGTCGCCGTTGCTCTCCTTCTCCGTGGATGATTTCCCGCTGGCGGATCAATGGCCCGGGGTCGCCCTGGACGGGCACTTGTCCGCTGCCGGCGAGGTATCCCTTTCTCTCGCCGAGTTCCGGCCACAAGGATGGATGACCCTGGCGTTGAACGACCTTCTGGTGGAGGGCTGGGCACTTCCTGATCTGACGGTAGAGGTTGAGATGGATGGGAACCAGGGCCGCATGACCGTCATGAGTCCTGAGCCCAGGATTGACATCACGGGCAGGCTCTCCCGGGTAGGCGAGTATCGGTGGTCTGTGGGAGGGACCCTGGATGGTGTCCAGATAGCTCTGCCGGGAGAGATATCGGACCTCAGTCTGCGCAGCCGGCAAACGATCCTTGCTGCCCAGGGCCGGTTATTCGACCTTGATTCCCTGCGCGGGACATTGTCCTTCCATGGCCTGGCCCTGGAGACGCCCGCCGGGCCTGTGGCGGCCCGGGAGACGATCACCGTGACCGCCAATGGTCGGAATCTGCTGCTGTCGCCGGTGACGCTGCGTTTCGGCGAGGAAGAGGTCGAGGTTCTGGGGGACGGAGTGCTGGGCGAAGTTCCACGCTACAGGATCCAAGTCATCGGCCGGAGTGACCTGGCCAACTGGACGTTCCTGGCCGGGGATGGCGTCGAGATGTCGGGAACAGCCGTTCTGGACGTCCGCCTTGAAGGGGCAGGCCGGGACCATGACCTCTTCGGGGATCTGGTGGTGCGCGGTGGCCGCCTCCGGTTGCCCCGGATTTTTCCCAACGCCCTGGATCAGATTGAAGCGCGGGCCAGGCTGGAGGGGGAAAAGATCATCCTGGAGAATCTCACCGGCCGCCTGGGAGGCGGGCGTCTGTCAGCCACGGGCGAACTGGAGATGATCGGCTGGCGCCCGGGACGTTTCAAGCTCAACCTGCGCAGCGAACGAGTCGCGTCCCGTTATCCCCGTGCCATGCGCTCCATCACTGACACCGAGCTGGAACTCTCGGGAACACCGGGTGATGCCCTCTTGACGGGACGGATTGAAGTCCGGCGGGCGAAGTATGAGCAGGACTTCAAGGTCGAGAAAAGCCTCCAGAGCCGGGCGCCCTCCTCCCTGCCGCTCCCACCCGGCCCTCTGGACAGTGTGCGGCTCGATCTGGATCTCGTCGCACCGGGCCAGTGCTGGATTGATAACGATTTCACCCGGGCCGAGTTTCGCGCCAACCTGCATGTGGGCGGGACCGCGGCCCGGCCGGTGGCCGAGGGCCTTGTGGACCTGGTTCGCCGCGGACGCCTGACCTTCCGCAACGTGGATTACGAGATCGATGAAGCGACTCTTGCCTTCTCGCCATCGTTTCCCAACGACCCTGAGCTGAACATCCTGGCGCGCACCAATGTATCGACCTATACGGTTTCCCTGCAGGCAACCGGTCGTCTTTCCCGGCCGAGGATTCAACTCTCCTCGGAACCCGACCTGGCCCAGGACGAAATTATCATACTGCTGCTGACCGGCAGCCTTCCCCGCGGGACACAGCAGGCGGGGATCTCGTCGGATGTCATGGCCGGCTATCTGGGGAGTGCGCTGTTCCCCAGCGACGCCCTCAAACGCTTCACGACCATCGACCAGGCGAGAATCGACCCCGTGTTCGTGGAAGGCCAGGGAGATCCCACGGCGCGCCTGACTCTCACCGAGCGGATCTCGGATCGGCTGACGGCATCGTGGTCCACAACCCTGGGGGGAGTCCAGGGGAATACCGCTGAGTTGCGTTACCGCATCCTTCCTCATCTGGAGTTGCGGACCGCCCAGGAGGAAACCGGTGCAAGTGTGGTGGAAGGGCGCTATGTGCGCAGCCTGCCCAGCCGGCAGCAGATCAAGTACCGGCGGGAGAGGCGGTCGGAAGCTCCGGAAGCCGTCGCCCGGCGCCTGGGAACCACAGTCCTTCTGGGTGCCGTCTCGGTGGAGGGTGTACCGTCGCCGCCGGGCGCTGACGCCCTCCTGGCGGCCATGGAACTCGAAACGGGCGCGGAGATCGAAAGCGGTGACATCCTGCAAGCTGCCGCGGTCGCGCGGGAGTTTCTGGTTGAAGAAGGTTATCGCATGGCGCGCGTTGACTGCCTCGGGAGCCCAGGGCCGCCGGCGCAGCCGGTACCCGTGAACTGCGTGGTGGAAGCCGGGCCTCTCATCGAGTTGCACCTGGACGGTGCCCGGCGGAAACACGACATCAAGGCGCTGACCAGGGAGATCCAGGAAGAATGGATGGAGGTCCTGGGAAGAGAAGAGCTCCCCGATGCGGCTGCGCGTGCCGCCGTCGCCTGGTATCTGGAGCGGGGCCACGCCGCCGCGACCGCAACGGCGGTATTTGTGGACGGGCAGGAAGGCGCGGAGGCGATCCAGGTGGATCTGGCGCCTGGGCCGC
Organism: Acidobacteriota bacterium; assembly: GCA_004356015.1. Classification (GTDB taxonomy): domain Bacteria; phylum Acidobacteriota; class Polarisedimenticolia; order SMYD01; family SMYD01; genus SMYD01. The sequence goes on along the minus strand of SMYD01000127.1, from coordinate 3,325 downwards.
AGGTCCGGGTGGATAAGGTGGTGCTTCAAGGCGCCGACGCGCTGGATGAGAAGATGTTACGCCGCCATCTTCTGACCACCGGACGGGTGACCCTGCGTCATGTTCTGGTGACGCCCGGAGTGATTGACCAGGACAGGGACACTCTGCTGCGCCTGTACTCGGGATCGGGCTATCTGGACGTTCAAGTGGAGTCGCTGGAACCGGTTTTCAGCACGAGGGACAAGGCCACGATCATCTTCAAGATAGATGCCGGCCGGCGGCGGTCCATCGAGCGGGTGATCTTCAGCGGTGTCAGTGCTTTTCCCGTGAAGGATCTGGAAGCCCGCTTCGCGCCGGCACCGGGCAGCACGCCTGACCCGGAACTCCTGGAAGCCACCGCCGCGAACCTTCAGCGCTATTACGACAGCCACGGCTATCCGGATGCCGGTGTTGTCTGGCGCCTGGAGCGGAGTGAGGGAGGTGCCGTGGTCAGATATGATATCCGCGAAAATGAGCAGATGAGGGTCGGCCAGGTCGTCATCCAGGGGCTTGAGGTCACCCGGGAAAAGATCGTGCGCCGTGAAGTCACCCTGGCGCCGGGAGATCTTCTCACCCGGGCTTCCATGCAGAGCATGCAGCAGAGAGTTCGTGATCTCGATCTGTTCCGCAGTGTCGTGGTTGTGAGCCGGGAACTCCCAGGTGAAGATCACACCAGGGATGTGTTGATCCAGGTCAAGGAACGGGACAACCTGGATCTGGCCGCCGGCCTGGGGTTCGATAACGACGAGGGCGTGCGTGCCTCCTTCTCCCTGGGCAACCGGAACTTTCTCGGCAGGGGAGGCGCTATTTCGCTCCAGGTCCGGATCAGCGGCGATATCAGATCAGGTGAAGTGCGCAACGGCTGGCGTCGTATCGGTGGCAGCCGCAACGATTTTCTGGGCTCTGTCAGCCTCAGGCGCCAGAACCGGGAGGGGTTCGGCGAGGAGCGCGAAATGCTGGTGCTGCAGTTCTCCCGCCCCTGGAGTTCCGCGACATCCATCCAGATGCGGTACCGCATCGAGAATTTCAATCTTTTCGACGTGGAGACCTTCTCGACCATGGCAGCCACCACCAGCCTGCAAGCTGCCTTTGTGGAGGAGGGGCGGCTGGGATCCCTGGGTGCCTCCGTGGTGCGCAAAACATTCGATGTTCCCACTCTTCCCCGGGATGGCCCCATCCGCACCATGGATTTATCGGTTTACAGCGAGGCCCTGGGTTCCGAGTTCGAGTATGTGCGCTTCTTCGTGAAGCAGGGCAAGGTCTGGTCCTTTGCTGACGACGATCTGGCCTATCTGGCCGCCGTGAACGTCGGGCTCATGTGGCCCTATGGCATCACCGATGTCGTTCCCCTGGCGGAGCGTTTTTTCGCCGGCGGAATCTCTTCGGTGCGTGGCTATGAGCAGGATCGTCTGGGACCTCTGAATCCCACAACCCTTGAGCCGGTGGGAGGTGAGTCGATTTTCGTACTCAACAATGAGTTGCGCTTCCATCTCACCAGCAATATCAGTGCCCGCCTTTTTCTGGACGCCGGAAACGTTTTCCTTCAGGCCGGCGATTTCGATCTGGGCGACCTGAAGTACACGGCCGGTCCGGGCCTGAGTTATGATACGCCGGTGGGACCGTTGCGCATTTACTATGGTTTCAAGCTGAACAGGCGGGGAGATGAATCCAGGGGCCGCTTCCACCTCACCTTCGGCGCGGTCTTCTAGCCATGATGTTCCACTGGCTCTCCGATCCCAATGCCTGGATTGCTCTGGGGACCCTCACTTTGCTCGAGCTGGTCCTGGGCATCGACAACATCGTCTTCATCACCATTCTCGCCGGCCGCCTGCCGGTCGAAGAGAGGCACCTGGCCCGTCGTCTGGGCCTGGCCCTGGCGCTCATCATGCGCATTGTCCTGCTCCTTTCCCTGACCTGGGTGATGGGTCTCACCGCCCCCCTCTTCCGCCTGGCTGCTCTCTCCGTGTCGGGCCGGGATCTCATCATGCTGGGTGGCGGCCTGTTTCTGCTGGCCAAGAGCACCCAGGAGATTCACCGGAAGCTCGAGGGGGAGACCGGTGGCAGGACGGTGGCGCGCCGGGCCTCCCTGAGCGGTGTTCTCATCCAGATCATGCTGCTGGATGTGGTCTTCTCCCTGGACTCGGTGGTGACCGCCGTCGGCATGGTGGAGCAGGTCGGCGTGATGATCGTGGCCGTGGTCTTGGCGGTCATTCTGATGATCATTTTTGCCGGCCCGGTTGGCGACTTCGTGGAGCGGCATCCCACCGTGACCATGCTCGCCCTGAGTTTTCTCCTGCTCATCGGGTGCGCCCTGGTGGCCGAAGGACTGCACTTTCACATTCCACGGGGTTACATCTACTTTGCCATGGGCTTCTCCCTGCTGGTGGAGATGCTCAACCTGCGCCACAGGCGCGGCCGCAAGGAGCCACGCGTCTATCGGGACAAGCGCGATGTTGATGGCGGGAATGAGGAAGGGAATGAGTCAACACCTCCTTCCCCTTCATGACCCGGTTCCCCATGTCTGTCGTCGTCGGCTCTCTACGGGCGAGCCGTCGCCGGTCGAGAGTTCTCTCTTTTCCTCAGCGGTACCAGCCCGTCGCTCCCGCCCGTACCCGTAACCGCTGTGTCCATGGATCGGTCTCACTCCGCTTGCCAGAGTCGCGGTCATGGCATCCCATGCAGCCGAACAATCCCAGGTCACCCACCATGATGATCCTTGATCATCGGCCCGGCTTGCGTTGAACGGCGAAGTGCAGAAAATGAGTACAGGTGAATGGTTCGAGTTCAAGGTTCTGTTCGCGTCGGCCGGCGACCTCCGCGATGCAGATGGGTTGCCGGACAATCGCGGGCAGAGTAAAACTCAAGCCCCTGAGCCACCGAAGCCGCAAAATCTCCCAATGGTACGTGCTACGGCGGTGGCCCTGCTTCATGGGGTTGGCAGAGGGGAGCGCTGAAAGTCGTTGAGGCAGTGGTGGCTCCGGGCAGAATCGAACTGCCGACGCAGGGATTTTCAGTCCGTTAACAAGCCTCGCTGGTAACTCTATACTGGCGGGGCTTTTCTCTTTCTAAGCCTTGCTGGCAAAGGGTTGCAGTCAATGCAGGGTAATGCAGGAAAGTGGACGTAGTACCCCCGAGATGGTGAAACTGTCCCGGGATCTCGTGTCAAATCTCGGGACAGTGGATCTCGATTGAGACATCAGGCGGAAGTAGTGAGCCTAGGTGAGAGAGGCACTGCGCCCCCGTCCCATGGCGAGGAAAGTACGATCTGAGCCCTCCAGAGGACCTGTACGAAAGCCTGGCAAGCTGC
>SMYD01000126.1 GCA_004356015.1 Acidobacteriota bacterium | reverse complement strand
TGTGGACCGGGAGTTCGACCAGACCGGCTTCACCGGTACGGAACCGTTTCTGCCAGTCCGCCTGGCGGATATCGAGATTGTGGATGCCGCCCTCAATGGCAGGAAGGCCATCCTGGCCACCGGCGCCACGGATCAAGACGGAGCGTATTCCATCGTGGTTCGCGACAGGAAGACACGGGATGTTTATGTGCGCGTCGTCACCAGCTCCGAGTCCACACCTGACCTGTTTATTGACGTGCGGGACAGTAATACGAATCAGCACAAGAAGTATGCCGTGGCCACCAACACCATCACCGGGCATGCCTCGGGGATGGATATCAACTTCGGCACGGCCACCATCGGCATCGGACAGGGTGGCGAGGCGTTCAACCTCTATGACCAGGTGCTGCGGGGCATGGATTATCTGGCCACCTTCATCGATGGCCGCCCGGGTTCAGACGAGGCTCTGGCGGTGGTGTGGGGAATCAATAACGGAGTCGGCGGATCCTCCTACAGCATTGGCAGCACGGCCATCCTCCTGAGGGATACCGCCGGCTACGATGACACCGTCGTTCTCCATGAGATGGGCCACCACGTGGTGTGGCAATACCTGGCCAGCAGCTCTCCCGGCGGCGCCCATACTTTTTCCTGGTGTGATCTGGACCTCCGCCTGGCCTTCCAAGAAGGATGGGTCACCTACTGGGGCAACTCGGTTCTCCGCTACCACGATCTGCCGCGCAGCAATATCTACGTGCGCAGCAACGGCGGCGCAGCGGGCCCGGGCAGCCTGGTCCGCTGGGCCGATCTGGAGGACGACCAGCAGTACCTCTGCAGCGGCAGCACCAGTGAAGTTAATGTTTTCACCGTGTTGTGGGATATTGCCGATGGCCCCACAACCACCGATACCACACCGGGGATGGACGATCTCCACGACCTTCTGGATCTTCCCGATGAAGAACTGTGGGAAGTCATGGCGACCCAGATGGGCGGCAAGTTCAATATCAGCTTGGAGACGTTCTGGGATGAGTGGTTCAATCCGCCGCTGCAAAACGGCTTTCGCTCGGAGTTGATTGCCATTGCCGATCATGTCCTCATCGAGTATCACGAAGATGAACTGGAAGCCAACGACACGGCGACGGAGGCATCCTTCGTGCCTCTGGACGGCTCCCTCGTCCATAACACTTTCTTCAGTGATCCAGAACTGGACGGTGAAGGCGCCGCTGACAGTGATCTCTTTCTGCTACAGGCCACCAGCGGCCAGCAATATGTGGCTGAGACCATGAACCTGCTCAGCGACGGCAACACGATTCTGCAGATCCTGGACAGCGACGGTGTCACGCCGCTGGCCACCAATGACGACCGTTCGGCCTCCGATCCATCCTCTCTTGTGATCTGGGTCGCTCCGCGCAGCGATACCTTCTATGTACGGGTGACTCACGCCACCGATGTGGGCATCTATGGGTCCTACGATCTGCGCATCGCGGTCGCGGGGCCGGTGGACAACGATGGGGACGGCTTTGATACCACCACGGATTGCAATGATGCCGACTCCGATATCCATCCCGGCGCTATCGAGACCTGTGACGGGGTAGACCAGGATTGCGATGGCATGGTGGACAACGGCTTTGACGTGGATGGTGATGGATATACCACCTGCGGCGGCGACTGCGACGATGACGACGCCGATGTCAACCCGGGAATGGCGGAAGTCCCGGACAACGACATCGACGACAACTGTGATGGCACCATCGACGAAGTAGCGCCATCCGATACGGTGACCATCACCCAGGCAACCTGGAAGAAGAAGAAGCGCGGGCAGCTCATTGTCGAAGCCAACAGCGACCAGGAGCCCGACGTCACCCTGACGGTGGTTGGGTTCGACGTGATGATCTGGAATCCCGATACCGGCAAGTACACCTACACCAGCCCCGCCAGGACACCCAATCCCGGTTCGGTCACCGTCACATCCAGCGGCGGCGGCTCGGACACGGCGCCGGTCGAGTAGCTGGAAACCGCTTTCTCCCACCTGGTCCGGGTGCCCTGACCTTCTGGTACGATGCTGGCCGTGAAGCGTGACGCGGCCACTTCGCCTCCTTTTCCTGCGGCCGGGCTGTCGCTGATCTTCTTTCTCTCCGGCGCCGCGGCGCTCATTTTCGAAGCCCTCTGGTTCCATCAGGCCGGCCTGGCTCTGGGGAACTCGGTCTGGGCCTCCAGCCTGGTTCTGGCCGGATTCATGGGCGGCCTGGCGCTGGGCAATGCCCTGGTGGGTTATGCCGGGCATCGCCTGGCGCGCCCCCTGCGCGCATATGGCGTCATGGAGATCGTCGTGGGCATGACCGGCCTGGGCCTGGTCTACCTGCTGCCGGCTCTCATCCCTCTGCTGGCGCCGTGGCTGGGTCCTCTGGCGGGCCACCCCCTGGCCCTCAATACAGTGCGCCTGGGCGTCGCCTTCATCATGTTGCTCATTCCGGCGACCGCCATGGGGGCCACGCTGCCGCTGGTGGTTGCCGCTCTTCATCGCCGGGATCCCCGTTTCGGACGCGTGCTGGGCCGGCTTTACGGCTGGAACACCCTGGGCGCCGTGGTCGGCGTGGTTTTGGCGGAGATCCTGCTGTTGCCTGTTCTGGGGGTGCGGGGCAGTGGCTGGCTGGCGGCCGGCCTGGACCTTCTGGCGGCCGCCGGGGCGTTTGCCCTGGCGTGGGCCGCCGGGAGAGCACCTGTTCGGGACCGCGGTGCCACGCCGGTGGAGGCGGGTGCCGGCCACCCTCTGGGCCGGCGTGGCTGGGGCCTGCTCGCCGCCACCTTCATCTGCGGGGGAATCCTGCTGGCGCTGGAAGTCGTCTGGTTTCGTTTCCTGCAACTGTTTGTACTGGGCACCGGGCTGGCCTTCGCCCTCATGCTGGCCGTGGTACTCGCCGGCATCGCCCTGGGTGGTCTCCTGGGTTCGGTCTGGCTGTCCCGTGGGCCCGCGCCCGTGCGCCAGGCGCCGGTGGTGGCCCTGTCAGGGGGGGTGGCCGTGGTTGGCGTCTACCTGCTGCTGGACCTGGTCATCCAACCGTTCCAGGGTGAGTTCTTGCAGACGTGGGATCGGATCCTCCTGGTGGCAGTGCCTCTCATGCTGCCGGTTTCTTTGCTGTCGGGGTTGCTGTTCACCCTTCTGGGCGAGGCTCTCAACACGGTGATCGCCAGTTGCACCCGGGCGGCCGGCTACCTGACTCTCGCCAACACCGGAGGCGCCATGCTGGGCTCGGCCCTGGCGGGCCTGGTGCTGCTGCCTTCCCTGGGGATGGAACGTTCCCTGCGCTGGCTGGCCGCGGGCTACGGCGTCGCGGCGCTCTGCATGCTGCTGGCGGGTACGACAGGCCTGTCCGCGGGCCGCTGGCTGCGCCGCCCGCTGCCGGTTACCGCGCTGATCGGATTTCTTCTGGCGGTGCTTTTTTTCCCCGCCGGCCTGCTTCAGCGCCGCTACCTGGATTATCCCACCGCCTACTACCGCCGCGCGGAGGGAGCCCAGGTGGTGGCGGTACGCGAGGGTCTGACCGAGACGGTCATTCTCATGGAGGTCAAGCGCTTCGGTGAGACTCTCTACCACCGCCTGGTCACCAACGCGTTCTCCATGTCGGCGACGACCTACCCATCCCAGCGGTACATGTCCCTGTTCGCCGATCTGCCCATGGTGTTGCGGCCGCAGGCAAGCAACGCTCTGCTCATCAGTTACGGCGTGGGGGTCACGGCCCGCGCTCTGTTGAACCGGGCCTCTCTGGCGGAGATCGATGTGGTGGACACGTCCCGGGACATCCTGGAGATGAGCCGCCGGATTTATCCCGGCGCCGGCGAGAACCCCTTGCTGGACCCGCGCGTCACCGTGCACGTGGAGGACGGCCGCTTTTTTCTCCAGACCACCGGCAAGACCTACGACATCATCACCGGTGAGCCGCCTCCGCCCCGGATGGCCGGCATCATCAATCTCTATACCAGGGAGTACTTCCACCTGCTGGCCGCACGCCTGAAGCCGGGCGGGATGGCCACCTACTGGCTGCCGGTGCACAGCCTGCATCCTGACGAGGCCCGCGCCATCATGGCGGCGTTCTGTGATGCCTTTCCAGATTGCACTCTCTGGTCCGGAGCGGGTTGGGATTGGCTGCTGGCCGGAAGCAGGGGAGGGATGGAGCGTGCCGACGCCGAGGGATTCAGCCGTTCCTGGGACGACCCCGTGGCCGGCCCGGCGCTGCGCCGCATGGGAATGGAACGTCCCGAGCAGTTGGGCGCGCTGTTCCTGGCCGATGCGGCCACCCTCAAGGAATGGATCGGCGGGGTGATGCCCCTGGATGATGATCACCCCCGGCGCCTGCGCAGCCGGGAGCCGGACATGAAGGCGGTCTACGAGGCCTACCGGCCCTGGACCGATGCGGTTGCCGCCGGCCGCCGCTTTGCCGGCAGCCCCTGGATCCGCCAGGTCTGGCCGCAATCCCTGATCAGCGCCAGTCTGCCGTATTTCCTGGTGCAGCGGGATCTCAACCGCCTCATGTTCAGTGAAACACCCGGTCTGCCTGACAGCCTGCCGGCGGTGCATGAGCTGCTCACCGAGACCGACCTGACGGTCATGCCGTTGCTCCTGCTGGGGACCGACCCCCAGGCGCTGGACGCTGCCGACCGCGCGCGGGCGCGCGGGGTGGACGATGCCGAGGTGACGGCACGGCTGGGGCTCAGGGCTCTGGCGCACCGTGACCTGCCAGGCGCCACGTCTCAACTCATGGCCGCCTGGCAGCAGGGGGATCACCGTGCCTCCACGGCCTGGGCTCTTCTCTATGTCCTCTGCCGCAATGGCGAGATCGAGCAAGCCGCCGCGTTCGCCACCGGCAGCGGTCTGGCGGCCGACGAGACCGCCGGCGGGAGGGGGGCCCTGGAATTTCTGGCGGCACGCTTCGGGCTGCAGGTGGCTGCCGGCCAGCCTGCCGGCGGCGCCGGCCACTGACCGCCGACGGCCAGGTGAAGGTGAAAGAAACGCCTTCCGGCCCCCCGCACCTGGTTCTGCCCGGTAGGAACAGGGCGCAGGCGCACCTGTTCCCCCAGACTGGTTCTCAGGGCAGGTTTCACGGCGCAGGACTTGCTTCCCGGCCCTCGACGCCCGACTCTCTAGGTGTCAGGATCTGTCCGGGAGATCAACGGTCCGGCGACCGGTTGTCTCCGGGTGTCCGGAGAGCGGTTACTGGCGCCGCAAGAGAGAGTCCATGGCGACGACGATTCAGGTTCTTCTGTTCCTTCCGGTTGGGTTGATCCTCCTGGCGAGTCTGGTTCTGGCAGTTCCTGCAATGAGGCGATTGGTCATCAGCCGGCCCGTCATGAAGTTCATGGCCGGTGTGTTGCCCCGCATGAGTGATACCGAGCGCATCGCCCTTGAAGCCGGCACGGTCTGGTGGGACGCCGAGCTGTTCTCGGGTCGTCCCGACTGGCGTGGCATGCTGGCAACCCGGTTGCCGGGGTTGTCACGACAGGAGGAGGCTTTTCTCTCCGGGCCGGTGGAGAAAATCTGCGCCATGACCGATGACTGGCAGACCACCCTGGATCACGATCTGGCGCCTGAAGTCTGGACCTTTCTCAAGGAAAACGGCTTCTTCGGGATCATCATTCCGACCGGGTACGGCGGGCTCGGTTTTTCGGCCCGTGCCCATTCCGATATCATCACGCGCCTGTCCAGCCGCAGCGTGGCGCTGGCGGTGACGGTCATGGTACCCAACTCTCTGGGTCCCGCAGAACTGCTGCTCCACTACGGTACCGAGGAGCAGAAGCGGTTCTATCTGCCCCGTCTGGCCAGCGGGGAGGAGATCCCCTGCTTTGCCCTCACCGAGCCTTCAGCCGGCAGTGATGCGGCATCCATTGTCAGTGAGGGTGTCGTCTGCAACGGTCTCTATCAGGGGCGCGAGGTTCTCGGCATGCGCCTCAACTGGGACAAGCGGTATACCACGCTCTCTTCGGTGGCGACCCTCATCGGCCTGGCCTTTCGCCTGAGCGACCCTCAGCGGTTGCTGGGGGGGGAAGAGGACCTGGGCATCACCGTGGCCCTGATCCCCACGGATCTTCCCGGCGTGGAGATAGGCGCGCGGCACGATCCTCTGGGTGTGGCCTTCCATAACGGTCCCACCCATGGCCGGGACGTGTTCGTGCCCCTCTCGGCCATCATCGGTGGTGCCGAACGAACCGGCCAGGGCTGGCAGATGCTCATGCAGTCTCTGGCCGCTGGGCGCGCCATCTCCCTGCCCTCCCAGTCGGTAGGTGGAGCTGAACTGGTCACCCGCACGGTGGGTGCCTATGCCACGGTGCGCGAGCAATTCGGACTGCCCATCGGACGCTTCGAGGGGATCGAGGAGCCTCTGGCCCGAATCGGCGGCTTGACCTACCTCATGAACGCCGCCCGCACGGTGACGGCGGCGGCGGTGGACCTGGGCGAGAGGCCGTCCGTGATCTCCGCCGTGGTCAAGCACGCCCTCACCGAGCAATTGCGCGAGGTGATCAACGACGCCATGGATATCACGGGCGGTGCCGGCATCTCCCGTGGTCCCAACAACATCCTGGCCAATGCTTACATGGCGGCTCCCATCGGCATCACCGTGGAGGGTGCCAATATTCTGACCCGCACCCTGATCATTTTCGGGCAGGGCGCGCTGCGCTGTCACCCTTATGCCCGTCTCGAGATGGAGACGGTGGCCCGGGGCGACCTGGCGGCCTTCGACCGTGCCTTCTTCGGCCACGTCGGATTCGTTCTGCGCAATACGCTCCGCGCCTTCGGCCTGGGCCTGACCAACGGGCGTCTGGGCGGGCCGGCGGTGGATGGGCCGGTGGCCCGCACCGTGGCGCGGCTGGATCGCCTCAGCGCCGGCTTCGCTCTCATCGTCGATGCCGCCATGGCGTCTCTGGGCGGTGATCTCAAACGTCGCGAGAAATTGTCCGGGCGTCTGGCCGATGGCTTGACCTGGCTCTACCTGGGCACCGCCGCCGTCAAGAGGTACAGGGATGACGGTTGCCCCGCCGAAGACCGGGATGCTTTTCTATGGGCCGGCGACCTGGCGGTCTGGAAGATCCAGCAGGCTCTGACCGGGTTTCTGGACAACCTGCCGTCGCGCCCGCTGGCCTGGTGCCTGAGACGGCTGATCTTTCCGTGGGGAGCGCGGGCCGTGCCACCTTCGGACAGGCTGGGCGCCGGCGTCGCCCGTGGCCTGCTGGAAGGCGGGGCCCTCTTCCAACGTCTCACCCGTCATATGTACATACCGGCTCATGATGAGCCGGGCCTGGGGCGCCTGGAGCGGGCTCTGAGCCTGGTTCTTGCCGCGCGGCCCCTGCAGGCCAGGCTGAAAGAGGCCATCCGCCAGGGGAAAGTGGCGCCGGTTCCGGTTGTCGACCTGGCGGCACGGGCCGAAGTGGCCGGTGTCCTGACCGGCGAAGAAGCCGCAGTGTGGCAACAGGCGGTGGCGGCGCGGGCGGACGCGGTGTCGGTGGATGCGGTACCGGCGGCGAGCCGGGAAACCGTGCCGGTGGCCTGACGCCTCAGAACGCCATGCGCACGCCCAGTTCGAAGGTGCGTGCAGGACCCGCCTGCCCGATAGGCTGACCGAAGTTGGGCGCGATGACCCGGCCTTCCATGAGCCCGGGGTTGAAGCGGTCCAGGACGTTGAAGATCTGGATGAAGATCTGCCCGTCGCCGCGACCACTGGCCAGCGGGAACGATTTCCAGACGCGCATGTCCACCTGGGCGAAGGTGGGCTCGCTCAATGACTGGATGGGGGCCAGGTTCAATAACCGCTGATCGTTGTACTGCCGGCGGAGGTCATTGATCACGTTCAAGTCGGTTTTTTCACCGCTGTTCCGGCCGACGCCCTCGGGACGATCGGTGAGGATGCCGTCCAGATTGTCATCCACGCCGGTTGTCACGTTGAAGACGGCGCCGGAGGCCAGGGAGACCATTCCCGAGACCTGGAGTCCCAGCCAGGGGAGATCGCTCTCGCCGTAGATGACCATGCGGTGACGGCGATCGGCGTCGGTGCGGGCTCGTTCGCCGGCGATGTTGTCCGAGTCGGGAGGCAGGGTGATGCCGCCCTTGAGGGGATCCGACGCAAGGTTTTCTGCCCGGGAAAGGGTGTAGGTCGCGGATAAGCTGCGATGCGCCCCGCGCCAGTTCCAGCCCAGATCCAGGCCGTTGTACCAGCTCTCACCTTCGGTGACAAAGGCGGCGATGGAACCCACCGTGTCGTCCCGGTGCTCGGGAATGCCCAGGTCGCTTGAGACTACCGGGTTGAG
>SMYD01000125.1 GCA_004356015.1 Acidobacteriota bacterium | reverse complement strand
CTCGTGGCCGGTAGGGGCGGAGCGGATCCTCCTGGCCACCGGAACTTACCCGGACCCGCACGTCTTCAACGAGGACTTTGCCGCCTATGCGCCGGAACTGGTGGACGCGCTGCACGCTGACGGTGTGCGCCTCATCGGCATCGACACGCCCAGCGTGGACCTTTTCGCCTGCAAGGATCTGCTCGTGCACCGCCGCTGCCTGGCCCATGACATGGCCATCCTGGAAGGCCTGGTCCTGAACGAGGTACCCGCGGGAATGTACGAACTCATCGCCCTGCCCCTGCGCCTGGTGGGCTTCGATGCCAGCCCGGTCCGCGCCGTGCTCCGCGGGCTCACCATGTCCTGATCTACCGGGTGCCGGCCCAGCGCGTCACCGGGGGAGGCTCCAGATGAAGCGTGCGAACCACAGCATGGGCGGTGACACCTTTTCCTTGTTGGCCTCATTGAGGCGCTGAACCTCCTCGTTGATGAGATCCAGTTCGCCCTTGCCGAGCCAGAAACCACCGCAGCGCGGGCACCAGTCCATGATGATATTGGTATGGATGTTGAACTCCACCTTTCTCATGATCTCGTCGTCGCACTCAGGGCAGGCGATGGGGCCGTGGTCATCATCGTGTTCGAAGGAATCCAGATCGAGGGTGGAAAACTCCAGGTCACCGGCCGTCGGTTCCGCGACCTTGTTGAGCTCGCCCTTGTGGAGAAACAGCCCGCCGCATGGCTGGCACTGGTGCACCGTGACATCGCCCACGGACCGGGGGACGGTGGCCCGTCCGCAGCGCGGGCAGCGCACCTGGCCGAGAGCCGCTGTCCAGTCACCGACGCTGGCGACGACTTTCAGTTCCACGGCGATGGGCGTCGGCAGGCTCTTGACTTCGATGGTGGTCCGGGTCGGCTGGTTATGGGCGAAGACCTCGGCATAGAGGGCATTGAAGGTCGGGAAGTCTTTCTCCATGTCGGTCAGGAAAACGGTGACATCGATGATGCGGTCCCATGATGAGGCGGCGTCTTCAAGGACCATGCGCACGTTTTCAAACACAGCCTTGCACTGGGTGGTGATGTCATACGACACGATTTTTCCGTCCGCATCCAGTTTCACGCCGGGTATCTCGCTTGCATCCCGGCGCCGAGGGCCCATGCCGGAGAGAAAGAGGAGGTTCCCGGCGCGGCGGGCATGGGGGAACGCGCCCACAGGCTCGGGCGCGCGGGCACTGGTGATACCGGGGGATCGCTTGTTGTTGCTCATGGCGTCTTCTCCAGGGCGGGGGTGGCCAGACAGACGTTCTTGGCTTCGGTATAAAAACGGAGGGCTTCGTTGCCCCCCTCGCGACCCACGCCGCTCTTCTTCATGCCGCCGAACGGCACGCGCAGGTCACGCACCAGCCAGCAGTTGATCCAGACCGTTCCCACGTCGAGGCCGGCGGCCAGGCGATGGGCACGGTTGATATCCCGGGTCCAGACGGAGGCCGAGAGGCCGTATTCCACATTATTGGCCAGGTGAAGGGCCTCGGCTTCGTCGGTGAACGGCATCACGGTGACCACGGGCCCGAAGATCTCCTCCTGGTTGACAGGGGAGTCCGCGGGAAGATCGGTGATGACGGTGGGCTGCAGAAAATAGCCGTCACGGCAACGATCCGGGAGATCGCCGGAACGCTCACCACCGCACAGTATGGTGGCCCCTTCCTGGCGGGCCAGGTCCAGGTAATGGCGGACCTTCCGGTACTGCGCCTCCGAGACCAGGGCGCCATGCTGAGTCGTCTCATCCAGCGGGTCCCCGCTGCGCAACCGCAGGGTCTGCTGGACGAATCGCTCGAGGAATCTGTCCAGGAGCGGCGCCTCCACCAGGATGCGCGAACCGCTGAGGCAGACCTGTCCCTGATTGGCGAACGAGGAGCGCATGGTGGCGCCGAACATGGTGTCCATGTCGGCATCGGCAAAAATAATATTGGGGTTCTTGCCGCCCAGTTCCAGGGCCAGGCGCTTGAACATGGGGCCGGCGGTGCGGGCGATGCCGGCGCCCGTCACGGTGCCACCGGTGAACGAGATGGTCGGTACCCGCGGATGCTCCACCAGGGCGGCCCCGGCCTGATCCCCGGGCCCCTGGACGATGTTCAGGACTCCAGGCGGCAGCCCCGCCTCCCGACAGATTCCGGCCAGGAGAGATGCGGTCATGGGGGTGACTTCCGATGGCTTGGCGACCACGGTGTTTCCCGTGGCCAGGGCCGGGGCGACCTTCCAGGTCAACAGGTAAAGAGGCAGGTTCCAGGGGGAGATGACACCGGCCACGCCCCTGGGCTGGCGCAGGGTGTAGTTGATGGCCAGTCCATCGGTGAAGTGGGCCTCGCTGCTGGTGTGCAGGACAGCCGTGGCGAAGAAACGCAGGTTGCTCACAGCTCGCGGTATGTCCAGTTTGCGGGCCAATGTGATGGGCTTGCCCGTATCCACGCTTTCCGCGCGGGCGAAACGCTCCAGATCTCTCTCTATGAGATCCGCCATGCGCAGCAGATACCGGGAACGCTCGGCCGCCGGCAACCCGGACCAGGCCGGGAAGGCCTCCGTGGCGGCCACGACGGCACGTTCCACGTCGCGGGCATCGCCGGCTGCCGTCTCGGCGTAAGGCTTGCCTGTGGCCGGCTCGATGTTCTCCATGAACGAACTGGACACCGACGGCACCATTTCACCGGCGATGAAATGCAGGGCGCGTTCCATGCTGTGAATCTTACCAGAGAAACCGGCAGCATCCCGCCGCCGGAAGGTCATTGCCAGAACTCCACCTCGCGGACAAGTTCGACGCCGAACTGCCTGGCCACTTCCTGTTCCACCTGATCCATGAGGGCCAGGGCATCGGCGCAGGTGGCGCCGCCTGTGTTGATGAAGAAGTTGGCGTGCAGGCGGGAGACTTCCATGGCGCCCACCCGCCGGCCCTTGAGACCGGCGGCATCGATGAGGCGTCCGGCAAAATCGCCCGGTGGCTGCAGGTACACCGAACCGCAGGAGGGACGGTCCACCGGCTGATTCAGCTTGCGGGCGGTGGTGTACTCATCCACCTCCGCCTGGATGTCGGCCGGCTCACCCGGTTCCAGTTGAAAGGTCGCGCCCAGAACGACGCCCGGCGTGCGCCGAAAGAGACTGCTGCGGTAGGTGAATTTGCACTGGTCATGATCCATGGTGATGCGGTGGCCGTTGGACTGGAGAAAATCGACCGCCGCAATGGCGTTGCCTGTCTCGAACTGGTGCCAGCCCGCGTTCATGACCACGGCGCCGCCCACGGTGCCGGGAATGCCGGCGGCGAACTGAAGTCCGGCCAGACCCCGGGCCGCCGCGGTTCTGGCCACCGCGGGAAACGAGGCGCCGGCTCCCGCCGTCAGGCGCCGGCCATGAACCTTGATCTCATCGAGAACCTTGCGTACACGCAGTACCAGCCCGCGGACCCCCCGGTCATGAATGAGAAGATTCGACCCGTTACCCAGAAGCCGCCAGGAGATACTGCCGGACGCTGTCCAGGCAAGGGCGACCACCAGGTCGTCCACGTTCGCCGGGACAGCCAGGAGTTCGGCCGGCCCGCCGATCTGCCACGTCGTGCAGGGGGCGAGAAGCTCATGGGGGCGAAGCTCGCCCTTGAAGCCTGCGGTGCGCAAAGAGTCGGCCAGGGATGGTGTCGGCGCGCTCATGCCGGCACGCTAACACACGCCGGCTGGATGGTCAGACAAAGAAGATGCGTTCAACGGTCCAGTAGAGAGCCACCATGGCGATGACCGTGGAAGCGGGGATGGCCAGGCGCACACGGTACCACGAGCGCGCGCGGAACCAGCCGGAGAGGGCGAATGCCAGGGCCAGGACCGATACCTGGCCGAGTTCGACGCCCACATTGAAGCCGACAAGGGCCGTGGCGTAGTCGGCACGGGGGAGCCCCAGGTCCCGCAGGATGCCGGCGAAACCCAGGCCGTGGAGCAGCCCGAAGCCGAAGACCACGGCCGGGCGCCACGGTGTCAACCGGGAGGTCATGATGTTCTCGATGGCCACATAGGCGATGGAGAGCGCGATCAGGGGTTCCACCATGGATGACGGCAGGGACAGCCACCCATACAGGGACAGGGCCAGAGTCACCGAATGCGCCAGGGTGAACGCCGTGACCTGGACCAGGAGGGCGCGCAGGCGGGTTGTGAGCAGGTAGAGCCCGAGAACGAAGAGAATGTGATCCAGGCCCAGAGGAAGAATATGAGTGAAACCCAGACGCAGATAGCGCACGGCGATCATGGCAGGTGAAGATTTTTCCCCGTCCCCGCCCAAGAAATACGGCTCGGAGGCCTCTCCCCAGGGCATGACACGACGTTGAATGGGGCCTTGGCGCCCGGCCCGGATGGCGCCCAGGATATCGCCGTAGACGCGGTCCAGTTGCATGACGAAGGTTGTGGCCAGAGCCGGGACCTGGCCTTTCAGAAGGGCATGGGAACCGGGAAGAGCGCCTCGGCGGGGCGGGATGCCGGCATCCAGCTCAGGGAACGAGATCTGGAACGGCGCCGGGCGGCCGTCAAACCTCAGTTCCACGGTGTCCCGGATTCGCCGGCGCAACTCGTCCTGCAGGCCGTCACCGGTCGCGGCCCGATCCGAGAGCCGGTGGTAGAGCTCGGTGGAATCGAGGCCGCCGTGATCCGGGCCGAAGAGGAGGTTTCCTATCTCGTAATAGAGGTCCATCTCGTAGCTGCCGTCGGCATGAAATACCACGGCGGCGCGGGTATAGCCCAGGGAGTGCGCCATACTGGGTGGCCCTGTAAGAGCGGCCGCCGCAAAAAGAGAAACAAGAATGGCGGCCAGAGACGAGAGACGGTCTCTCACGCCGCCTGTTCTTCATCCAGGAGGCGGACCACGACCTGGGACAGTTTTTCGTAATCCTCCAGCGTGTTGTAGACCTGGGCCGAGACGCGCAGCAACCTGCGGGGTGGCGCCGGCCAGGGCATGATGGGCACCTGGATGCCACTCTCCTCCAGGATGCGCACCTGCAGGGGATCCTGGTATAGAGGTGAAGGCGATGGTTCTGCCCGGCCGTCAGGCAGGGGGATGGACGCAAGGCAGCCCACCATGCTGTCCGGTGCCGGGAGCGGAATCCTGAGAGCCGCGCAGAGCAGTTTGCGAGCCGCGAGGGCCAGGTGGTGATTGACGGCCATGACGCCTGCCCAGCCGTCGGGATGCAGCGATTCCATGAAGCGGAGGGCAGCCGGCACCGCCAGAAAGGGTGTCGGATCGAAGGTGCCCATCCAGTCGAACTCGATGCGGAAACGGGAGCGATCGGTCCGCGGGGAATTGGCCCCGTGACTGATGACCAGCGGCCTGATGGACTCCTGGCGATCGCGGCGCACATGAAGGAAAGCCGCACCCTTGGGGGCGCAGACCCACTTGTGCAGGTTGCCGGTGTAATAGGCGGCGCCCAGGTGATCCAGGTTCAGGGCAAGCATGCCCGGGGCATGGGCTCCGTCCACCAACGTGTCGATGCCGAGCTCGTTCAGCTCGGAGACCAGGTCTTCCAGAGGCAGAATGAGGGCGGTCTGGCTGGTGATGTGATCCAGAAGGGCGAGGCGGGTGCGGGGGCCTGCCGCCGCAAGAATCCGCTGGCTGATCTCATCGGGGCCGGCGAGAGGGAACGGAATCTCCACCGTGCGCACGGTGGCGCCTGTGGCTTCAGCAATGAAGCGGGCCGCATTGGCGCAGGCGTTGTATTCGTGGTTGGAGATGAGCAGTTCATCCCCGGGGCCGAAGGGGAGGGATCGGAGGACGGTATTGACGCCTGTGGTTGTATTGCCCACGAAGGCCAGGTCCTCCGGGCGGCTCCCCAGGAAGCCAGCCACCTGGGCGCGGGCCGCATCCATGACGACTTCCAGTTCGGTGGCCATGAAGCGGACCGGCTCTCGCTCCAGACGCTGGCGCCAGCGCTCCTGAGCCGCCAGCACCGGGCGGGGGCAGGCACCGAATGAGCCGTGGTTCAGGAAGATGACAGAGGGATCCAGCAACCAGGGTGTTGCCGGGTCCTGCATCAGCGACTCACGAGAAAAAAGAAAACGGCGGCATACGCGACCAGAAGCAGCACACCTTCGGCGCGAAACCTGGGTGTGTGCACTGCGCGGCGGCGCCAGACACCAGCCAGGATCACCATTGCGGTCATGGCCATGGCGGCCAGGACGGTGAACAAATGCTCGCCTCCGGCGGCGCGATAGAGGCTGCCGCCGGTGTAGACCGCGTCCATGGGCACGAGAATGAGGATGTTGAAAAGGTTGCTGCCCATGAGGTTGCCCAGGGCCATGACGGTCCAGCCGCGGCGCAGGCAGTGCCAGGTGACGATCATCTCCGGAGCCGAGGTGAACGCGCCCACCAGAAAGGTACCCACCAGGCTCTCCGAGATGCCGGCCTCGCGGGACAGTGTGGCGGCCAGGGAAGGCAGCCACAGGCCCGGCCCGATGACCAGCAGAGAGGCGGCGGCGAACTGCAGCCAGAGCTTGGTGAGAGAGGTGCCGGGAGTTGCGGTCCTCGGCTGGGTCTGGGTCTTGTTCTCCAGGCGCCGGACGCCAACCAGGCCCGCCATGTAGACCGCGGCGATGGCACCGCCTGCCAGCCATGACACCAGGGCAGCGGGCCCGGGAGTGCGCAGGGCCAGAGCCGCGATGACCAGGAGAACGAACCCCGTGACACCGTTGAGAAAGGGTGCGCGGCCGCGGGCGGCGATGACCGGACGGCGGGACAGGAGATCGGCCACGCCCAGGATGGTCAGGTTGAAGACACAGGAACCCAGGATCTCGCCGACAGCGATATCGGGCAGGCGGCTGATGCCGGCGGCAGCCAGGCCGGCCGACAGTTCGGGCAGGGACGTGACCGCCGCCAGGAAGAACATCCCCATGACATGGTGCCCCAGGCTGGAGTTCTCGCTGATGCGATCACCCAGGGTGGTGAGGAAGCCGCCGCTCACGAAGATGGCGGCGAAGCAGAAGAGAAGCGCAGCCAGGAGACCGATCACGGGGGCATATTAGCCTATAACTTGCCGCCTGCCACGCCCCCGGCTACCATCGCGGACGTGACTTCTTCCACCCCCATGGTCCTGGTGACAGGTGCGCTGGGGCAGATCGGTTCGGAGCTGGTGAGTGCCCTCTCCACGCGCTATGGCGTCGACCGGGTCATCGCCAGCGATGTGCGCATGCATCCCCGGGGGAGCGGCCGGAACGGTGCCTTCGAGTATGTGGATGTCACCAACGGACGGCAGCTTCAGGAAGTGGTGCGGCGCCACGGGGTGGATACCATCTACCATCTGGCGGCATTGCTCTCGGCGGTGGCCGAGGAAAAGCCTCAGGTGGCCTGGAATGTGAACATGGGCGGGCTCTACCGGGTCCTGGAAGTTGCCCGGGAGAACCGTTGCGCTGTGTTTCACCCCAGTTCCATCGGCGCTTTTGGCCCGGGTACTCCCCGCGACGCCACGCCCCAGGATACCATTCAGCGTCCTAACACCATGTACGGCGTCACCAAGGTCGCTGCTGAACTGCTCTGTGATTATTATCATCATCGCTTCCAGGTGGAGACCCGCGGGTTGCGCTTTCCCGGTCTCATTTCCCACGTGGCCCCGCCGGGAGGCGGCACCACGGATTACGCGGTGGAGATGTTCTTTGGAGCCACCCGCCACAGCCGTTACACCTGCTTCCTGCGTCCTGATTCCAACATGGACATGATGTTCATGCCCGACGCCATCCGCGCCACAATCGAACTCATGGAAGCGGATGCGAGCAAGTTGATTCATCGTAATGCGTTCAACCTCACCGCGATGAACTTCAATCCTCACGACCTGGCCGCCGCCATCTCGGTGCTCAGGCCCGGATTTGAAATCCACTACGAAGTTGACCCTGTGCGCCAGGCCATCGCCGATAGCTGGCCTCTCTCAGTGGACGATCGTGCCGCCCGGGACGAGTGGGGCTGGCGCCCTGAATATGATCTGGCGCGGACCAGCAAAGAGATGCTTGACGCGCTGGCGAAGAAGTTCAAGCCGGAGGATGCAACATGCCCATGAATCGTCTCCAGGAGGTCCTCGGTGCGGAAGTGGCTGCCATGGACAAAAAAGGTGCCCGCAAGGGCCCGGAGGATGTCATCACCCATGTCATCCCGGCCGCCGGTGGCGCAGGTCCGAGATATCGATTGGCGGCGGAGGGTGACAAGTTGTTCATCAAGATGAACTCCAACGCCTATTTAGGGTTGAGTCTGCACCCCGAGGTTCGCGAGGCCGAGGAGAAGGCGGTTCGGCGCTTCGGGGTCGGTCCTGGAGCCGTCCGCTTCATCAGCGGCACCTATATCTCCCATGTCGATCTGGAAGCGCGGCTGGCGGCGTTCCACGGCCGGGAAAGTGGCATGATCTTCTCTTCCGCCTACATCGCCACCCTGGGTGTTCTCGTGCCCCTTACCAGCCCTGAAACCCTGGTGGTCAGCGACGAGCTCAACCACAACTGCATCATCAACGCCATGCGCCTGTCCCGTCCGGCCGCCAAGAAGGTGTACAAGCACCTGGACATGGATGCTTTGAAAGGGATCCTCCGAGATGCCGCCGGTCACTACCGGCGAGTTATTGTGGTGACCGACGGCGTTTTCAGCATGCGTGGCGACCATGCGCCTCTGGATGTGATCTCAGGAATCTGTCGCGAGTTCGACGGGCAGTTCCCCGAGAATGTGGTTCTGGTGGTGGACGATTCTCATGGCGTGGGCGCCTTCGGGGTTACCGGCCGTGGCACGGAGGAGATCACCGGCGCCCGGGGTGTGGATATCCTGGTGGCCACATTGGGGAAGGCTCTGGGCGTCAACGGCGGCTATGTGGTGGGGAGCAGGGTCCTTGTGGATTACCTGCGGGAAACGGCCCCCATGTACATCTATTCCAACCCCATCACCCCGGCCGAAGCTGCCGCCGCGCTGCGTTCCCTGGAGATCCTCGACAGCACGGAGGGTGTTGCCCTTGTTGAGAGCCTGCAGGGCAGGACCAGACGCTTTCGCCAGGGCCTGGTGAAGGCCGGCTACGAGACCCTGGCCGGCGAACATCCGGTGGTCCCTCTCATGGTGCGCGACACCAGTCGCACCAAAGCTCTCGTTCACCACCTGAAGAGGCGGGGTGTGCTGGCCACGGGATTGGCCTATCCGGTGGTGCCCAGGGGTGACGAGGAGATCCGCTTCCAGGTCAACGCCGATCACACCGACGCCGACATCGACGAGGTCCTGGAGATCCTGGAAGAGGTGAAAGGCCGGGCCTGACAGGTACGCTATCCCTGATCCCGGAACCTCAGGATGAGCCGGCGGTCTTTGCCGCGGTTCTGTTTCGCTCCATCTGCCGGTGGATCAGGGGGCCGATGGTCAGTCCCTGAATCACCACCGAGAAGGCCACGATGATGGAGGTGGCCGTGACCACGGCGGCGCGTCCCGGGAAGGGCGGCAGGGAGAGAGCCAGGGCGACCGAGATGCCTCCCTTGAGCCCGCCCCAGGTGAGAATCTTGATGAGGCCGGGATCGAATCGCATTCGCGTGTGGAGGATCCCGATGGGAACGGCCACGGAGACGAGGCGTGCACCCAGCACCAGGACCAGCAGAAGGCCGGCGGCCAGAAGGTGGGCCGGCCTTGGGCTGAGGGTGGCGACGACCTCCAAGCCCAGCAGCAGGAAGAGGACGCCGTTGAGGGATTGATCCAGGAAGGACCAGACCCCATCCAGGCT
>SMYD01000124.1 GCA_004356015.1 Acidobacteriota bacterium | reverse complement strand
TAGGTGGCGGTGAGGGGCGTGGCCTGGTCGGCGCCGAGGACCGAGCAGGCATCCACGGCGCGAATATCATAGGTGTAGTCCTGGCAAGCCGCCACCTCAAAGTCCAGATACTGGATGGCGGCCTCGGTGAGCGTCGCGGGATCCTGCATCACGTCGTCGCCGGGGAAGGTGGTGTCCGGGTCGCTGCCGCTCTCGCGGAAAAGAACATAGCCGCCCAGGTCGCGGTTCACCGGCTTGTCGAAATCGCAGCCACCGGCGCCCGACGCGCCGGTGACGGTGGCGTCGTTGGCGGGCAGGGCGTCCCAGGTCACGATGATGCCGGGCTGGGCCGTGGACGGCGTCACGGCAAAGCCGGTGACGACCCCGGGCACCGTGTCGTTGAGATTGGTGGCGTTGATCTCGGCGGACATATCACTGCTGTTGCCGCCGCTGTCGGCGGCCGCAACGGCGAAGTAATAGGTGCCGGTGGGGTTGAGCCCATCCACAATGAGGGAATTCATGGCGCTGGTGCGCACCTGGGTCAGGTTGCCGCTGCTGGTGCCGAAGGCCACCCGGTATTCGGTGACCAGCTCGGCCGGCGGGTTGTCGTTCCAGGTGAGGAGGACACCGCCGCAGTGGCCGACGCAGGCCGAGAGTCCCGTGGGCGTGGACGGGGGCACCAGATCCAGGTCCTGGATCCCCTTGCGCCCCAGGTTGCGGGGAGTGGCGCTCCCCTCCAGGTTGAACTTGCGCCGGTTCTGGGTGGCAGGGTTGGCGTCGGTGGGATCGGTCCAGAGCATGTCGGGGTTGGGGGCCACGCCTTCCAGTTCCACCTCGACCCGCGCGATGGCGGTGCGGTCGCCCCGGTTGGCGTCGGAGCCGCCGATATCGTCGCTGGCATCGGCCGGCGTGTCGGGGTTGAGCAGGTTGCCATTGGAATCGTAGTAGCGGATATGCAGCGACATGATGCTTTCGGCGATGGTCTCGATGGTGAACTCGGCCAGGCCGTCGAAGGTGCCGTCGAAGCCGCCCATGTCGCTGACGTTGCGCAGGGAAACCCGGTAAAGGTTGTAGGGTGGGTCGTCCTGCACCAGGATCACGCCGGGGAGGGCCACGGTCTCCTCGTCGCCGTCCCTGGCGGTCTCGACCACGTCGGCCACGAAGCTCATCACCGAGGCCCCCGACAGGTTTGCCTTGCCCAGGGCGTAGGTCACGATCTCATCGTTGCCTATGGTGACGACGTTGAACGTACCGGTCAGGGCCACCTCGGGAATGGTGCTGGCCACCGGATCATCGACATCGAAGTCGGCCCGGAAAGTGACGGCCGTGTCCCAGGCGCCTTCGATCTGTTCATCGGGGCGAGCGGAAGAGCCATCGGCGTTGTGATTGAAGCCGGCCAGGCGCAACTCGCGGATCATGCGGTCGAAGCCCGCGCGGGTTGTCTGCTGCAGGGTGGTGGCGTTCTCGGCCTTCTTGAAAGACCGCGTGCCCATGACGAAGAGGCCATAGGCGGCCAGGGAGGCCACCAGGAAGATGGCGAAGGCCATGGTCACCTCGACCAGGCTGAATCCCCGGCTTCCCCGACCCTGGGGGTTGTGGCGGCAGCGCTTGTCCATGGGATGCTGCATTGTGTCCTCCCTGTCTGCCGGCGGGGCTAGAATCGGACCGTCTCCAGGCTGAGATTGCGGGTCCGGTTGAGGTCGTTCCAGAAAATGGTGGTGGTCACCCGCAGGGCGCGGGCCGTGCGAAAGTCGGTGCCGGCGATGCGGGCGATGGTCACGATCACGTAGGCGCCTTCCAGCTTGCCGTCCATGATGGCCTGCCAGGACAGGCTCTGGGCCAGGGTGCTGGTGCGGGTGTCGATGACCACCGGCCCGGTGGCAGCGCCGGGGTCGGCGGCGGCGGTGAAATTGCTGTAGAGACCGCGGAAGGTCACCTGATCCAGGCTCTCCATGACGTGCATCCCCACTGTCAGGGCCTCTGTCCGTTCCCGGCCCTGGGCGATGCGCTTGCCTCCCAGGATGAAGAGAGAGGTGATGGAGACGAGAACGAAGGCGAGCAGGCCCAGGGCCAGCATGACCTCCACGAGACTGAAGCCGGAGCTGGAGGCGGGGCGGCGCGGGCGGTGCATCATGAGGTCACCTGCGTATATGTGGTCGTGATCTGGCCGGCGGTGGAGATGGCGATGTCATAGCGGGCGGTGATCTCCCCATCCAGGGCGATCTCCAGGCGCATGGTGGTGGCGCCGGTGGAGATGGTGCCATCGGTCCGGAAGGTGATGGTGCCGGTGCCGCTGACGATGGTGCAGGCCCGGGGGAGACTGAATTCACGGAGTCCGGCGGTGCCGATGTCCCCGTCACTCCAGTTCGGCAGCGAGTAGTCCTCCGCGCCCACCGTCATATCGACCGGCTGGTGGCGCGCGATGGCCAGGTGCCGGGCCAGGCGCATGTGCGAGACAAACTCATTCACCCCGGCCCGAGCCGAGTAGCGCCGCATGGACTGGGCGAGAGCCGGTATGGAGATGGCGAGGAAGATCCCCATGATGGCAAGAACCAGGAGCAGTTCGACCAGCGAGTAGCCCTTTTGCTGACGATGTATCACCATTCACCTCCGGGCCGTTGCGACAGGCATGCCACTGCCCGGAAACAAAGGCCATCTGCATATCTCTCTTGGAGCATGGGTGGAATATACTTAGTCTCTATTGAAATGCAAGAGAAATGTATATTCAAAAACGTGTTTTTGAATTACGATTAGGTTAGTTGCAGATATTGTAATTCAGGGAGCAAGCTGTTACGTTGCCCCCATGCACGACCCCGAAGAGGCACCCGGTGAGCTCCCGCTCACCCCCCGCCACTGCCTCCTCACCCCCCGCCATGGCCTCAACCTGGTCCTTTTGATACTGGGCCTGCTCCTCACGGTGGGATTGCTGGTGCAGATGGCGGCGGTCTACCCGGGCCTGGTTTTCACCGAATTCGGCCTGTTGCTGCTCCCGACCTGGCTCTTCTGCCGCAGGCTGGGCCTGGCACCCGTCCCCACCCTCCTTCTGGCCCCCGGGCGCCCGCTCCCGCCTCTGGCGGCGGTGGCCATGGGCCTCCTGGCCTTTGCCATGGCCCTGGCCCTCACCTTTCCCGTCCTCTTGCTGGTCTTCCTGGCCGGCGGATCCTATGTCGGCCCGATCCTCCCCCTGGAGACCGGCGGGCAGTTTCTCATGGCCCTGGCGGCCGGGGCCGTGGCAGCCCCCATCTGCGAGGAGATTCTCTTCCGCGGCTTTGTGCTGCGTTCCCTGGCGCCCTTGGGTCCCCATGTGGCCGTCTGGGGCAGCGCCCTGTTGTTCGGCCTGTTCCATATGGATCCGGTGCGCCTGGTGCCAACCATGGTCCTGGGTGTGGTGTACGGCTATATGGCGGCCGGCACCGGTTCGGTCCGCAGTTCCATGGTGGCCCATGCCGTCAACAACGGCCTGGCGCTGACGCTGGCCTTCATGGGTGGTGGGGGAGACAAGGGCGAAACTCTGGATCTGGAAAGTCTGCGTCTTGGAGTCGCGAGGACCATGGCGAAATCAGGCACCGGGCTCAACGAGGCCGTCTCTCCGGATCTGATCCTGGCGGGTGCGGCGGTCGGCCTGAGCCTGCTGGGACTCATCCTGGCGGCCCTGGTGGCCATGGGCCTGCGTGGCCTGGCGGGGCGGCGCCCCCATCGCTTCTGCCTGCCGGACATGTCGGGTGCGACTCGGTTGCCGATGACCAGTCTGCTCCGCTTGCCGTCTCTCTGGGCCATCCTGGGACTTGGGGCGCTCATCTGGGGTCGAGGCCTGTGGCAACTCTTTTCAGGTCACGGCGCCTGATTCTCACGAAAAAATGACGCCGGAACAGGAGCCAGGGTCATTCCTGGGGGGGAGGTTACCGAATGCATGGTCGGTTCCCGGGCTCCAATTCCGGCGCTCGAAATCGGTTTCGCTGTCATCTTTATATACGGGCCGGTTGCGCGAAGCGTTCATACTTTTTCGCCCTGGCCAAGACTTTGACTCTCCCGTGGGCGCGTGGCTAAAATCACCGGTCCACAGGGGCCGGAGGGGTTGATGAGCCAAGATTTCGGGTTGCCGCCTGAAGAGGCGCAGCGGGCGCGGGAGATTCTGGGCCGAGAGCCCAATGCCACAGAGGCTGGTATTTTTGCCGTGATGTGGTCGGAGCACTGCTCCTACAAGTCCAGCCGGGTGCACCTGAGAACTTTCCCGACAGAGGGGCCTCGTGTTGTTCATGGCCCGGGCGAGAACGCCGGCGTGGTCGATCTGGGTGACGGCCTTGTGGCTGTCTTCAAGATGGAATCCCACAACCATCCCTCTTTCATCGAACCCTACCAGGGGGCCGCCACGGGCGTGGGGGGCATCCTGCGGGACATCTTCACCATGGGGGCTCGCCCCGTGGCCTCTCTGAACTCACTGCGCTTCGGGGATATCGGCGCGCCTCGCATGCGTTACCTGGTGAACGGCGTGGTCGCCGGTATCGGCGGCTACGGAAATTGCATGGGCGTGCCCACCGTGGGTGGAGAATTGACCTTTCACCCCTCCTACAATGGCAACATCCTGGTCAACGCGTTCAATCTCGGCATCGCCCGGGGAGATCGGATTTTTCTCGGCAAGGCCAGTGGCGTGGGCAATCCGGTGATGTACGTCGGTTCCAAGACCGGCCGGGACGGCATCCATGGTGCCACCATGGCTTCGGAGGAGTTCGACGACTCATCTGAAAGTCGCAGGCCCACCGTTCAGGTCGGCGATCCCTTCACCGAGAAGCTTCTTCTGGAAGCCTGCCTGGAGTTGTTCAAGACCGATGCTGTGGTGGGCATCCAGGACATGGGAGCCGCCGGGTTGACCTGTTCGAGCTTCGAGATGGCCTCACGAGGCGGCGCAGGGGTGGTCCTGAACCTGGATAAGGTGCCCCGCCGGGAGAGCGGCATGACGCCCTACGAACTCATGCTCTCCGAATCACAGGAACGCATGCTCCTGGTGACACGCCCGGGGCGGGAGAAGGAGATCGCCCGCATCTTCGCCAAGTGGGGGCTGGATGCCGAGGTGGTCGGCAAGGTCACCGACAGTGGGCGGGTCCAGGTGAGCCATAAGGGAGAGATGGTGGTGGATATGCCGGCCCGCCCCCTGGCCGAGGAAGCGCCGGTCTATGACCGTCCCCGGCGTGAGCCGGCGGACCTGGCGGCCCTCCGGGAACTGGATCTGGAGCAGGTGCCTGAACCGGGTGACATGGGCGAGGTGCTTGGGCGCATGCTGGCCGATCTGAATCTCTGTTCCCGCGGCTGGGTGACGCGCCAGTACGACACCACGGTGCGCACCAACACGGTGCTGGGCCCCGGTGCCGATGCCGCCATCATTCGCATCAAGGGAACGCAGAAGGCCGTCGCCCTGACCACCGACTGCAACCCCCGTGCCTGCTTGCTGGACCCGTACGAAGGCGCCGCCATGGCCGTCGCGGAGGCAGTGCGCAACGTCTCGTGCGTCGGGGCCGAGCCCCTGGCGATCACCGATTGTCTCAACTTCGGCAGCCCGGAGCGCCCCGAGATCATGTGGCAATTTGCCCAGGCTGTGGCCGGCCTGGGTGCCGCTTGTCGCGCGTTCGAGACGCCGGTGGTTTCCGGGAATGTGTCGTTCTACAACGAAACCGGGGCGCAGGCCGTGGCGCCCACACCCACGGTCGGCATGGTCGGGCTGCTGGAGAATGTCAGGCAGCATGTCGGGCCCTGGGTTGCCGCCGCGGAGGACCGGGTGATCCTGCTGGGCGGGACGGGCGGCAGTCTGGGTGCCAGCGAGTATCTGGCTCATATCCATGGGCAGGAACGTGGGCGGCCGCCATCTGTCGATCTGGATCTGGAGAAAGCCGTGTCCCGGGTGGTACGCGGGGCGGTGCAGGCCGGGGAGCTGCGGTCGGCGCATGATCTGTCCGAGGGGGGGCTGGCGGTGGCCCTGGCAGAGATCGTCTTCGGCCCGGGTGGCCGTCTTGGTCTGGACCTGACGCTGGCGGTCCCGGCCGGCCGCCTGGATGCCCTCCTGTTCGGTGAGACGGGGGCGCGCTTCGTTGTGACGCTGCCGGCAGCGTCGCTGGCGGCCCTGGAACGGCGTGCATCTCGAGCTGGC
>SMYD01000123.1 GCA_004356015.1 Acidobacteriota bacterium | reverse complement strand
GTTGAAGGACGGAACTTGGTGTACTGGTAGAGGATCTCGCTGTTGCCGGTGGCCGGACGGGTCGGCAGGGGTCCATATCCGGCAAGGCGCAAGCCACCCTCCACGGCTACCAGGCCGAGAAGGACCGCGGTAGCGGCGAAGAGTATGCGCCTGAGCCGTGATCTTCCTCGTGGCACAGGGCAACATTATCAGACAACCTGCCCTCTGGTGCTAGACTGCCGGCGTGGCGAAGCGGGCAAAGGCCCCAGAGGACCGTGCTTCCGCCTCTTCCCGGTCGGCCGTGCCCACTGGCGGCGCCTTGCTGCAGGAAGGGGCGACCGGCATGACCAGGCAGGATCGACGCTGGCTTCTGGGGCTCTTTCTCGGCGGTCTCGGTCTGCGTCTGGTCCACCTTTCCACCATCCGCAGATCCCCTCTCTTCCTCTACCTGGGGCTCGACCCGCTCGCCTACCATGAGTGGGCCCTGCGCATCGCCGCCGGTGATTGGCTGGGCCAGAGAGTCTTCTACCAGGACCCGCTCTATCCCTACTTCCTGGGTCTCCTCTACACCCTCGTGGGCGATCACAGGGTCACGGTCACCCTCGTGCAACTCGCTCTCGGTGCCCTGGTCCCCCTCCTGGTCTACGACGCCACTCGACGGGGACTTGGCAGGGCCGCCGCTCCCGCCGCCGGCCTGCTGGCAGCCGCGTACCTGCCCGCCATCTACTTCGAGGGCCTGATCCTCAAGACCTGGCTGGGTGCGGCGCTGGTGGCTCTGGCCCTCTGGTGCATGGCCTGCGCTCTCACCGTCCCCGGCTGGCGCCGTCTCGGGTGGCTGTGCACCGGCATCACATTGGGACTGGGCTGCCTGGTCCGCGGCAACCTTCTGCTGGTCCTGCCGGTGCTCATCATCTGGCGCCTTGCGATCCCCTTCATGAAAAGCGAATCGCCACCACCGGGACGCCACCTCTCTATTGCGCGCAGGCTGAACCTTGCCGACGCCCTCGCCTTGGCCCTGGGGGCAAGTCTGATCCTGTTTCCCACCGCCCTGCGCAACCGGGTGGTCGGCGGCGAGTGGGTCATGACAACCGCTCAGGGCGGGCAGAACTTCTACCTGGGCAACAACCCTGTCAACACCACCGGCCGTTATGCCACCCTGCCGTTCGTGGGCGCCAACCCCAAGTTCGAAGAAAAAGGATTCACCGCCGAGGCCCGGAGACGCACCGGTCGCTCCATGCGCCCCACAGAGATCTCACGCTACTGGTACACGCAGTCATGGACCTGGATGCAGACTCATCCGGGCGACTGGTTGAGCCTGACCTGGAAGAAGTTCACAACCTACTGGAACGCGTTTGAAGTTCCCGACAACCTGGACTACGGCATGTACAGGAGCGACGCCCCGGTGCTGCGCCTGCCCTTACCCGGCTACGGACTGGTGGTACCCCTGGCGCTCCTGGGCGCCATCCTTCTGTCGGGACGCGGCGGCTGGCCACGAGGGCTGCTGCTGTTCGTGGCGGTCTATGCAGGCAGCGTCGTTCTCTTCTTCGTCTTCTCCCGCTATCGCCTGGCCATGATGCCGGCCCTTTACCCCCTTGCGGGGTACGCTCTGGCGGACCTGGCGCGCCACCTCCGCCGGCCCGGCCTGCGGCGCGCCCTCCTGCTCCGGCTGCTGATCCTGATGACCTTCACGGCAGGCGTCCACCTGCCCGTGCACGCCCACCCCGAGAGCTGGGCCTATCGCCTGGCAGCGGTGGCGGGCCTCCCCCGCCGGGCTGAATCGGCGGTGGAGGGCCATTACAACCTGGGATTGGCGTTCGCCCGCTATGCCGACGAAAGCCAGGACGCAGAGCCCATGCTCAGACAGGCGCTGGCCCAGTTCGAGCAGGCGACCAGGGAGGCCCCGGCCCGCCCCCAGCCCTACGCTGAGATGGGCAAGGCCCTGGCTCGACTGGGTGAGGACCGCCGCGCCATTGCCGCCTTCACCACCGTCATCAGCCTGGATCCGGGACGTTCCCGCCCCCACCATGTCCTGGGCGTTCTTTACCGCCGGGTGGGCGAGATGGACAAGGCGGCAACCATGTTCCGTCGCGCCTTGAACATCGATCCTGATCGCCTGGACAGCGCCACCGCTCTGGGCGATGTCCTTCTCGCGCAGGGACTCCGAGGTGACGCGGCGACCGCCTATGGACAGGCCCTGCGCCTCCAGCCCGGGTACGCCCCCGCCGTGGCAGGCCTGCGCCGGGCAGGTCAACAGCCATGACACTGTTCCAGCGCCAACAGCTTGCCCTCCATGCACGGCGCATGCTGCTGCTGGTGATCACGATCCTGGCTGCAGGTGCTCTCGTTCATGACCTGCAGGCTTACGGCCGCTGGGCCTTCGCCCGCCTT
Organism: Acidobacteriota bacterium; assembly: GCA_004356015.1. Lineage (GTDB taxonomy): Bacteria > Acidobacteriota > Polarisedimenticolia > SMYD01 > SMYD01 > SMYD01. The sequence continues at coordinate 7,126 of SMYD01000123.1, read as the reverse complement.
GCCGCTGCGCCGCAGCAGCAACTGCGACAGGTGGCCGGCCCCACTTCTCCATGGCTCCCCGGAGTCCTGGCGGCAACTCCCGAGAGTGCATCGATTCTGATGGTCGCCGATGAACTGGCCGACCCCGACTGGCTGACGGCGTACTACCTCTATCCCCGGGCCGTGCATGTGATCTCCTCACGTGCCCTGCGGGACCGCGCCGGCGGCCCGCCCCTTCCTGAGGCCGGCTTCCTGCTCCGGGATGGACACCTTCTGACCTGGCCTGAGTTGAAACCCGTGCCTGAGGATGTGAACCATTCGCCCGTCCTGCCCCCGGAAAGGCCATCTGGCCGCGGCGTGATGGCTCTCCTCCTGACCACGGCCGCCGCACTCGGTTGGGGCGGGTGGCTCCTGCTCCTCATCGCCCCCGGGCTTCTCCTCACGGTCCACGGGACAGGGCGCACCGGACTCGCTCTCCTGTCCGGCCTCGGCGGAATGGGAATGGTGGGATTCATGGCCGCTTTCGCCGGCGCCACCGCCTCCTGGTGGTTGACCCTGTCCATGACCCTGGGAGGTCTGGCGGCCCTGTGGCCGGCCCGCCGCTGGTTCAGGCGTGGCGAGAGCCGTCCCTCCAGGGGCCAGCCCGGGGCCTCTCGACTCGTCCCGTACCTGGTCGCCGGACTCATCGCCATTCTCTTTGCCGCCGGCATGATGAGGGCCATGGGCGAACCCATGCATCACTGGGACGAGCGCTTCCAGTGGGCCTACAAGGCGAAAATTCTTCTCCACGAGGGCGGGATCAACGGGCCATCGTTTCAGGATCTGGATCGCCCCCACCTGCACCGCCGCTATCCTCTTGCCCTCCCGGCCCTGGAGGCGCAACTGGCGCGGCTGGCCGGCGGTTTTTCCCAGGAGCGCGCAGTCAAGGGACTCTTCCCCGTCTTCTTCCTCGGCCTGGTGCTGACCGTGCACGGTGCCCTGCGCCAGCGACTGGGCTCCGGTCCGGCCGCGCTCCTGACGGCCCTGCTGGCCGCGCTGCCACCGTTGCACCTGGCCACTCGCATCCAGGGAGGGCCGATCCATACAGGGTTCGCGGATCTGCCGCTGGCGGCTCTGGCCGCGGCACTGGCTCTCTGCCTGGTTCCCGGCACCGGCGCCGCCGGGGGAAAGGCCTCTCCGGCCTGGCTCGCGGGGGCCCTGTTCGCCGGTCTCGCGTTCGCCGTGAAGCCCGAGGGTGTGGTCTTCCTCGTGGCCGCCCTGCTGGTGGCTGCCGCGACAATTCTGCGGCCGGGATCACGACCGGGATGGCGGCGCGGCAGCGCGGCAGCTGTTCTCCTGACGTTGCTGATCCTTCCAGTTGTGGCCCTTCACGTCGCCGTCCCCACCGTGGGAACGGTGGGTTACAGTGGCGATGAGAATTACCTGGCCCGGCTGGCGCCGCAGGCGCTGGCCAGCGGGGTGAGGAACAACTTGCCGGAGGCACTGGCGGCCATGGCCACGGCACCTTTCACGGGCCGCTGGGCGTTCTACGGTGTCCTGCCCCTGGCAGCCCTGCTCACAGCTCTCGCCCTGCGTCTCAGGCCAACGGGGTCCCACCTCCTGGCCCTCCTCATCGCTCTCCCACTGGCTGCCGATCTCCTGGCCTTCACGGTGACGGGCTCGGACATCCGCTGGCATCTGGGAGTGGCCCTGGACAGGCTCCTGCTGCAGGTTGCGCCTCTCGTCATCATCCTGACAGGCGGCCTCATGGCACGTCTGGAGTCCCGGCACCGGGCCTGAGGTTTCTCAGCGCGGGATGTCGAACAGATTGGCCTGGGTGCCGGCGCGCTGATTCACCGCTATGGGATAGTTGTCATCGAAGCAGGCAGCGCAAAAGGTGTCTCCGTCGTCCACCGCCTTCCGCAGGCCCTCCAGGGACAGGTACCCCAGGCTGTCGGCCCGGATAAAAGCCCGGATCTCCTCCACCGAGTGCGCGGAGGCGATGAGGTCATCGCGCCTGGGCGTGTCCACGCCGTAATAACAGGGACCGGTGGTGGGCGGGCTGGAAATACGCATATGCACTTCGCGAGCGCCGAGATCGCGCACCATGGTGACGATCTTGCGGCTGGTCGTCCCCCGCACGATGGAATCATCCACCAGGATGACCCTCTTCCCTTTGATAAGCGCAGCCACGGCGTTCAGCTTGAGCTTGACGCCGAAATGCCGGATCTCCTGCTTGGGTTCGATGAAGGTACGGCCCACATAGTGATTGCGAACCAGCCCGAACTCGAACGGGATTCCCGACTCACCCGCAAAACCCAGCGCTGCCACCAGGCCAGAATCGGGAACAGGCACCACAATATCGGCGGGGACAGGATGTTCCCGCGCAAGGGCGACCCCCATCTTGCGCCGGACCTGGTTGACCGAACGCCCGAAGACCATGGAATCCGGCCTGGAGAAGTAAACATGTTCGAAGATGCACTGGCGCGTGGGCTGCGGCGGGAATGGCTGTTCGGAACGCAGACCGGAGGAGTCGATGATCAGAAATTCACCGGGCGCCACATCTCTCACAAAACGCGCACCGATGAGATCGAAAGCACAGGTCTCGGACGCCACCACCATGGCGCCATCCAGCTTGCCCAGAGACAGGGGCCTGAAGCCATGGGGATCCCGCACAGCGATGAGCCGATCGCGCATGAGAAAGACCAGCGAGTAGGCACCTTCCACCCGGGAGAGAGCGTCAACGAGCGCTCCTTCCAGGGTGCGTGCCGACGAGCGGGCAACCAGGTGGAGTATGACCTCGGAATCTGACGAGGTGGAGAAGATGGACCCCTGCCGCTCCAATTCGAGCCGCAAGGCGGCGGCATTGAGCAGGTTGCCGTTGTGGGCTACGGCCATCTTGCCGCGATGACAATCGATGAGAAACGGCTGGGCGTTGATCAGTTGGCTGGAGCCGGCGGTGGAGTAACGGGTATGCCCGATGGCATGCCTGCCTTTGAGCCGCGCGAGCCGATCCTCGGTGAAGATATCGGCCACCAGCCCCATGTCCCGTTCCTGGGTCATGCCTCGGGTGTTGGCTGCAACAATTCCCGCCGACTCCTGGCCTCGGTGCTGCAGGGCGTGGAGACCCAGGTAAGCCATATTGGCGGCCTCCCCATGATCAAAAATGCCAAAAACGCCGCATTCATCATGGAAGCCATCGCCTGGGGACTTGGCGGGCCTGGTCATGAGAGAAGTGTACCACCCGGTGGCACCCGCAAGCCTGTCACCGGTTGTGGCCGACCGGCCACGAAGCCATACAGACGAACGGCTCCCGGCCCAGCAGGCACCAGATCTCCTCGGCCAGGTGCGGTGCAAAGGGACACAGCGCGACAATGGAATCCATAAGCACCGCGCGAAGTTCGCCGGCATCCACATCGCTGAGCCGCCGGCTCTCGATGCGAGGCGTCACGAACCGGTCGATGCGGCGAAACAGCAGGAAAAGCTCCTGGATGGCGGCGTTGGGCCTGTAATCGTCGATGTATTGGCCGACCCGCGCCACGACCCCCGTGGCTGCCCCACGGAGCGCGCGCACTGCGCGCGAGGGTGCCTGCGTGCCCGCAGCCGGCTCACCTGTCCTCTCCGGCGCACCCGGGTTGATGCCGGCCGGCCCGGCGACCGGTTCCGCGCAGCGTCGATACAGATCCCACACGCCGTCGAGAAATGCGTTGGCCCGCTCGGGAAGCTCCCGATCCCACGCAATGCGCCGCTGGGGGCTGGCCGCCCACAGGATGCCGACGCGCAGGGTATCCGCTCCATACTTCCGCAGTATCGCCCTGAGGGAGATGGTGTTGCCCAGGTGCTTGCTCATCTTGCGCCCGTTGAGGACGACCATCTCGTGCCCCAGATAGCTGCGGATCGGCTCGCGACTGCCCAGGATCCCCTCCTCGCAGAGCACCGCGCCTAAAAAGCGGTGCAGGTGCAGATAGAAAAAAGTATCCAGGCCACTGTGGAATCGATCCATGGGCATCCAGGACGCAAGATCGGCGCGTGTGAAAGAGAACCGCTCCATGGGGACCAGGCAGGCCATGAAGCACCAGATGTCGTCGAAGTAGCAGTCGAGGGTGTCGGTCTCGCGGCGAGCCGGTGCGCCGCACACCGGGCAGATTGTCTCGATGAATTCGGCACATGAGGCCAGTGAGCCGGCCCCCTGGGACCAGTCGAGTCCGTCAGGAAGGCGCACGGGCAATTCGTCCTCCGGCACCGGCACCCAACCGCAGGCGCTGCAGTACACCAGGGGGATGGGCGTGCCCCAGCTGCGCTGGCGCGAGACCAGCCAGTCGTGAACCTGGGAGCGGCCGGATTCCGTGGGCGGCAGCCCCTTGCCGATGAACGAGGTGAGCAACTTTTTTGACATGGTGCTCCAGGCCTCGAGCTCATCGAGGCCCTCGCGGAGATGGTGGGAGTAGACGGAGAGCTTGACGAACCACTGCAGCATGGATCGCGTACCGGTGGGCTTGTGGCACCGCCAGCAACGCCCTCCCTCGCACTGGATGCGTGCCAGAGTCGTCCGGCATGTGTCACACCAGTTCAGATCGGCCTGACGCCTCTCCACGAGACCCAGACCCAGGAGCTTCAGGAACAGCCACTGGGTCCAGCGGTAGTATGCCGGATCGGATGTGGTAGATACGCGCTCCCAGTCGTAGCTGATGCCCAGCAACCGGAGCTGGTTCGTCATCAGGGCGATGCAGCGCTCGTTATAGCTACCCGGATCGGTACCAGAGGCAATGGCAGCCATCTCGCTGGGCAGTCCGAAGCTATCAAATTCCGTACAATAGAGAACCGATTTCCCCAGGAGACGCTGATAGCGGGCCGTCATGTCCCCGAGCACATAAGTGCGCACGTGCCCCATGTGCAACGGGCCGCTGGGGAACGGGCCGCTGTCGTAGTTGAAGTACTTCTCGCCACGTGGATGGTCCGGAGCACGGAAGCAGCCGGCTTTCTCCCAGGCATCACGCCAGCGCGATTCCATGGCCCGAAAATCCCGGGTACGGCTCACCGGCCAGGAACTCTGCGGTGGGAAACTGGTGCGCCCGACGGGAATCGAACCCGCTCCTCCGGGTTAACAAACCGGCGCTCTTGGGCAAATCCCGGTCGCATGGGCGACGCTGTGCCCGGAGCACGTTGACACGACGGCGCTCTCCAGGTTCGACGTGGGTGCCGGTGAACCAGGCCGTTCCACGGGAGTCCATAACGCATCAAACGCGCCCACGCGCGCGAACCACCTCTGACCATTGAGCTACGGGCGCTGATACCCCCTTATACAGCAAACCCGGGGAGCACAGCAAGACATCGGCAGCCCCGCAATGAGGGGCCGAGGCGCAGGTGGCACGCCGACCACCCCGGCCGGGTGAGCAGCACCATCCTCCACCACCGCAATACCGCGGCCCGGAGGGACCGCCTCTCAATGCACCCATTCCGTACATCCCGTTGACAAGAACGCGCGCACGGTCTATTTTTTCGCGTCTTCCTGCGTCAATAATGAGAAGGTGGTGACGGCGCGCAGGCAGCGCCGCCAGGGCATCAACCTGAAAGCGTAATATCGCTTCAGCCATGCTGGGGACAGAGCCATGAAGACCATTGGTCGTCACCTCATCGTCGAGTTTTATCGCTGCCAGGATGCGCTTCTGGACGATCTGGAGGGAATCCGCCGGGTCATGCTGGAAACAGCCGAGGTCATCGGGGCCACGGTGATGGGCGCAACCTTTCACCGGTTCACACCGCAGGGTGTCAGCGGCACGGTTGTCATCTCCGAAAGCCATCTCTCGGTCCACACCTGGCCCGAATACAGCTACGTCTCGGTGGATATCTACACCTGCGGCGGTCTGGACCCGCGCCTGGGGTTCCGCCATCTGGAACAACAGCTGGGGGCCCGGGAAAGCAGGGTCCAGGAAATCCTGCGGGGCTTGCCTGAAGAGCTGGCCGGAGCGGCGCAGCCGGTATCTGCTGATATCCAGGTGATCACCCGTATGGGCACTCTCAACGAGCTCATCTCTGACGCCTGACGTGGGCGGGGGAAAGACGCGCATGGCTGCTGAAGCCGGAATCCCCGCAGGCGTTCCCACCGCCTACCTGAGCGCCGGGCAGACCCGGGGCCGGTACCACGACGGCTGGTACACCGAGGAAGATCTCGACATCGTGCGCCTGGCCATCCGGGTCCGCGCCCGCCTCCACCATGAAGAATCACCCTACCAGCGCATCAGCATCTACGACAGCCATTTCTTCGGCCGCTTTCTCACGCTGGATGACATCATGATGTTCACCCAGCGTGACGAGTACGTCTACCACGAGATGCTGGTGCATGTCCCTCTCTGCAACCTGGCGGCAGCGGAGTCGGTGCTGATCATCGGCGGGGGTGATTGCGGCTGCCTGCGTGAGGTCCTGCGCCACAACAGCATCCGGCGAGTGGTGCAGTGTGAGCTGGACCGGCGGGTCACCGAGGTCTGCCAGGAGTGGTTCCCCTGGGTGGCTCCTGCCCTGGCCGATCCGCGCGTGGAAACGGTCTACGGAGACGGCTGCGCCTATATCCGGGAGCGGCCATCGGCCTGGGATCTGATCATCGTGGACAGCACCGACCCGGGGGGACCGGCCACGGCTCTCTTTCTGGCCGAGTTCTACCGGGATGCGGCAACCGCCCTGCGTCCCCACGGCGTCCTCACCTCCCAGGTCGGCTCACCCCACTGGGAACCCGACCTGGTGAGTGCCGTCTTCGACCAGCAGCGCCAGGCGTTTCCCAACGTGCGGGGTTACCTGGGTCAACTCCCCACCTATCAGAGCGGCACCTGGTGCTGGTCCTACGCCAGCCGCGAAGCTCATGACCCTTCCCGGCCCCGCCCCCGGCCGTCGGCTCAGATGGCCGCCGTCTGCCGCTATTACAACGCCCCGGCCCACACAGCGGCGTTCAGTCTTCCCAATTACGCTCTCCGTGTGGTCGACGGAGACACCGGGACGGCCTGAAGCCCGTCAGGGCCGGCGGGTTGCGGTTCAGCGGCTCCCCGCCCCCACACCAGTGGCACTCATGGCCGTGGGCAATGCCTCCGTCCAGATGCGGCGCAGGGCCGTCAGGTCATGATCCAGAACCGCCTCCTGCCCAATCTTGAGGCGCAGGCGATCCGTGCCGACCCGGCCC
>SMYD01000122.1 GCA_004356015.1 Acidobacteriota bacterium | reverse complement strand
GGTGTGGAAGGCCCTGGACACCACCCTGAACCGGGAAGTGGCCATCAAGATCCTGCCCGAGGCCTTTCTCTCCGACGGCGATCGACTCAGCCGCTTCCAGCGCGAGGCGCGCCTGCTGGCCTCCCTGAACCATCCCGGCATTGCATCGATCTTCGGTCTGCACGAAGACCGGGGCATGCACTTCCTGGCCATGGAACTGGTGCCGGGCGAGGACCTGGCCCAGCGACTCACCCGCGGGCCTTTGCCCATGGACGAGGCGTTGGCGGCGGCGGCCGGTATCGCCCAGGCCCTGGAGGCCGCTCACGACCAGGGAGTCATTCATCGGGATCTGAAACCGGCCAACGTCAAGCTGACCGCCGACGGCAAGGTGAAGGTCCTGGATTTCGGGCTGGCCAAGGCCCTGGAATCGTCCGCCGCGTCGGGGACAACCGACCCTTCCATGTCCCCCACCGTCACCTCGGCGGGGACACTGGGCGGTGTTATTCTGGGCACGCCGGCCTACATGAGTCCCGAGCAGGCCCGGGGACGGCCGGCGGACCGGCGCGCCGACATCTGGGCCCTTGGGGCGGTCCTCTACGAGTTACTCAGCGGCCGAAAGGCTTTCGGGGGTGAGACCGTCTCCGATTCGCTGGCCTCCATCCTCAAGTCCGAACCCGACTGGGATGCTCTGCCCCAGGCGACACCCGCATCCGTCCGCCGCCTGCTGCGCCGCTGCCTGGCGAAGGATCCGGAGCGCCGTATCCCCCATGTCTCGGCGGTTCGCTTTGAGCTTCACGAACTGGCCGCCACACCGGAGGGCGCCGAGGAACCCTTTTCGACAACAGCCGTTGCCGCGACCTCTGTCTTTCCGCGCTTCCTGCCGTGGGCTCTGAGCCTGGCCCTGGCCGTGGTGGCCGCAGTGACCCTGGTCGTTCTCTGGCAAGGGTCCACGAGTCACGTCCAGGAGGTCTACAACCTGGCGGTGCCGTTCCCCCAGGACCTGAGACTGCCCGACAGTCAGATGGGAGTGATGGCCCTCTCTCCAGATGGCCGCAGCATGGCCATGGTCCTGACCGATGGGCAGAACCAGAACATCTATCTCAAGAAGATGGATACCGGCAAGCTCGAGCCTCTGCAGGGAACCGAAGCGGCCGACACGCCGTTCTTCTCGCCCGATGGCCGCTGGATCGGCTTCTTCGCCGGCGGCGCTCTGAAAAAGGTCCCCCTGGAAGGCGGGCGCCCCATCACCATCTGCCAGACGGCGGGCTCCAACCGCGGTGCTAGCTGGGGCGAGGATGGCCGCATCATCTTTGTGGAACACTTCAGCGGGTCTCTCATGCAGGTCTCGGAAGCGGGCGGCACACCCACGCCCGTAACAACCCTCAACAAGGAAGACGGTGAACGGACCCACCGCTGGCCGCAGGTCATCTCATCCGAGGATCTCGTCCTGTTCACGGTGGGCGGCATCGACAGCCCTGAATCGTACGACGGCGCCCATATCGACGCTCAGCGCCTGTCCACGGGCGAGCGCCGCACTCTATTCAAGGGCGCCAGCATGGCGCGGTACCTACCTACCGGCGATCTTGTCTTCGCCCGCGAGGGCTTTCTCTTCGCCGTGCCGTTCGACATCAAGGAACTCAAGACCACGGGCACACCAGTGCCGGTTCTGGAGAACCTGCGCGGGTCACGGCCATCGGGACTGGCCTACGTGGACTTCGCGAAAAACGGCACCATGGCCTACATCGAAGGCACACCCGAATCCCCACGGGGCAGGCTCTCCTGGCGCAACATGGATGGCACCACGGAGGCCCTCAACGCGCCGGCGGATAGGTATGTTCAACCCGCTCTGTCGCCGGACGGCACGCGCATCGCGCTGGCCATTGCCGGCGACTTCAGGTTCGACATCTGGACTTACGATATCCCTCGCGACATGCTCACGCGGCTGACGTTCACAGGCGATAACACGGCGCCTATCTGGAGTCCGGACGGCATGCAAATCGCCTTCTCATCCATACGCGACAGCCAGATCCAGAGCGTCTACATCAAGGCCGCGGATGGCAGTGGTGACGCCCATCTTCTCTATGCGGCGGATCGGCACCCCAACGCAGGCGGCGCCATCCCCAACAGCTGGAGCCCCGATGGCAAGCAGATCGCCATTTCCATGTCCGATAGAAACAACGCCAATATCGTCATCTACACACCTGAAGATGATGAGGAGATCCCGTTCCTGACCCAGCCTGTTACAGAAGATCTCGCCAGTTTTTCTCCCGACGGAAAGTGGCTGGCCTACATGTCCGATGAGAGCGGCTCATTCGAGGTCTATGTGCGCCCCTATCCGGGACCCGGAGGAAAATGGCAGGTCTCCGGGAGCGACGGCGTGGAGCCGCGCTGGAGCCGCGATGGCCGGGAGCTCTTCTTCAGGAATGGCCGGCAGCTTCTAGCCGCCCGCCTCGACCTGGGAAATGGCTTCCGGGCGGAACGGCCGCGTGTCGTCCTGGATGATCTTCCCACTGCGCTGGCGCAGCAGACTTATGCACTGGCACCGGACGGGAAACGCATTCTTGTGATCGAGCCGGTGAGCCGGGAGACGGCTCCCGAAAAAATCACCGTCGTCATCAACTGGTTCAGCCGACTTCATGGCCAGGACGGCTTCCTCCAATAACAGCCCCGCTTCACTGATCCTTCGCCCCTTATCCTTCCTCTTGAGGTCATCGCCGAAGGTGCCTACGCCGACCTGCTGCTCGTGGACGGATATCCGCTGGAGGACCTCCGCCTGCTGGAGGACCAGGAGAAGAATCTCAGGCTCATCATGTACAGCCGGCATGACCTACAAGAACACCCTGAATTGACCATGAGGTGGCCCGCCGACGACCTCAGGTTCCGCCCACGAAAAATTGACTACGGTCCATGGAATACCATATTCTTGGCCGTTCACCACAGAGGAGCAACATGATCGGCAAGTCACTCTCCCACTACAAGATCATCTCCAAGCTGGGCTCCGGGGGCATGGGAGATGTCTATCTGGCCCAGGACATCAATCTGGATCGGGAAGTCGCCCTCAAGATTCTGCCCGCCGAGATGGCCGCCGACCCCAAGCGCCTGCAGCGATTTGAGCGTGAAGCCCGGGCCGTGGCCGCCCTCAATCACCCCAACATCGTGACGCTTCATTCGGTGGAAGAGGCCGATGGCCTGCGCTTTCTGACCATGGAACGCGTAGTCGGCGAAGACCTGGAGAAAAAGATCGTTCCGGGCGGCATGGCATTCAAATCGTTCATGGATCTGGCCAGGCCTCTCACCGAGGCACTGTGCGCAGCCCACGAGAAAGGAATCACCCACCGGGATCTCAAGCCGGCCAACATCATGATCACGGAAGACGGCCGGGTGAAGGTCCTGGATTTCGGTCTGGCCAAGCTGCAGGAAACGCCCGGCGAACTGGAAGCCACCGACGTGCAGACCCAGGGCCTGACACAGGAAGGCACCATCATGGGCACGGTGCCGTACATGTCACCGGAACAACTCCAGGGGCGCGCCGTGGATCACCGTTCCGACATCTTCTCTCTGGGCGTCATTTTCTACCAGCTTCTGACCGGCAAGCGTCCTTTCGTGGGCGAGGCATCCGTGGATATCATCTCGGCCATCCTGCGGGACACGCCGCGCCCGGTGACCGAGATCAACGTCTCGCTGCCCAATCATCTGGGCCGCATCGTCCGACGCTGCCTGAACAAAGACACCAACGACCGCTATCAGACGGCCCGGGATCTCCTCAACGACCTGAAGGATCTCAAGGAAGAGGTCAGCAAGAGTGAGGAGCAAGCCATCAACTCGGTGGGCGTGCTGCCCTTCGCCAATATGAGCCCCGACCCCGAGCAGGAGTACTTTTGTGAGGGAATTGCGGAAGAACTCATCAATGGCCTCGGCCGCCTCAAGAACCTGCGCGTGGCATCCCGCACATCGGCTTTCAAATTCAAGGGCTCGGATCATGATATCCGGGAGATCGGCAAGTACCTGAATGTTGACAAGGTCGTGGAGGGCAGCGTTCGCAAGGCCGGCAACCGGGTGCGCATCACCGTCCAGCTCATCAATGTCCAGGACGGCTATAGACTCTGGTCCGAACGTTACGATCGCAAGCTCGAGGATATCTTCGCCATCCAAGACGAAATTGCAGAGAGAATCATCCAGGCCCTTGAAGTCACCCTCAGCCCCAAAGAGAGGCGCTCGATTCAGAACGTGGCCACCCGGGACGTGGAAGCTTACGATTTCTACCTGCGCGGCCGCAAGTATTTCTATGAGTTCGACCGCCGCAACTGGGAAATGGCGAGGCAGATGTTCGAGCGGGCCATCAAGCTGGACCCCAGTTATGCCCTGGCCTACGCGGCCATCGCCGACTGCTGGTCCTTTCTGTTCATGTACTCCGGCAGCAGCGAACGAGAACGGCAACTGGCCGGAGATGCCAGCCGCAAGGCGCTGGAACTTGACCCGGATCTGGCCGAGGCTCACGCTTCCAGAGGCATGGTGCTCTCTCTAGGTGAGGACCATGGAGAAGCTGCCGAGCATTTCGAGAAGGCCATCCATCTCAATCCCAAACTCTACGAGGCCTATTATTTCTACGCCCGTGCCAGCGTGGCCGAGGGTAATTCCTTGAAAGCCGCACGCCTTTTTGAGCAGGCCATTGATGCCCGGCCCGATGACTATCAGGCTCCTCTCCTTCTCCCCCAGGTGTATTCCCGGCTGCAACGCGAGGAAGATGCCGCCAGATCGCAGCGGGAGGGCATCGAGAAGGCCCTGCGCCACATTGAAATGAACCCGAATGACGTCCGGGCCCTTTATTTATGCGGTGGCGCCCTGGCACAATCGGGCGAGGTGGAAAGGGGTCTTGAACTTGTGGACCGGGCCGTGACCATCGCCCCCGAGGAACCGGGCCTCTTGTACAACGCAGCCTGCGCGTATTCGATCCTGGGACGCACTGACGAAGCCCTTGAGCACCTGGAGCGGGCAGTGCGCGCCGGTTACAGCCACAAGGCCTGGCTGGAAAACGATTCGGACTTCGACCCCATCCGCGAACATCCACGCTTCGAAGCAATCCTCGAGTCCATCATCTGACAGGCACCCGGATCGTGCCACCGTCATAGAAACCGGTGGGTGCCAGGACACGGACATGGGGGCGATTCACCTTGACCTGGAGTTTGCGGTAGCGCTCCTTGGGCCCCGGTTTGGGATCGGCAGCAAAGACAAGACGGTAGCGAGCTTTGAGTTGACGGGCCAGTCGCTGGAAAGCCGGCTCGATCTTCTCGGGATACTTGATGCGCCATTCCTGGCCTCCCGTCTCATGCGCCAGTCTCCGCAGAATTTTAATCTGCTGCCTGTCGGACGACCAGGAGCCGGCAGCCGGCTTCCCGAAACGAACGGCATCCACACGCAGATTAGAACGGCGGATGACGTCAAATATCTGTTTGCGAGAAATACGGCTTCCGCCACGATGCGGGTTCTGCCGACACCACCTCCTGAGGGGTGGACGAGATGATACGGACCACCGGCGCCCCGGTCTCTCCTCTTGCGCCCGGGAAAATCACTAAAGAACAGGAGATACTCAT
>SMYD01000121.1 GCA_004356015.1 Acidobacteriota bacterium | reverse complement strand
TCAATCACCGTCTCACCCTTGCTCTGCCCGCCGGCGGTGAGATCGACCTGGGAAACGATGAACATCTCGGCCAGCCGGTTCCCCAGGCGGGTGGTGAATTCCGGCCACTCCAGGCCATATTCCTGCCGGAATCCGGGAAGATTTCCTTCCCATGAAAAGGTCACCATGGCATCCAGCCCCGAGCGAATGATCTTGGATGAGCGGGCCACTTCGAGCTGGCGGGAGACCTTGTCCCTCAGGTCGTGAATGGCTTTCCAGAGCGAAGCATCCTCGCTGCCCGCTCCTGTGGCATCGGGGAAGGTCTCCAGGTGGACGGAGTTCTTCTGCCCGGCCCTGCGCGGCATCTGCTGCCAGACTTCCTCGGCGGTGAACGAAAGAATTGGAGCCACCAGGCGGCACAGACCACTCCCCATGAGCCACAGTGCCGTCTGGGCTGAGCGACGGGCCGGCGAGGCGGGCGCGTGCGTGTAGAGCCGGTCCTTGATGATGTCCAGGTAGAAGGATGAGAGCGTCACGCCGCAGAACTGGTAAAGGCTATGGGCAACCACATGGAGTTCTGTCTTCTCGTAGGCCTGCAGGACCCGGGTTCGCAACTGGTCAAAGCGCTGCAGAACATGGCGGTCCAGCGCATCCATGTCGGCCACGGGCACGAGGTCCGCATCGGGATCGAAGTCATGGAGATTGCCCAGGATAAAGCGGAAGGTGTTGCGGATCTTGCGATACGCGTCGCTCTGGCGCGAGAGACTCTCCTGGGAAAAGGACATGTCCTCCAGAAAGTTCACCATGGAGGCCCAGAGGCGCAGGATATCCGCACCCTTGTCGGCGACGATCTCCATGGGGCTGACCGTGTTTCCCCGCGACTTGCTCATCTTGCGGCCGTCGCTGTCAAGGGTGAAACCGTGGGTGACGACCCGGCGGTACGGGGCGCGACCGTCATGGCTGTTGACCGCCACCAGGAGGGAGGAATGGAACCAGCCGCGATATTGATCATGGCCTTCCAGATAGAGATCCGCGGGCCAGGAGAGCCCCTGGCGGGACAGAACCGCGGAGTGGCTCGCGCCGGACTCGAACCAGACATCGACGATCTCAAAGCGACGCGCCAGATTCTCACGCCGGCCGCAGTCCGGGCAGGAGATACCGGCTGGCAGCAGGCGAGCCAGGGCGGCGGCTTCGTCCGGGTAGGCGGTCACTCGATCTCCCGGGCCGGCCCGGCCAAACCAGGCGTCGGACCCGGCACGAGCGAAGAGATCGGCAACGTGGGAGAAGAATTCCGGCTGGTTGATAAAGACCAGGTGATCCTGGCTGGAACACGCGCTGCAGGCCAGGATGGGGATGGGGACCCCCCACGTGCGTTGACGGGAAATGCACCAGTCGGGACGGCCGGAGACCATGGTGGCAATGCGATCCTCGCCGTAGGATGGGCGCCAGCTTGTGGCATGAATCGCGGCCACGGCGCGCTCCCGCAGATCATCATGATCCATGGAGATGAACCATTGAGGTGTCGCCCGGAAGACGATGGGATGGTGGCAGCGCCAGCAATGGGGATAGTCGTGGGCGTGATCTTCCACGGCCAGAAGAAGGCCGGCGTCACGCAGTTCCGTGACGATGTCGGCATTGGCGTCGAAGACATTCCGGCCGGCGTAGGGGGGAACCATGGCCCCGATGAAACAACCATCGTCGTCCACCGGGACCCAGGGCGCGATGTCATACCGGGCACTGACGTAATAGTCATCGGCGCCGTGCCCCGGGGCTGTATGAACGATGCCCGTGCCCTGTTCCAGGGTGACATGATCGCCCAGGATCAGAAAGCTGTCCGGCCCCTGGGTGGCCTCCTGGTAGGGCGAATGGGCCACCAGGGGTGGGTCCGCCCGCCCGCACCAGCCATCCCCTTCTCCCACCAGTTCGCGGCCTGTGACGGTGGCCACGGTCTCCACATCCTGCCAGCCGCACTTCTTCGCCGTTTCCGTCAGAAGATCGCGGGCAACCAGGAAGTGCCGGCCGCCTGTGCGTGCCACGGCGTAGACAATGTCCGGATGGAGGCAGAGGGCACGGTTGGCGGGCAGGGTCCAGGGCGTCGTGGTCCAGATCACAGCCTCGACCTTGATGCCCGCCAGGGCCGGCAGGCGACGGTCGAGATTCTCCAGTGGGAAGGCCACGTAGACGCTGGGGTCGGTACGCTCGGCGTACTCGACTTCCGCCTCGGCCAGGGCTGTGCGGCAGGAGGTGCACCAGTGCACCGGCTTCCTGCCGTGATAGATGCTGCCGGCGGCGAAGAAGCGCGCCAGCTCGCGAATGACAGCGGCTTCATACTCGTGGTCAATGGTGCGATAGATGGCCGTGCGATTGGCCTCCCCGGCCTCCTCTTCAGCCTTGTCGACGCGCCAGTCCCAGAGGATACCCAGCCGCTTGAATTCCTCTCGCTGCACCTTGATGAACTGTTCGGCGTAGCGCCGGCACCGGCTGCGGATTTCAAGAGGGGTCAGATCGGCCTGCTGCCGCTTCCGTTCCCGCTCGACCCGGTTCTCAATGGGCAGCCCATGGCAGTCCCAGCCGGGAATGAAAGGAGCGTCCCGCCCCATGAGACTCTGGGATTTGACCAGGATGTCCTTGAGGATCTTGTTCAGGGCCTGGCCCAGATGGATGTTGCCGTTGGCATAGGGCGGACCATCATGGAGAATGAACCGGGGGGCTCCGGCGCGCAGGCGCCGCAACTCCCCGTACAGATCCATCTCCTCCCAGAAGCTCAACCAGCGCGGCTCATTTCTGGGCAGGCCGGCACGCATGGGGAAGTCGGTGCGCGGCAGGTTGATTGTTTTTTTCAAGTTCAGGATGGGAGGCAAGGGATACGACCTTCCGCTGGAGTCCTTGGCGGGAAATGAGCCACATGACCTGATATGAGAGACTTAATCTAGCACCGGGAAAAAAGGCAAGTCAACGTCACCCCAGTCTGCTAGGTTCGCACCATGCGCAGGATCTATCTCGATCACAACGCCACCTCGCCGCCCCTGCCTGAGGCTCGCGCCCTTCTCCGGCAGGTTCTCGCCACTGGCTGGGCCAATCCGGCGAGTGCCCACCTGGAAGGCCGTCAGGCCAGGGCTTTCCTGGATACGGCCCGGGAACAGGTCGCCCGGCTGGCCCGGGTGCCGGTGACCAGCATCTTCTTCACCTCCGGGGGCACGGAAGCAGCCCACGCGGCGCTCCATGGAGCGGCCCTGGCGGGAACGGGAGAGCAGATTGTCTTTTCGGGTCTGGAGCACGCGGCTGTGCGCGCCGCGGTTGCGGGCCTGGCGGAACGAGGATTCAGGCCGGTGGAAGTTCCTCCGGGCCGGGATGGGGTGATGGACGCCCAGAGGTTCATCAGTGCCTGTCTCGCCGGTGACACCGCGGTGGCGGCTCTGATCCGCGCCCACAATGAGACAGGTCTGGTGCAGCCTGTTCAGGCCGTGGCTGACGCCCTGGGGGCGCACGGAATCCCGCTGGTTGTGGACGCCGTGCAGGCACCGGGACGCCTGCATTCGATCCTCCCCCGGGGAGAGCATGTTCTGGGCTTGCTCTCGGCCCATAAGATCGGCGGTTTGCCCGGGGCCGGGGCCGTTGTGGCTGCGGCCGACCGGCCCATGGTGCCGTTCCTCGGCGGGGGAGAGCAGGAACGGCGCCGGCGGGGGGGAACCCCCCCCCTGGCGCTGATCGCCGCCATGGGTGCGGCCGCCGCCCACCTTGCCGGTCAGGGGTCTGAGCCACGGGAACGGATGGGCAGGTTGCGAGACGAGTTCGAGGAAGAACTGCTCCATGAGGCGGAAGGAATCGAGATTCTGGGGCGCGAGATGGCACGTCTTCCCAACACCTGCGCTTTCCTGGTCGAGGGCGTTCCGGGTGAGGATGTGGTCGCCGCCCTGGACATGGTGGGAGTGGCCGTCTCCTCGGGTTCCGCCTGCTCCACCGGTTCCGCCCGGCCATCGGAGAGCCTCCTGGCCATGGGCTATGATCGGGATCGGGCGCGGGGTCTGGTGCGCCTGAGCCTGGGGTCCGGGACAACCCGGGCCGAGATGGACCATGTGAGGGAGGTGCTGGTGACGGTACTCGGACGTCTGCGCCGGTATGGTGCTGCAAGCGGTGTTTCATGAGAACGGCGGTTGCACTCTCGGGAGGTGTCGATTCCTCGGTTGCCGCGGCTCTCATTCAGGAGTCGGAGGGGGCCGCCTTCGGGCTGACCATGCGGCTTTTCGCCCCGACGGATGAACTCATCCCTGGCGGGCTGAACCGTCTGCCCGTGGCCGGTGGCCGGAAGGGCCGCTGCTGCGGAGGAGAGGACACCGACGTGGCTCGTCTCGCCGCCCGCACCCTGGGCATCCCGTTCTATGTTCTGGACATGGAGCCGGAGTTCCGGCGGATGGTGGTCGATCCCTTCGTGGCGTCCTACAGGGCCGGGCGCACGCCCATCCCCTGCACCGCATGCAACAGCCGGGTCAAATTCGATCATCTTCTGAGGCGTGCCCTTGGGCTGGGGGCAACACGGCTGGCCACGGGGCATTATGCACGCCTGGGCCGGGAGCCGGGCAGCGGACGCCGAACCCTGGCGCGGGGCCTGGATCGGGACAAGGACCAGAGCTATTTCCTGTTCGGCATGACCCAGAAGATGATGGAACAGGTCCTTTTTCCGGTGGGAGAGATGACCAAGGAAGAGGTGCGCCGTCTGGCCAGGACCCACGGCCTTCCCAATGCCGACAAGGCGGAGAGCCAGGATATCTGTTTCGTTCCCGACGGCGATTATCGCGGTTTTGTCCGCCGCATGGCTGCGGACACCGAAGCGGGAGGGGAGATCGTGGATCGCAGCGGCCAGGTCCTGGGGCGCCACGACGGGTTGTCCGGGTTCACCGTAGGGCAGCGGCGCGGCCTTGGACTTGGCGGCGGGGAGAAAGCCTACGTTGTCGCCCTGCAGCCGGATCTGCGCCGCGTGGTGGTGGGCCCCCGGGAGGCGGCCTTCTGCCACCAGCTGGAAACCGAGGCGGTGAACTGGGTTTCGTGCGCCG
Organism: Acidobacteriota bacterium; assembly: GCA_004356015.1. Classification (GTDB taxonomy): domain Bacteria; phylum Acidobacteriota; class Polarisedimenticolia; order SMYD01; family SMYD01; genus SMYD01. The sequence continues at coordinate 33,432 of SMYD01000121.1, read as the reverse complement.
CGCCGTCACACACTCTGGAATGCCACGTCCAGGTGCGGCATCGACAGGAACCGGTCCCGGCCACGGTCAGCATGCTGTCCCAAGGGCGGGCGCGGGTGCGTTTCGACCGGCCGGTGCTGGCGCCGGCGGCGGGGCAGGCGGCGGTATTTTACGGCGACCAGATGGTCCTGGGCGGAGCCGTCATTGAGACGGCCATCTGCGATGGAACGTGGCTGGACAGCACCACTCAGGAAGCCGGAGCTTCCTTGACGGCCTGAGGCTTGGCCGCGGCCTTCCGCAAGGCGGCTGAGATCTGACGGCGCAGGTGGCGCTTCCTGGACTTGATGGCGCCACGCACCGCAGCCAGAGCCACGCTATCGTGCTTCTCAAGAGCCTCATCCCGCTTACGGCGCAGGTCCCGGATGTCCGCCTTGATTTTCCTGCGGCCGATGCCCTCAGGGACATGGGTCTGGCGATCGATCCCCAGCTTTTCGCACAGGAGTTCCAGAAGCTGTTCTTTCTTCAGGCCGGTGGCTCCCTCGATGTCCTCGTATTTTCCGGCCATCTCACGCAGATCGTTGACTGTCTTGTGCTCAAGTTCGTGCAGATCCATCCCGGTCTCCTTAATGAATCAAGTTGAATGTGCGGCGCCAGCGAGTGCGCGTGAAGATGTTGAGGGCCTTGGAAGCGATGGATCGCACCCGTTCCAGGAAGTGGGTGCGCTTGTAGTCATCCCGATCCTCTTCATAAGACCACCAGATGATGATGGCGCGGCCCTGGAGATTGGCTTCCGGCACCCAGCCCCAGATACGTGAGTCGGCGCTGCGATCTCTGTTGTCACCCATCATGAAATAGTGGCCGCTGGGGACTCTCACCGGCCCGTAATGCCCGGGCATGCCGCCCTTGAAGACGGTGTACGACTCCGCCAGGGGCGTGCCGTTGACCAGAACCGTCTGTCCCTGGACCTCGACCACATCCCCTGGCAGGCCGATGACCCGCTTGATGTAGTCGACCTCGACCTGCCTGGGATACTTGAAGACGACCACATCACCCCTCTGGACCTCCCGGATGGGCAGCAGCTTGCGCTCCCAGTCGAACAGGGTGTTGGCGTACTGGAATCGGTTGACGAGGATGTAATCGCCCACAAGCAGGGTGTCTTCCATGGACCCGGTGGGGATCTTGGATTGCTGGAAGACGAAAGTGCGCGCGAAGAGGACAAACATGACGCAGACCAGGATTGTCTCGATGTTTTCACGCCAGAACCCTTTGGCCGGAATCACGTCAATTTCTCCAGAAGGAGGCCCACGGCTTCATCCACATCGGTCGCGTGCCACGTCGCGCCAAGGGTATCAGGATCCAGAATGCCGGCGTCGGCGAGAGTCTGCAGGAGGTCCGGCCAGGGCTCACCGCAGAGCACCGTGGGACGGTCTCCCAGCAGCCTGGCGCGTCGCATTGCCCAGAGAGAGGTCAGTTCGGCCAGGGTGCCCGCCTTGCCGGGAAGGATGAGGTAGCCGCTGGCGCCAGCCACCAGGGCACGGGTCCGGGTGAAGAGGTCATCTTCCTGGATGATGGTGGACAGCCAGGGGTTGGGTTGGCTCCGGTCGCTGAACGCGGCGACGGTGACACCCAGGGCGTGCCCTCCGGCTTCCCTGGCGCCACGGCTGGCCGCTTCCATGACACCGCCGTAGCCGCCGTTGAGAACGGCCCAGCCGGCCCGGGCGAGAAGCTCACCGGCGTGGCGGGCCTGCTCATAGGCATCATCTCCCGGAAGGGGATCGCTTGAGCCGAAGACGGCGACGGCGGGGAGCCGGCCGACTGTTGGCACAAGCTCATCGTCCCTGTCAGCTCGCCGGGCCATTCCTCCGCTCACGGCGCAGGATCTCCATCTCGCGGCTCAGGCGAGTCATACGCCGCGAAATGAGGACCAGGTAGCCAGCGAGAAAGACCCAGACGACCATATAAGCCCAGAACAGATATCCAAGATTATGCCATTTTTCAAGTTCCACGAGGTTCTCCTGTCCCGGCGCCTCAGGCTTGACCTGTTTCATGTTCAGAGGCCAGCAGTTCTTCGAATTCATCTTCCATGTAGGCAAGGCGGGCGCGCTGAACCAGCAGGAGGCCATAGAGGAGGAAGAAGGTGAAAAGGGCGCCCAGGAAGGCATGCGACATGCGTGGCGCGATGCCGCCGCCGCCGGACCCGAACACCATGGGATGAACGCCACGCCACCACCTGACCGAGAAGTAGACGATGGGCACATCCAGGAACGCGATGATTCCCAGCACGGCACAAAAACGTGCCTGCTGTTCGCGGTTTTCGCTATAGGTGCGCAAGAGCAGATAGACGATGTAGAGCAGCCACAGGATGAGGGTCGTGGTCAGGCGTGGATCCCAGGGCCACCAGGAGCCCCAGACAGGACGTGCCCACAACGGCCCTGTGATGATCACGATGGTACAGAAGATGACGCCGATCTCAACCGATGCCAGCGCCACGTTGTCCCAGATCAGGCGCCGGGTGGTGATGTACCCGATGCTGGCCACAAACGCCACGAAGAAGGCCAGGAAGGCCGTGAGGGCCGAGGGGACATGAAAATAAAAAATACGCTGGACGATGCCCATGCTCGACTCGGTGGGCACATAAGAGGAAAAAGAGAACACAACGGTGTCCCCGAAGACCGCCGCCAGAACCGCGATCATCATGACACTGATGATGCCGATGAGGACAAGAGCAGGAAAGTTCTTCACAGGACGGCTTCCAGTCTCAATCTTCTATCAGGGGTTCGAACAGCAGGCTTGCCGCGACAAGAAAAATAATATCATAGACAATTCCGACTCGCAGCCAGATGCCGGCGCCGGCAAGTGTGCCGGTCACAAGCACGCCGGAGGTGGCCTTGACGGCCGACATGAGCAGGGGAATGGTGACGGTGAGTTGCAAAACGGGCAGCAGCAGGTGGCCGCGGCGCACCTTGAGGGTCATGGCGGAGAAGAGGGTGCCCACGGCAACGTAACCGGCGGTATGAATCACAACCACAGTGGCCAGGGGAACCATCACCGGCCGCAGATCCGTGTTGAACAGCAGTGCGGCTGCCGGAAGAAAGAAGGCTTCGGCGACCAGCAGAGAGACCAGGGCGGAGAACGCCTTGCCGAGATAGATGGCCGTGGGATCGGCGCAGGAGAGCAGGAGGCCGGACAGGCCATCCCGATCTCCTTCGCGAGCGAAGGAACTCTGCAGGCTGAGTATGCCGGCGAAGGAAATGGCCACCCAGATCAGGCCGGGCCCCACCGTGGTGAAATCCACATCGGCCAGGTCGAAGGCAAAATGGAAAATGATCAGGACCACGAGCGCGAAGAAGAGAACGGTGATGATGTTCCGGCCCGAACGGATCTCGCTGCGGAGATCTTTGCCGGCCACCAGGAAGATGCTGCGCAGGGTGTTCATGACGGTCCTGCCATGAGGCCGTCCAGGCCGATCTCATGGGCCGGCACCTGGCGCCAGGGCCTGGCCGCGGCCAGGGTGCGCAGCGCGCCGCCTGAAAGGATGAGGTAGCGATCCACCAGGGACAGGCCCAGGGGCAGATCGTGGCTGATGAGAAGTGTTGTGCCTCCTGTGGCCCGGTGTTCCTGGAGAACCTGGCAAAGAAGATCCGTGCCGGCCTTGTCCAGGCCGGTGAACGGCTCATCCAGGAGAAGGAGGTCAGGCCTGGACACCAGTGCGCGGGCAAGGGACAGGCGTTGTTCCATACCCCGTGAGAAGTGGGACACCCGATCATCCTGGCGCTGGCTGAGTCCCACGCGCTCCAGCAGCTGGTCAACGCGTTTCTCGGCATCCGGCACCTGGCGCAGGCGGGCGTGCAGCAGGAGGTTCTCCCGCGCGCTGAGTTCATCATAAAGAAAACTCGCATGCCCGACCAGGCCGATGGCACGGCGATAGGTGCTGCGGGAGTTCCCGTCCAGAACCTTGCCGTGATAGAGAAGCTGCCCCCCGCTGGGCGCCAGGAGGGTGGAAACCACGCGCAACAGGGTGGTCTTCCCGGCGCCGTTGGCGCCGAAGATGGCGATGGCTTCGCCGGCCATGACATCCAGGGTGACCCTGTGGAGAGCACGAATGCGGCCATAGGAGCGGGAGACCCTTCTGAGGGAGAGAAGGGGTTCAGGGGCAGAATTCAAGTGGTTTCCGCCCCCTCCATGGCGTCCAGATCCTTCAGGGCGGCCACCGCAGCCATCTGGTACCGCTGTTTCAGGAGGGTGAAATCCTCCTGGGAGATTTTGCCGGCGGCAAAATCAAACTCCAGGTCGGACAGGGCCTCGTAGCAGGCATCACGCCGTGAGGTGGCCTCGGCGAAAGCGTCCAGAGCCTTGTGATCGGGACTGGCTGCAGGACGGATCTCCTTCTGGAAGAGAGGGGCCAGGACAAAAACCAGAGCGCCGGCAAGGACCAGCAGAACGATAGACAGGGTCATGGGATGTTCCTAGCGGTGCAGGTTTTTCATGCCCTGCTCAACGCGCTTCAGGTAGGCGCTGTCAGGGTCCTCCGTGCCGGTTCCCCGGGGAGTCGCTGCCGCTTCAGTCGCCTGCTTCTGCCAGCGCAGGACGACCACCGTCGCCATGAGAAGACCCAGAAGGGTGACCACAAACGGCATGAACCAACCCACCAGATTGAACCCTTCCCGGGTGGGCACTGCCAGAATCTGTTCCCCCCGTTCGTCAACCCATATGGCCACTGTATCGGCGGTGGAGAGCCCTGAATCAAGCTGTCCTGCGATCTTCTCCCTGATGGCGTCGGCGGTACCGCAGGTGCAGGCCTTCACCGTGAGTCCCGAGCAACCGCAATAGCAGACCAGTTGCTCGCCGACCAGGTCCACGTCGGCCTTGCTGGCCGCCGCCGGCAGTCCAGCGGGCAGCAATGCCAGGGTGAGGCAGGCCGCCAGGAGCAGGATCCGTGCGCGTCTAGGTGGCGACACGTTTCAACTCCAGGGATGCCTGGTAGGCAAAGCGGCGCTCGCGCACATCGGGCAGCATGGTGATGAAACCGCCGAGGAGGAGGACCACGCCTCCGAGCCAGATCCAGGAGATCAGGGGGTTCAGGTAGACCTTGAAAGTCGCGCCGCCCGCGTCGGTCGTGGTCAGCAGCACCACGTACAGGTCTTCGCTGAGTGCGTGATAGATGTCGACCTCGGTGGCCGGCTGATTGCGGAATGAGGGGAAGATCTCCCTGGCGGGATGGAGAGTCGCCACCGGCGTGCCATGGCGGGCCACATCGACCCGCGACGTGTAGCTCTCTGCCCGGGCCGTGCGCTGGAAGATCACCTCCTGGTAGGTCAGTGTGTAAGGTCCAAGCTGAAACGATTCCCCGGGCTTGACGGTTGCCGTGGTCTCCTGCTGAAAAGCGGATGAGCCGGTGATGCCCAGGAAGATCATGACGATTCCCACATGCACGATATAGCCGCCATAGCGGCGTTTGTTGTTCCCCACGAGATGGACCAGAGAGGAGATGAGACCCTCTCCGTGCAGACGCCGGCGTGCCGCAGCGCCATGAAGAACCTCAATGGCCGTACAGGCCAGAACGAAGAGGCAGAAGGTATAGGACATGGCGGCCATGACATCTCGCACACCCAGGATGACGAGGGCCGCGGATCCGGCCACGGTGATCAGAACCGGCCAGCGGAAACTGCGCAGCAGGAGCACGGTGGAGGTCTTGCGCCAGGCCAGAAGCGGCCCGATACCCATCAAGAGCAGCAGAGCCAGGCCCAGGGGAACATTGAAGTGGTTGAACCACGTTAAGGTGACGGTGATCTTGGTGCCTCGCACCCATTCTGAGAGAATGGGAAACAAGGTTCCCCACAGCACCGCGAAGGTGATGCCCAGGAGCAGGACATTGTTGAACAGGAAGGCACTCTCCTTGGAGAGAATGGACTCCACGCGGTTCCGAGCCGACAGTTCGGGCAGCCTGTAGAGAATCATGGCAATACTGGAAAAGACAATGACCACGAGGAAGAAGAGGAAATAATAACCGACCGACGACTGGGCAAATGAATGGACCGAGGAGATGACGCCGGAACGGGTGATGAATGTGCCCAGGATGCTCAGGGCGAATGAGGCGGCGATGAGCACCATGTTCCAGACCTTGAGCATGCGTCGGCGCTCCTGGATCATCACGGAGTGAAGGTAGGCGGTGCCGGTCAGCCAGGGCATGAGGGATGCATTCTCCACCGGATCCCAGGCCCAGTACCCCCCCCAGCCCAGCTCCAGGTAGGCCCACCATGAGCCCAGGAGAATGCCCGTGCCCAGAACGAACCAGGTGAACAGGGTCCAGCGTCGGCTGGTACGAATCCAGGTGTCTCCCGTACGACCCGAGGCAAGAGCGGCCATGGCAAACGCGAAGGGCACCGAGAACCCGATGTACCCCACGTAGAGGGTCGGCGGGTGAATCGCCATCATGGGGTTCTGCAGGAGAGGGTTCAGGCCGGCGCCGTCCAGGGGTACCGCGGCCAGGCGCAGGAATGGGTTGGACGCAAAACAGAGGGTCACAAGAAAGAATGCCGTGATCCCCGACAACACCGCGTTGGCATAGGGCATGAGGTCCCGGTTCTTGCGCCGGTTGGTCAGCACAACTGCGGCCGTGTAGATGCTCTGGATCCAGACCCAGAGAAGGAGCGAGCCTGACTGACCGCCCCAGAGGGCAGTGAATTTGTAGAGGGTGGGTGTGCTGCGGCTGGAATGCTCGGCGACGTACTGGACGGCAAAGTCGTCCATGAGAAAGAGCCGGGCCAGCAGAATCATGGTCAGGGTCACGATGGCCAGGAGTGCCAGGGAACCTCTCTCTCCCACCCTGATGAGAGAGGGGGAGTGGGTGAACACCCCCATGAGGGAACTGGCCACACTGAGGGCGGCTACACCAAGGCCGATGTACAGCAGGTAGAAACCGATTTCAGCCATGTCTCAGGTGTCTGAGCCGGTGACTCGGCCACCGGCTTCGGCTTCCTTCTGGGCTTCTTCGTCGGCCAGCGCCTCGTACTTGGAAGGGCATTTGGCCAGCAGTGTATGCGCCTGGAACACGTCGTTCTTCATGGTTCCTTCCACCACGACTTCTGAATTTTCCATGAAAGTATCCGGCACCACCCCCTGATAAGCCACAGCCATGGTGGCATTCGCGTGACCAGGAGCGTAGACCGTGAACTGAAGATCGAGGCCGGTGTCCGAGAGGACCACACTGTCCGGCTTGACCCGGCCACTGACGCGGAAGGGTTCATCGGGGGCCAGCGTCGCGGCGCGATCCTGATATTCATCGACAGTGAGGTAGTAAACCTGTGAAGCTTGCATCCCTGATATGAAGAGGTAGCCGAAAGCGGTGAGAATCACGCCCAATCCCAGGAGCAGGCGAATTCGAGTCTTGTTGAACGGCATGCTTGAACCTCCACGAGCCGTGGGTGGGAGCCAACGGTCCTCCTATTATCTTCCTTGCTGCAAAAGGCTGTCAATGTTCCGGGAGGGGACCCCCCCGGCGTTTTCTTTTGACGGGATGGTCCCGCAGAGGTAGATTCAAGGTTGCAGAGGATGGTCCCCACGGGGGGACACGCTGGAGGCGGGGGACGAAGATGGGGACAAAAGCTGAAAAAGCGCCGGCCGACCTGGTCAAGCGTCACCTCAAGGATCTGGGGCGATTGCCATTGGGGCCTTTGTTTTATGACCGCACCGCGCAGGTTGACCTGAGACTGGTGGAAATCGGTGCCCCGGAACTGGCCAATGAGCTGGCCATGCTGGAAGAACGAATGATCACGGTCGCCGAGGCCATGGGACCTGAGGTCGGCCAGCCCGGGGGAGTGGGCAAGATACTTGAAAAAGAAAAGGGACTGCAGTCCCAACTGGCCGATCTGCTGGCCCGCTTTCTGCCTCTCCTGGGCCACCCGGAGCCGCAGGATCTGGTCAGCAGGGTTCCGGTCGCGGTGGATCTGCATCTGACACCCGACACCGGTGAAACACCGGGTATTCTGCGTAAAGGCAGGCTGGAAGTCGATCTGAACTGAGCTTGACTCGCCGTGAGAGGGGCCTATATTGGCCTTGTTATCACTGCGGAATCATTTCTTCATCCAGCCTCCCACTGATGAAGGCCAACGGGGGGGGGCCGCTCATAGGCGGCCCCCCCCTCCCTTTTATTCAGGCACCGGGAGCCACGACGGTTCCGAGCATGCGACGGTGGCCCGGTGCGGGAACCGCCCACAGGCGGAGAGGCAGAGACGTGCAGGAGATCCGCAACAAACTGGAAGTGGAACTGAAGGCACTGGAACATGAGATCATCCACGAACTGCCCAAGGAGATCCAGACGGCCCGTGAACTGGGCGACCTGCGCGAGAATGCCGAGTACAAGGCCGCCATCGAGCGTCAGACCCTGGTGCGGGGCCGCATCGACCAGGTCCGCCAGCGCCTGGAAGAACTGAGCCGGATCAGGATCGACAAACTGCCTCTTGAAACCGCTCACCTGGGGTCCCTCTTGACTGTCCTGGACATGGAAAACGATGAGGAAAAAACCTTTGAACTGGTTGTCCCTGAGGCGGCCGACCCGGCCAGCGGGCGGCTCTCCATCGCCTCTCCAATCGGTCAGGGGCTCATCGGGAAGGAAGAAGGGGATGAGGTCAAGATCCGAACCCCCAACGGGTTGCGGACCTTCGAGGTGATCTCCCTCAGAACCATCCACCAGAGAAAGAATGATGGCGACGGGGACATCGCCTGATAAAAATTTGGCCCCCCCGACGAGGGGGGGAAGATCCCATGTCGGAGGGGCCGGCTGGTTCGGCAAGGAGGAGGTTTGAACCACCTCCACATAAAGCAACTGCCGTGCCAACCTGATGCGCGATACGCCTGGTCCTGATGAAAACCCTTCAAGTTATTGAGTTTAAATAGGTAATCCTGGATGGACTGGGTTCGTCTCGAATACCAGAACCACTTTCCAGGGAACTCGATGTGAAAGGTGTGACGGATTGGCACGGTGTACGTTCCGATTTGTGCCAATCTGACGCGCGCTCAACGCCCCCATCCATAGCGGACCACCGACACCAGGATCTTCGTTCCCGCTGCCACTGTCCCCCGGATCGTCCCGGAAATTTTCGAGCGCCCCACCCTGGGCCGATAGGAGACGGGAACCTCCACGGTCCGCAATCCGCCCCGGGCGGCCTTGACCTGCATCTCGACGTTCCAGCCGTAATTCGGATCCACCAGCCGGAGTCGCTGGCAGGCCGGCCAGGACAGGGCCCGGAACGGCCCGAGGTCGGTGAAGCGAGCGCCATAGAGCAGATTGATGAGGAGGATGGCCAGTCGATTCCCCCAGCGGACATGCGGGGGAAGAGCGCCTCTCTGGCATTGCCCCAGCACCCGGCTGCCGATGACCAGATCGGCCTTTCCCATCAGCAGCGGTTCGAGAAGACGGGGCAGATCCGCCGGGTCATCGCTGAAGTCGGCATCCAGAAAGACAACGATGTCAGGTGGATCGGCGGCAAGCTGCCGGAGTCCGGCCTGGCAGGCGCGGCCGTACCCGCGCCGTGGCTCCTGGACCACCCTGGCGCCTCCGGCTGCGGCGACAGCCGCCGTTCTGTCCCGGGAGCCGTTATCCACCACCACCACCTGGTGCCGGGGAGAGGCCGGAAGAGCGGCCAGGACCAGGGGAAGGGACTCTTCCTCATCCAGAGCCGGTATGATCACGGCAATCCGGGGTTGCTGGGAGGTGGAAAGCACGAGAAGGAGCCGTTATCTTACACCAGCCCCTACCCGGGCACCCAGGGTCTGACCGTGTCAAACCAATCCCCCCTCATGGACCGCTCCTCCGCTCCCTCGGCGCCCGGCGGGATGCCCGGCCTGGCGCTCCTCCAGGCTCTGCGTCCTGAGCAGTGGGTCAAGAACCTGGTGGTCCTGGCGGCCCTCCTCTTCGGTCAACGTCTCACGGACCAGGGGTCTGTGCTGCGGGGCTTCCTCGCCCTGGCGATCTTCTGTGGTCTGTCGGGATGCGTCTACCTGCTCAATGACCTCCGGGATATGGAGCGAGATCGGCTCCATCCCGCCAAACGGCATCGACCGCTGGCCGCCGGGCGCCTGGCCCCCCTGACCGCCTGGATCGCGGCTTTCATTCTCGGCGCCGGCGGCCTCGCGCTCTCGTTTCTGCTGCCGCCGGGGTTCTCCTGGTGCGCCGCCGGGTACCTGGCGCTCAATCTGGCCTACAGTTTTGGACTCAAGAACATCGTCATCCTGGATCTTCTGGCCGTGGCGGGAGGCTTTGTGCTGCGCGCCGTGGCCGGCGCCGAGGCCATTCCCGTGTCGTTCTCCAACTGGCTGGTCCTGTGCACTCTTCTCCTGGCCCTCTTCATGGTCGCCGGCAAACGGCGCCATGAACTGATCCTGTTGGAGGCGGAAGCGGCAGGCCATCGTGCGAGCCTGGAGGACTACTCCATCGCCTTCCTGGACCACCTGATCACCGTGGTTCTGGCGGCCACCGTGGTCGGCTACAGCCTCTACGCGCTCTCGCCGGAAGTTGCCGGCCGCCTCCACACAAGGGCCATGCCATGGACCGTGCCGTTCGTTCTGTACGGGATCTTCCGCTACCTTTACCTCATTCACCACCGTAAGGAGGGCGGCAATCCGACACGGATTCTGTTCACGGATCGCCCGCTTCTGATCGCGGTGGTGTTATGGGTGGCCGCCGTGGCCGTGATCCTCTATCTCCCCTGAGTCGACCGCCGAGGAGAACAACGATTCATCTGCCGTCCACCACGGGACGTGTCCGGGCCCGGCTGGCGCTGGTTGTTGCTGTTCTGGCGGTCTCGTGGGCCGCCATCCTTATCCGGGTCGCTGCGGCCCCACCCCTGGCCATCGCTTTCTGGCGCCTCACTCTGGCCGCGGCCATCCTGAGTCCGCCGGCATGGTGGCTCTCCAGAGGGGGCACCGTTCGCGGCAGGCAGGGCCCGACCCTGATGGCCGGCATCCTCCTGGGTCTTCACTTCGCCCTCTGGATCTCCTCCCTGTTCCACACCACCGTCAGCAGCAGTGTCCTTCTCGTCAGTACCCAGCCGATCTTCGCCACCCTGGCCACAGGCCCCCTGCTCGGGGAGAAACCTTCCCGGCGCACCATCTGGGCCATCACTCTCACCCTGGGAGGGAGTGGCATCCTGGCCGCAGGCGATGCCGGTCTGGGAAGCGAAGCGCTGCTGGGTGATGCCATGGCACTGGCCTCCGCTGCCGCTGCTGCCGTCTATCTGGTTCTGGGACGCCGGCAGCGAGCCAGTGGTCCGCTGCCGGTTTATCTCTGGAAGGTGAATGTGGTGGCCGCCTTGACCTTGCTGGTTGCCTGCCTGGTGAGCAGAACAGCTCTCATGGGTTTTTCCGCCACCACGTGGGCCGTGTTCGCAGCGCTGGCGGTAGGCCCCCACCTGGCGGGCCATGGCCTCCTCAATTTCGCAGTGCGCTTTTTCCCCGCCCCGACGGTGAATCTGGCTCTGGCCGGAGAACCCCTGCTGTCGACATCGTATGCCGCAGCCCTGCTGGGAGAGATACCCGGAGGCCCTTTCTATGCCGGGGCGGCGCTGATCTTGGCGGGACTTGTGGTGGAATTCACCGGCAGCGCCCGTCGGCCCTTGGAAAATCCATGATCGGGTTTGTCTACTTCGATGCGGCGGGAACCCTCTTGCAGCCGTGGCCTTCGGTGGGCACGGTCTATGCGCGAGCCTGCCGTCCTCACGGCTTGATGGCGACGCCCGCGGAGGTGGATGACGCCTTCGGCCGGGTCTGGCGCCGGCGGCTTCAGCGCCGAGACCGGGGCCTGGTGCTTGCGGGTCGTGATGAAGAGGCGGCACGGCAATGGTGGCGCTACCTTGTGGAAGAAGTTCTCGTGGCCCTGAAATTCACAGGCGATCGCGCCGGCTGTTTCGAGGCCTGTTACCGCAGCTTCGCCGACCCCGGTTCCTGGCAGGTTTTCCCTGAAGTTCAGGAAGTGGTGTCTTGCCTCAGGCAGAGCGGGGTGGGCGTGGGAATCCTTTCCAACTGGGATGCACGCCTGCCGAGCCTGCTGGACGCGCTGGGCCTGTCACCCCTCTTCGAGCACGTGCTGGTCTCGGCCCTGGAGGGATGCGCCAAACCGGACCAGGAGATCTTCCGGCGCGCCGCGGCGCGGGCCGGCCTGGCGGCCTCCAGGATTCTGCATGTCGGCGACGACCCGCGCCTGGATCTGGCGGCCGCCCAGGCGGCCGGGTTCCATGCCCTGCTCCTGGATCGCCGGCGCCGCCCCCCGGCACCTGGAGCCATTCCTGATCTTCGCTCTCTCACGATCCGTATGCAGAAGATCGATGCTTGAGCTGCGTGTTAGCATTCGCTGGAATGTCCACCGTGTCTTCGTCTCCAGCGCCTTCCGGCGCCGCCGCTCCTGAGAGGCGGTCAGCTCCCGGTCTTCTGGATCTACCGGGTATCGGCCCCGTGCGCCAGGCAGCGTTGGCCGAGACCGGAATCCTGACCGTGGACGACCTGCTGACCCTGGCGCCCCGACGCTACGAGGACCGTAGCCGGTTCATGACCCTGGCGCAGCTGGCCTGTCGGCCGGCAGGCGAGAAAGGGACCCTGCTGGTGGAGATCCGGTCATCCCGCCTGCTGCGCACGCGGCGCCGCGGGTTGACCATCACCCGGGCGACGGTCACCGACAGCAGCGGCGAGGAGGAGGTTGTCTGGTTCAACCAGCCCTACCTGGTACGTCACCTCACTCCCGGCCGCCGGCTCATTCTCTTCGGCGGCATGAGCGGCGCCGACGGGCGCCCCGGCTGTATCCAGAACCCCGAAATGGAGCTGTTGCCGAAGGATGAGAGCGGTGAAGCCTCGGTGCACATGGGGCGGGTGGTTCCCGTCTACCCGCGGACAGCGGGTTTCTCGTCGCGGCAGCTCCGGCGTCTCCTGCATCAGGCTCTGGCCGCAGGTGCTGGTCACGCGCCCGATCCCTTGCCCGTTGAACTCCTACGCCGGCGTGATTTACCTGAGCGCGCGGCGGCGCTGCGGGCGCTGCACTTTCCGACCGGCGATGTGGATCCTGAGGAACTGGTTGCCTGCCGGACGCCGGCCCAGCGCCGGTTGATCTACGAGGAACTGCTTCTTCTCCTGGTAGCCCTGCATCTGAAACGGCAGAAACGCCGCCGCGGCGCCCGCAGCTGGACCTGTCTCCCGGCAGCCGGGACGGATGCTGACTTGAAGAGCTTCCTCCCGTTCTCCCTGACGCCGGGGCAGGAAAAGGCATGGCAGATCATCGCCGGAGACCTTCGCGGCGCCACCCCCATGGCCCGGCTTCTCCAGGGTGATGTGGCTTGCGGCAAGACCGCGATCGCTGCCATGGCCCTGTTGCTGGCGGTCAAGAGTGGCACTCAGGCGGCTCTCATGGTGCCGACGGAGATTCTCGCGCGGCAGCACCATACCCGGCTCGAACGTCTCCTGGCTCCTGCAGGAATGCGCGTTGGCCTTCTTCTGGGCGGCCGCCCCACGGACGCCTCTCGCCGGCTGAAGGCCGAACTGGCCGGTCTTGAACCATGTCTGGTGATCGGTACCCATGCGCTGATCCAGAAGGATGTGCGCTTCGGCAATCTCGGCCTGGTGGTCATCGATGAACAGCATCGCTTCGGCGTGGCCCAGCGCATGCGCCTGGCCGGAAAGGGGAGGCATCCCGATCTTCTGGTCATGACCGCCACTCCCATACCCCGTTCTCTGGCGTTGACCCGCTACGGTGATCTGGACCTGGTGGAAATTCGCGACCGACCGCCGGGCCGGGCCACCGTGCGCACCGAGATTCTCCCGCGTTCGGAGGCGGCGACAGCGTGGGAAGCCGTGCGTTCTGCGGCGACCGCCGGCCGGCAGGCCTTTATCGTCTATCCCCTGGTGGATGAGAGCAAGAGCAGCGATCTGGCGGCCGCCTGTGCAGCTTATGCTGACCTTGGGGCGGGAGCGCTCGCCGGGTTGCGCCTGGGCCTTGTCCATGGAAGGTTGCCGGCCCGGGAACGGCAGGCGACCATGGCGGCGTTCATGGCCGGCCGGATCCAGGTGCTGGTGGCCACAACGGTCATCGAGGTCGGCCTTGATGTCGAAGATGCCACCGTCCTGGTGGTGGAGCATGCAGAACGGTTCGGGCTGGCCCAGTTGCACCAGTTGCGCGGCCGCATAGGACGCGGGAGCCGGCCTTCCACCTGCTATCTGTTGCATGGGGACCGGCTGGGAGATGAATCCCGTCAGAGGCTGGCGGTCCTTGAGAGGACCTTTGACGGTTTTGAACTGGCCCGGGAAGATCTGCGTCTGCGCGGCGCCGGCGAACTTCTTGGTGTGCGCCAGCATGGTTCCATGGGACTGCGTCTGGCAGATATTGTCCGGGACGAAGAAATTCTCCAGGAGGCGCGAGAAGATTGCCTTACGCTTTCCGCCGCGGCCATGCCTGAAGAACTGGCGCAGGCCGCGCGTCGGCGCTGGGGACAGCCCCTGGGACTGGGATCCGGCCGGGAATCAGAGGTCGGCGTGGGCCCGGGGCATGACCACCCATAAGATCAGATAAACGATGGTTCCCGGGAACGCAACGCTCATGACCGAAACCAGCACATAGAGGATTCGCACCAGAGTGGGATCCCAGCCCAGCCACTGAGCGAGACCCCCACAGACACCGGCGAGGACGGCGTCGCGGGAACGAACCAAGGGTGCTTGAGCCATGGTTCCATGTTAACAGCACCCGTCCCTCAAGGTGTCACGGCTGGAAAGGCATAGAGAGCCTGCACTGCCGCGATTTCCCGCCCCATGCGCTCCGGCGACCAGCCAAGCTGTTCGGCCATGATGGTGGCGGCAGCCTTGAGTTCCTCCGCCCCGGGTGCGGCAGCCGTTCCCATGTCGGTGCGACGCCGGACAAGATCGACCAGGTTGAGCGCCATTTCATGACGCACTGCAAAGGTTGCTTCCGCGCCCAGGACTTGAGAGCCTGGCGCCAGAGGCTCCAGGAATTCGGATGCGGAGGCCGCCACGAGCCGCCAGCGGGTTCCGTAGCGCTCCGCGAGGCGCCGAGCTGTTGTGCCTGACCAGCCCTGGCAGCGGGCCCAGGACTGTTCCGTCGCCAGAAACGAACTCATGTTGTCGATCTCACCACCTGGCAAAGGTGTCTTGGCGGTCAGGCAGGGCGCCGGTTTTTCTCCCAGGATCCGGAACACAGTGTTCACCGTCTTGCAGGCCAGATCGCGGGCCGTGGTCCATTTCACTCCCATGACCGAGAGCAAACCGGGCTGACCATGCAGGTGTGCATGATCGATGATGCGGGGGCGCGTGGCGAGGATGGCATGGTTCCCATCGCCGCCGGTGGACACTGACGGCAGGAGACCTGCATGAACCAGGCCGATATCACCTTCACTCAGTTCAGCCCAGGGCATGGCGGTGCGGACCTCCTGGAGGAAGCTGTCCAGATGGTACCGGGAGAAGCGGAACTCCTCCGGCGGCCCGGTGTAAGGAAGATGAAAGGTGCCGATGAGAGAGCCCTGGCGCCAGGGCGTGATGAAAAGCATCCTGTCTTTGCGCCGGGCTCGTGCCTCGGGATCGGGAGCACCCAGGGCCGTCGAGACCGCCAGCCCAACGTTGCCCAGGAGGGGCCGCTTCACCACCAGATTCATGGCCACCGACAGAGGCTGAGGAGTGGCGCGAATCTCGGGATCGAGTTGCAGAATACTGTCCAGGCAGGCACCTGCGGCGTTCACCGTGAGACGGCCGAGAACCGGGAACTGGTCCCCAGTCTCCCCATCCTCCACGGTCACGCCGACGATCTTGTCTTGTCGCCGCAGAAGAGCACGTACCGGCGCATGATTGGCCAGGACAGCCCCCGCTGCGCTGGCGGACTCGGCCATGGACACAAGCAACCGTTCCGAATCCAGCATCTGGGCGTCGTACCAGAGAGCGCCACCCGTGCAGTTGGCGGGGAGGCCCATGGGCACCAGCTCCCGGCACCGGGATGAACTCAGAATGCGTCCACGTGGCAGGCGGCGTTCAGGGTCGGTGGTGGCATCCCGATCCCATCCCACCAGATCGTTCATGGCCAGCGCGACACCCATGGCCAGGCGGCCGTGCAGGCCGTATCCATGGGTGGGAAGCAGAAAACCCAGCGGTTTCACCAGGTGCGGCGCTGTGGCCAGGAGGATGCGGCGCTCCCGGATCGATTCGCGCATGCGACGGAAGTCAAGATGCTGGAGGTAGCGCAGGCCGCCGTGGATGATTTTGAGGCTGTTGCTGGAATTGCCCGCACCAAAATCATCCCTCTCCACGAGGGCGACCGCCAGTCCGCGCAGGGCGGCATCGCGGGCGATGGCGAGACCGTTGACACCCTCGCCGACAACCACCACGTCGAACGTTTCCGCGGCCAGAGTCTTGAGGTCACGCTTCATGGAATGAGATCCGGTGAGAGAGCCTTGAGGGCGAGGGCCGAATGGGGCGCCACACCGGGATCGGCCGCGATCTCCCGACAGAGACGCTGGAGGCCTGCTTCATCGTCGATGTCGTACCAGGCGGCCATGCAGTGCAGGGTCAGGCCGAGTTCAAGGGCACGTTCTGCCAGGGTCCTCATGACCCGGGGTGTGCCCCATTCCAGGCCGGTGTAGAGATCCGCATGCCGGCGGGTGAGGGCGATGAGAACGTATCCGCCGTCGGTGGCCGGGGCCACGACCACGTCAGCTGTCTCACGCCTGCTCCATGCTTCCTCGAAAAACGATGCCGGCAGGGTTGGGCTGTCGGAGCCAATGGTGATGACGCTGCCAGCGTCCTGGTCGAGAAGAGCGGCTTGAGCGGCGGACTGGCGCCGGCCCAGGTCGCCGGGGGATTGGGGGAATGCGGCGACCCCTGCGAGGCCATGGCGTGATGGCGGGCCATCCCCTTCGTAGGCGAAGACCGCCCGTCCCCCCAGGCTGGTAGCGGCCGCCACCGCATGGTCGAGAGTGTCCCGCAGAAAAGCGGTATGGAGCTCGAGGGCTGCCGTCTGACCATAGCGGTGTCCCAGTCTTGTCTTCACTCGTCCTGCCTCGGGCAGGCGCCCCATGACCAGGACCACGGGGCGTCCCGGGAGGATTCGGGGGCATGGTTCACTCATGGTGGAGATGGTACCCGAGGACACTTCCCTGGGGGGAGAGCGTTCCACCCGGTTGGCAGTCCACATTCGGGGTTTGGGCTCAGCTAGTCTTCAGGTCTGTCGCCGGCGCAAGGGCCGCCGGCTCCACCGCCGGCCCGCGGCTGGCGGTGACCACCAGGGACAGCCCGAAGGGCGGATGCATCAGGGCCTCAACACGCAACAGACCCACCACCAGGTTGAACAGGCGCAACTGGCCTCCGGGCAGGATCTTGCGGCGTAGCACCCTGCCGTTGAACCACCATCCCAGCGCCCCCAACATGTTGAAGTGAAAGCTGCGCTTGACGGTGAAGCCACTGCGTTTCAGCAGCGCATGAAGAGCCCGGCGCCGGTAGCGGCGGTAATGATCCAGGTTGCGGTCCAGGGGCGAGTAAAGAAGGGGGTGTGCGGGTACCAGGAGAATAAGGCGGCCATGGGGCTTGAGCATGCCCGCCAGCCCGCGCAGGGCCGCGCCGTCGTCCTTGATGTGCTCCAGGACGTTCAGGCAGATGATCGTGTCCAGTTCGAGGTCGCGCAAGTCGGCGCGGGTGCCTTCGTTGAGATCGTAGCGGACCACCCGCACCCGGCTGTTGCCCGCGAAACGCCGTTGCAGCTTCTCCAGGTAGGTGTCGGTGATGTCACTCACCACCAGGATTTCGCGCCTGGAAAGGTGCCCGGAGATATTACCCAGCCCCGAGCCGACTTCCAGCACACGCTGGCCGACGTCGCCCTCGATACGCTGCACGATGAGGCGGCTGTAGCGATCCGTGGCCGCCATGCGGCGCAGGGTTTCGTGGCCCACGTCATCCACGGTGAAGCGGCAGCGGAGAAGCCAGTAGACGGCCTTGAAGCCATCCCGCCAGGTGATCTTCTTACCTTCGGCGTATGTGCGCCCGTCGTAGGAGATGGGGATCTCGTAGACGCGCAGGCCGCGACGAAAAACCTTGGCGGTCATTTCCGGTTCACAGCCGAAATCGCGGGCGCGAAGGTTCAGGCTGCGGGCCACGTCGCCGCGAAAAGCCTTGTAGCAGGTTTCCATATCGGTGAGGGTGGTGTTGTAGAGGATGTTGGTCAGAAGCGTCAGGATCTTGTTGCCCAGAAGATGGGAGAACATGAAGACTCGCCGGGCTCCAAGGAAACGGGAGCCGAACACCACATCGGCTTTCCCCTTGACAATGGGATCGATGAGCGCGGGGATCTCCTCGGGGAGGTACTCAAGATCGGCGTCCTGGATGACCACGATATCGCCTGTGGTATGGGCGAAGCCCGTCTTGAGCGCCCCCCCCTTGCCCACGTTCTTCTCGTGGAAGAACACCTTGATGTCAGGAGCGTCAAGAGCCTGGAGAACCTCGCGTGTGCCGTCGGTGGAGCCGTCGTCCACGATGATGATCTCCAATTCCAGGGGGATGGCGCGCACCTGACGCAGAATCTCCTCGATGGTGTGGATCTCGTTGTAGACCGGGATGACGATGGACAGCTTCAAACGGACCTCCTGGGTCCCATCGTACGGCTGCGCCCAAGGAGGGTCAAGGCAAGCAGCAGCGCCAGGCTGAAGGCGCTGACGCAGGCTGCCACCTTCCTCTGGAGCGTGTTCCTGAACCTGAGCACCACCGTATGCTCACCAGGCGGCACGGGAACCGCAATGGTGCCGAAGGGAGGCCTCAGGCTGTGGGGCGTGACGTGCCCGTCGATGAGAATCGACCAGCCCGGGTAGTCGAACTGGAAGAAGGAGAGAGCCGTCGTGCCTGCGGTCGGTACCGTGACCTGGTAGACCCGGCGATGGTTGCTGATTTCCAGTGGTGTGACCTTGCCCACGGTCCCCCCGAGGGCGCTGGTGAGGACAGCCGGGCCGGCAGTCCGGCCCTTGCGGAAACCCCGCATGACTGGGTTGCTGAGCGGCATGAAGGCGCCGGCGGCACGCAGCCTGACCACCGGCGTCTCGCTGTGTGCGGGCGTGAAGGTATCCCAGTCCGCACTGCGGGCAATCCAGAGACTGGCGCCGAGAGAGAGGGCCAGCGTCGCCATGCCCGCCCCCAGAGCGAGTCTTCGGGAGGAATATCGCCACAGATCTGCCAGGGCCGCGGACATGAGGAGGGCGGCGGCCAGGGTGAGAAAAAGGCTCAGACGCCAGGGGAAAGCCACCGAGGCGAAGCCCGGAAGCCAGCGCCAGATGGGATCGGACAGACGAGTCATGCCCAGGGTCGCGCAGAGGGCCAGAGCCATGTACCGATGCATGGGGTCGGCAGGTCGCCCAGGGCGGCGCAGAAGAAGACGGCACAACCAGGCGAAGGCGGCGAGTCCCAGGGTCAGGGGAACCAGCAGTCGGATCTGTCCCAGAGTTGTGGTGTCCAGCCAGCCGCTGACATCGGAGTGGATGGGATCTCCCTGAAACTCCACCTGTCTGGGAAAGAAAAGGTAATGGACGTCGAAGCGGTACAGCGGATTCTGTTCCAGCCAGTCGGAATGAATCAGCGGCCGCTCGAGAACCGCGGGGCCCACGTAGAGGGCGGCACAGCCGACGCCCAGCAGCAGGGCCAGGACGACGACCCCGACGCCTCTGCGGCCCCGGGGAAGGACCCAGGCCAGGGAGATCCAGGCGGCGAGATACGCGGTGGGCAGGTGGGAGAGGGCCAGACCGGCGAACGCGGCGGCCGTGCCGGCCAGATGAGGCTGAGGGCGGCGATCCAGGGCAAGAAAGAGGAGGGGAAGAAACACGAAAGTGGCCGCTTCAGCCAGGGCAAAACGGCTGAACAGATCCACGGCGTGATAGGGGAGCAGAACCCAGAACGCTGCGGTGAAGATGCCGGCCGCCAGCGAGGATCCGCCGGTACGGCGAGACCCCAGAAGGAAGGCGCCGGCCGCGGCAGCCAGGGTGAGGAAAAAGATGCCCAGGCGGAAGGCGGCGAACAGATCCAGCCCGGCGGCATGCAGGCCAGCCACCATGGCCGTGGCCAGGGGAGGATAAAAAATGAACACCGGCGCGCCGTAACCCAGGTTGGTATGGGGCAACCAGCGGGGGTAGAGGAGTCCCTGGCGCAACCCGGAGCTGAAGTCCTGGACGAACTGGACATGCTCCCCCACATCGTCCCCGCGGGGCAGGGTGGCGTGAAAAAAGAGAGGGGCCACGCTGAGGCCGGCGACCGCCAGAAGGGCCGCCCCCGCCATGAGGATCCGTGGGGTGCCGGGGAAGCGGCCTCGGCTCAAGGCGCTGGTGGTTGCGGCGACTGCGGGGAGACGCCCATGACAATGCCGGCCTCAAACCCGTTCCCCACCAGGGCTGCCCAGACCAGGCCCATGTCGGCAGGTTCTCCCGTCAGAATCATGCGTTTTTCCGGGTCCAGGCCACGGGATTTCAGCAGGGTTTCAAGATGGGAGGGAAAGAGGAAGAACTGCCGCTCATCCAGAACCTCGTGAACGGCGATCTGGCCCGCTGAAAGATGCTGGCTGCCGGCCGGCATGACGGTCACAAAGGCGGCATCGTCCGGGGCTTCTCCGGCAAGTCGGGCCGGGTCCACACGCAGATGGAGGCGGGGGGTCAAGCCTTCTGCACGCAACTGCATCCGCGCAATGGGCAGGGGATAGCCCCGGAACACGCCCAGGAGTTTTCGCCTGTTCCAGGCGGCGAATCCACCATCCAGGATGTTCACCTCTTCCACGCCTGCATAAGACAGCAGCCATGCCACCCAGCCATCATTGCGCCCTGGCAGGCTGGCATCGTAGATGACCACGGCCCGGTCGGTCATCAAGGGGGCATCACCGAGGGCCTTCAACACACCGGCGGGATCAGGGGTCGGGCCGTTCAGCACCGCTTCCTGGAGCAAGGCCACATCCACCGGGAAGCTGCGGGGGATATGCCCTTCCCGGTACGTCGGGAACGAGCGGATATCCAGGACCGTGAGGGAGTCAAGATCCAGGCGCAGGATGTCCAGCTCCATGAGCTCCACGTCCCGCGGTGGGCGTGCATCGGTTGGCCCCGCCGCCACGGCCGGCGAGACAGTGGCCGCGAGGAGCACCAGTAGAAGACCCGATCCCGGGTTCAAGAGCCTGTCTCCACCGGAGCGGCAAGGGCCTCATGCAACTCCAGGCCTTCAGGATCACGAGGATCGAGGGTCAGTCCAGCCGAGATATGAAGGCGCGCGTCGTGAATCTGTCCACCCTGGGCGAGGACGGCGCCCAGGCGAAAATGAGCCGTGGCCGTCGTCCGCAAGGCCAGGGCTTTCTTGTAGTTGTCGATGGCACTGCCTCGATCACCATTGGCGGCGAAGGCGTCACCTCTTGCCAGCCAGTAACGCTCCGGGAAAGCGACCTTGGCCAGTGCGACGCGATCCAGCCAGAGAAACGAGGATTCCGGGCGGCCTTCCGCGATCTCAAGGAGAGCGCGCTGGATCAGGGCTGCAGAATAGACCGGGTCCGACTCCAGGGCGCGCGTCAGGAGGTCACGACGTTGTTCCTGATCCTCGACCAGCATGGCCCGGCTGTACAACTCAACACTGGAAAGGGGAACCGTGCTCATCTCCTGCATGGGCGTGATCCCTTCCCTTTGAGGCTGACGCTGGGAGCGTGGCACCAGATTGTGCACAAATTTCTGCTGGAGGTGATGGAGATCGGCCAGTACGCCCTGCACTTCGATCTGTTTGCCCTCTTCCAGCCCCTGGGCGGACACGATGTGGCCGCGGATGGAGAGGCCGTGATTGGCGAGGAGGGTATAGTGCCCCACAAGAATCCAGTCGGCCCCGAGCCGTCGAGCCAGCAGAATGGCTGAGGCCAGAGACACCGGCTCCCGGCTGTCCAGGCCTATCTCCAGCAGGCCGTCACGGCGCCTCTCTGCGGATACGCAGGTGACGCCCGCCGCCAGCAGGTGATCGGTCAGGCCGATGGCTATGGCTTCACCCATCCAGTAGAGGCTGTCTTCCCGGGTTTCATTGGTGAAGGGAAGAACGGCGTAGCGATCTCCGGCCATGACCCCGGCCGGCGAACCTGCGGCCAGGAACAGGAGAAGGGCAGCCATCACGAGACGTGGATTCTTGATCATCCCGCTCCCTGTTCATGGGGGAGCGTCTCCTGGCCCACCATGCGCCCGAAGAACATTTTTCCAGCCGTGGTTTGCAACACCGAGGTGACAAGGATGTCCACATTCTTCCCCACGAAATTCCGGCCGTCGTCCACCACCACCATGGTCCCGTCATCCAGGTAGGCGACGCCCTGGCCGGGTTCCTTGCCGGCCTTGAGCAGAAAGACTCGCATGGGCTCGCCGGGGAGAACTACCGGCTTGAGAGCATTGGCCAGGTCGTTGATGTTCAGGACAGGAATGTCCCGAACCCGGGCGACCTTGTTGAGATTGAAATCGTTGGTGACCAGCTTGCCACCGGTTCGCCGGGCGAGTTCGATCAGTTTCAGATCAACCTCCCGGATCTCGGGAATCTCCTCCGGGGTGATCTCCACCTGAATGGACGGCAGGCCTTTCATGGCCTGGAGCATCTCCAGACCTTTACGTCCGCGAGCCCTCTTGAGGGAATCCGAGGAATCGGCCACCTGCTGCAACTCGCTCAGGACAAACTGGGGAACGATGATGCGGCCGTCCATGAAACCGGCTTCGATCACGTCGTAAATCCGCCCATCGATGATCACGCTGGTGTCGATGATCTTGGGCGCGATGCGGGGTTCCGTGCCCTGCCATGCATTGCGCAGGGATGAGAGGGTGAGGGCGCCCCCCTTGCGTGCGCCCACAGCAGCGCCCACGTAAATGAAGCCCATGGCCAGGAGGGTGAAGAATGAAGCCCCGGCAGCCCCCCCCGCTTGCCCCGGCGCGAGACCGGCCAGTAGGCGCGCGGCCAGAGCACCCAGGATACCCCCCAGAAAACCGCCGGCCAGGGCGCGGCTCGCCTGGCGCGAGAGGATCCGTTGCAATCTCAAAGCCCCCAGGGCAAGGAGAAGGCCGGCGGCGGCGTCACCCAGCCGGCCCAGCGGGCCGGGCACGATGAAACGCGACACCGGAGTCAGGAGCAGCGCCAGTGCCGGCAGAAGCAGGATCAGGACCAAGCCTGAATTCGAAAAGCGACGGATCACACACCTCCGGATCTTATTTTAACATTCCATCGACAAAGACCCGATGGGGGTCCAGACATGGTCCAGGCGCCCGGATCTGTAGGTCAGTCGCGGGACCCGGCCTCCCAGGTTGGTAAGCCATTCGTAAACGGTGCGCCCGGTGCGAGTTGCGAGCTCTTCCAGGGTGATGGCCTCGCCGCCGTGGCAACCGATGATGGTCACTACATCGCCAGGCTGGGCGTGCCGTCCGACTCCCAGATCGATCTGTGCCAGATCCATGTTGACGGCGCCCACGTAAGGGACACGCTTTCCGTCGAGGATTGCTTCGGCCTGCCCGGCGCAGTCCCGCCAGAGGCCGTCGGCATAACCGAGGCTGATGACTCCGAGGCATGTGTCGGCAGGGGAGGTCCAGGTTCCCCCGTAGCCCACCCGCACCCCCGCCGGCACCTCTTGAATCAGGACCAGGGAGGCCCGCAAGGAGAGCACGGGCGCAAGCCCTGCGGGGGGATTCAGTGTCGGCGCCGGGGATACGCCGTAGAGCAGGAGCCCGGGCCGGGCCATGTCGCATGCGGCCTGGGGAAAAGCGCACAGGGCCGGCGAGGAAGCAAGGTGGGATGGCACGTCCCTCCCAGCCAGCTTCCGCACATGCCTGACGGTGTCGCTGAAGCATTCCAGTTGCCGGCGGGCCGCTTCATCTCCGGGCTCGTGCACCGAGGCCAGATGAGAGAAAACAGCTTCCAGATGGCAGTGAGTGCAGCCGGCAGCGGCCTGCATGAACGCATCCACGCGGTGAGGCGGCAGGCCCATGCGGGTCATGCCCGAATCGACTTCAAGATGAAAAGACGCGCGGGCGCCACGTCGCGCAGCCGCGTCCTCCAGCCGGCGCAGGTCCTCTGTCCGGGACAGGGCGGGCGTGATGTCATGCTCGAGGAGCGGGTCGGCCCCCCCGGCCGGAAGTGGTCCCGAGAGCAGAATGGGCAGGCGGATGCCGCCGCGGCGCAGGGCCATCCCTTCTTCGGGCAGGGCTACCACCAGGCCTGCGGCGCCGGCGCGTTCGAGAGTGCGGCTGCAGGCCATGGCACCATGGCTGTAGGCCTCGGCTTTCACCACGCACCACAGGGGACGGCCGCCGGCGGCTTCAGAGAGAACTCGGAAGTTGGCCGCCAGAGCGTCCAGATCGATTTCCAGCCAGGTTGGGCGGCGACGTGACAGTGCGTCCGGCACCCGGCGGGCGGCGGGGGAGTGGCTCACGGCACCTCTTCGTGCCTGTCAGGATCGTGGAACGTCGTGTAGTTCTTGACGAAGATGAGGTCCACGGTGCCGATGGGCCCGTTGCGCTGTTTGCCGATGATGAGTTCGGCCAGTCCCTCCAGCTCGGGATTCTTATCATCGTAAACTTCCGGACGATAGAGAAACATGACAACATCGGCGTCCTGTTCGAGAGCGCCCGATTCGCGCAGGTCGGAGAGCTGGGGCCGGCGATCACCCCGGCTGCGCTGTTCCGTGGCCCGGGAAAGCTGGGACAGGGCGACCACGGGGATCTTCAATTCCTTGGCCAGTTCCTTGAGGGAACGGGAGATGTCAGCGATCTCCAGGTTGCGGTTTTCATGGCCGCCCCGTCCCCGCATGAGCTGCAGGTAATCCACTATGAGCAGGTCCAGGCCATGTTCCTGAGCCAGGCGGCGCGCCTTGGCGCGCATCTCCAGGACCGTGATCCCCGGAGTGTCATCAATGAAGATGGGAACTTTGTTGAGTTTCTGCACGGCTTCCAGGATCTCCTGCCACTCCCGCTTGCTGAGACGTCCTGTTCGCAGGCGATGGCTGTCCACCCGTGCCTGGCTGGCCAGAAGGCGCAGGTAGAGCTGCTCCTTGCTCATCTCGAGGCTGAACAAGCCCACCGTACGTCCGTCGCGCATGGCCGCATGGTGCGCGATGTTCAAGCAGAGGGCCGTCTTGCCCATGGACGGCCGGGCGGCGATGAGGATCAGGTCGGACGGCTGCAGGCCGGACGTCTTGCTATCCAGCTCCTGGAAGCCTGTGGACACCCCGGTCACGGCGTGGTCGCCGGTCATGGCCTGAAGCCTGGTGACGGCCTCTTCGGAAATTGGCTGCAGACCGGTGAACCCGCCGCGGTACTGATCCTGGGCAATGGAGAAGATCGACTTTTCGGCTTCGTCCAGGACCTCTGCCGCATCTTCCTGGGCGGCAAAGCAGGACTCGATGACCCGGCTGGAGGCATCGATCATCTCCCGCAGGATAGCCTTGTCCTTCACGATGGTGGCGTAGTGATCCACGTTGGCCGAGCGGGGGACGCCGTCAAGGAGAGCGGCCAGGGCCAGGGTGCCGCCGCTGGCTTCCAGGCTGCCGCTGCGATCCAGCATCTCCTTGAGGGTCACCAGGTCGATAGCGGTGGCCTTCTCGGTCAACTCGATCATGGCGGCGAAGATGCGCCGGTGGGCATGGTGATGGAAGTCGCCGGGTTTCAGGCGCTGGAGAGCCGCATGCAGGGTGGAGTTGTCCACCAGAACGGCACCCAGAACAGAACGCTCAGCGTCCAGATTATGGGGGAGTTCTTTTTCTGTGCCCAGTTGGACCGACACCGGAAGTCCGCTCGCGTATGTTGCTGCCCGGGACTCGGTTTCCGACCTGGAGGATGCCCGGCCGGGGCATCGTAGCATAAGGCCCGTGGCGCCTCTGGTAAGATGTGCAACGCCAACCCCAGCCCTTCGGCATGAAAAATGAGCCTATGCGCATCCTGATTATCGACACGGCCTATTTGGGAGACCTGGTTCTCGCCACGCCTCTGGTGCGTGCTGCTGCGGAGCATTCCAGCGA
Source organism: Acidobacteriota bacterium (assembly GCA_004356015.1). Lineage (GTDB taxonomy): Bacteria > Acidobacteriota > Polarisedimenticolia > SMYD01 > SMYD01 > SMYD01. Next base: position 7,454 of record SMYD01000121.1, on the reverse strand, counting down.
GGGTAAGGTCGACATCATGACCTCGCCTGCCGGAGCCCAGGTGCTGGAGCACCATCCACTGGTGGGCAGCATGTATGTCCTGGACAAAAGGGGACGCCAGCGCGGGATTGCCGGCATGCGTTCGGCGATTGCCTGGATTCGCGGCCGCGCCCCCGGGACGGCCATCATGCCGCGGCGCTCTCTGCGGAGCCTGCTGGTGGCCCGGGTGGCGGGCGTGCCATGCCGTATCGGCTTCAACCACACCCTGGCAAGAGTACTCCTGACGGATCCGGTCCCATTTCCGGTGAACCTGCACCAGGTCGAGCGCAACCTGGAACTCATGCGCCCCCTGGGCGTGCATCCGTCTCAGACCGGCAAGGCGGGCCACCCTCTCGAGGTTTTTCCCTCTCCCGCGGATCAGGAGGAGGTGGATGACTGGCTCACCGGCCGGGGCCTGGGACAGGCACGTTCCTTTTTTGCCCTCGCCCCGGGGTCGGTCTGGACGACCAAGCGCTGGCCGCCCCAGCGTTTTGCAGGGGTCGCAGCCGGTCTGGCGCCCAGGAACCCCATCGTGTTGATCGGCGGCCGGGACGAAAAGGAACTTGCAGCCTCGATCATGGCTCTCATGCCGGCGGCCCTGGCCGGCGCCGTTCATGATGCTACGGGCCTGTTCTCGGCGGCCGGATCGGTCCACCTTCTTCGTCACGCCGCCGTTCTCGTCAGCAATGACTCGGGTGCTCTGCACCTGGGGCAGGCGGCCGGGATACCCCTGGTCGCCATTTACGGGCCCACGGCCCCGTCCCTGGGATATGCGCCGCGAGGCGAAGAGCATGCCCTGCTGGGGCGGGATGATCTGCCGTGCCGTCCCTGTGGGCGGCACGGCGCCATGCAGTGCCCGGAAACACACTGGCGTTGCATGCTGGATCTTGAGGTCGCCGAGGTTCTTGCGGCTGCCGAACGGGTTGCCGGGGAGGCGGCGTGAGAGAGATTTCGCTGCCCGCCCCCGGGAGCACCGCCGCCAGGCCTCGCATCCTTGTCATGGGCGACGTCATGCTGGATCGGTTGATCCAGGGCGAAGCCCACCGGCTCTCAGTGGAAGCGCCGGTGCCCATCGTGCATCAGCAGAGCGAGAGCCAGCGGGCAGGCGGAGCCGCCAACGTCGCTGTGAACCTGGCAGCCCTGGGTGCGCAGGTGATCCTGGCCGGAGTGGTCGGCCGCGACCGTGAAGCCGGTTCTCTTGAGGAGGTCGTGCGCGAGGGAGGCGTCCACAGGGTGCACTTTGTCGTGCGGGCAGATCTGCCCACCACGATGAAAACCCGTATCGTGGCTCATCGACAGCAGATTGCCCGGCTGGACCGGGAAGCCTTCCACCTCCTGGACGCGGATGGTCTCGCCGCGTTGCTGGCTGTCTTGCGCCAGGAGATTCCGCGCTGTCGGGCCGTTCTGGTCCCGGACTACGGCAAGGGCGTGGTCACGCCCGAACTATGGTCCGCGCTGGTGGAGCTCTGTGCCGGGGAGGACGTGCCGCTGCTCGTGGACCCGAGCCCCCGGGCGGCTGCCACTGACTACCGGGGCGCTTCCCTGATGAAACCCAACTGGACCGAGGCACTGCGTGCCGTTCTTCAGACCGGAGAGGAACGACCCGGCGTGGAGGAGATCGGCCGTCGCTGGGTTGCGGCCAGCGACGGCGGGGCCGTGCTCATCACTCGCGGTGAAGAGGGCATGTCCCTGTTCCGCCCGCAGCAGCCCACGTTTCATGCCCCTGCCCGGCGGCGGGATGTGTTTGACGTGACCGGCGCCGGCGACACGGTCCTGGCCACCATGGGCTGGGCCATGGCCGCCGGCCTGGAACTGGAAGATGCCACCTGGCTGGCCAATCTGGCCGGAGGTCTCGCGGTGGAGCGGTTTGGAACGGCGAGAATCGGGCGCCGTGAACTGCAAAGAGGGCTGGCACCCGAAGGGGATCTGGAAGACAAGCTGATCAGCCGTGACAAGTTGGAGGATTTTCTGGCTCCGCACCGGCGCGCCGGGCGCCGCATCGTCTTCACCAACGGTTGTTTCGACATCCTGCACCCCGGGCATCTGCGCCTCCTGCGCCGTTGCGCCGCCTGCGGTGACGTGGTTGTGGTCGGCCTCAATTCCGACAGTTCGGTTCGCCGCCTGAAAGGTGCCCGGCGTCCCGTGCTCTCGGCCGGTGACCGTGCCCTGGTGCTGGCCGCCCTGGCCGAGGTTCATGCTGTGGTCATCTTCGAGGAGGACACGCCGGCGGAACTGATCGCCCAGGTCCTTCCCGACGTCCTGGTGAAGGGGGGCGATTACCGCCCCGAAGATGTCGTGGGCCGCGACCTGGTGGAAGGACGCGGTGGGCGCCTGGAGTTGATCCCCCTGCGCGCGGGCATTTCCACGTCGCGCCTGGTGGAGGGTATGTACCCCGCCAGCGCGACTGACGATCCTGAGAGCCGGTCCGGAGGAGAGAATTGAAGAACGTCAAGGGAATCATTGTCAGGGCCCTGGAAGAGCGGCAACATGTCTGGGCTCGTGCCGGGGCCGGCGCCGACATCATCGCGTCTCTGGCGGAGGCCTGTGTCAGCTCCCTTCGCGCCGGCGGGAAGATCCTTTTTTTCGGCAACGGCGGCTCGGCTGCACAGGCGGAACATCTGGCCGCTGAACTGGTGGGCCGGTATCTTCGCGACGATCGACCGCCCCTGGCGGCGCTGGCCCTGGGAGGCGGGGGAGCGCTGGCCAGTGCCCTGGGAAACGACTACGGATTCGAGAACATCTTCTCTCGTCACGTGGCAGCCCTGGCCCATGAAGGTGATGTTCTCGTCGGCCTTTCCACGTCCGGGCGTTCCCGGAATGTTCTGAAGGCACTGGCTGCAGGCCACCAGCACGGGTGCATCACGGCCATGTTCACCGGCGATCATGATCTGGAGGAGACGGCCGGGATCACCCATCTCCTGCGGGTGCCCTCCCGGGACACTCCCGCCATCCAGGAGCTGCATCTGTTTTTCGGGCATCTCCTGTGTGAAGCCATCGAGAACGAGTTCATCGGCAGCCATGAGCGGGCGTGGTAGGATCATGGTTGTCGGAGTCGGTGAGGTGGTCGCTGCGGCCTCGTGCCGTGGAGGAAAGTCCGAACTCCATAGGGCAGCGTGCCGGGTAACGCCCGGCGGGGGCGACCCCAGGGAAAGTGCCACAGAAAACGAACCGCCAACCTTCGCGCGAGCGGAGCGGTAAGGGTGAAAAGGTGCGGTAAGAGCGCACCGCGCCACCGGGTAACCGGAGGCGGCAGGGTAAACCCCACGCGGAGCAAGACCAAATAGGGGGGCGTTATGAGGGCGGCCCGCCCCAAGCCCCCGGGTAGGTCGCATGAGGGAAGGGGAGACTCTTCTCCCAGATGAATGGCCATCACCGGGCCTCGGCCCGGGACAGAATTCGGCTTACGGCCGACTCCGACACTTGCACCCGGCCCCGCGCCGGCCGCCAGGATCATGACATGAGCCGCCAGAGACACCCGGATATCCTCAAGAATGCCATCCGCGAAGCCGCCCGCCGCCGGCTCCCCGAACTCATGGAGCTGGTCCGCTGGCTCTATGAGAACCCCGAGCTATCCGGTGAGGAAAAGGAGAGCTCCCGGCGTCTGGCCGAGCCGCTCCGCCTGGCTGGATTCGAAGTCAGCTTCGGCGTGGGTGATCTGCCCACCGCCTTCGTGGCACGGCGCCGGCGCGGGAAGGGACCGGTTCTGGCCTTCCTGGCCGAGTATGACGCGCTGCCCGGGATTGGCCATGGCTGCGGGCACAACCTGATAGGTTGCGCCGCCCTGGGTGCGGCGCTGGTGCTTCATGAGGTCGCCCCGGAACTGGGCGGTGAGATCCGCGTGCTGGGAACACCGGCCGAAGAAACCCTGGGTGGCAAGGCCGTCATGGTGGAGGCAGGAGTCTTCGCCGATATTGACGCCGCCCTCATGGTCCACCCTTCCGGAGAGGACAGGGTGCTCAGCGACTCCCTGGCCTGCCAGTCCCTGGAAGTGGTTTATCTCGGCCGCGCCGCTCATGCCGTGGCCCACCCCGAAAAGGGGATCAATGCCCTTGACCCTCTGCTGGCCCTCTTCTCGGCGCGGGATGCCCTGATGCGTCAGAGTCGCCCCGGCTTGCGCATCGTCGGCATCATCAGTGAGGGGGGAGTGCGGCCCAATGTGATTCCCGAGCGGACGGTGGGAAATTTCTCCCTGCGGGCACCTGACCGTGCACGGCTGGCGGAAGCGGTGACCGGATTCCGCAACCATGCCAGCAGGCTGGCCGAGGGTCATGGGTGCAAGGTGGAGATCACTCTCACGGATCTTGCCTACGATGAAATGCTGACCAACCGGCCCCTGGCCGATGCCTACCGGGCCAACCTGGCAGCTCTGGGGGTCAGGGTCAACGATGCACCGCGGGAGAACATGGGGTCCCTGGATATGGGCAATGTTTCCCATGTCGTCCCCAGCCTGCATCCGTTCTTCGCGGTGGTGCCCCTGAGTGTTGCCAGTCACACCCGTGAATTTGCACAGGCCACCATCACCGAGGCCGGGGAAGCCGGGCTGTTGCGCTCGGTGCAGGCCCTGGCCATGACCGGACTGGATATCTTCGCCAACCCGGACCTTCTCCGCCGCGCCCGGGAAGAACACCGGAAGAGCGGCCGGGGTCGTGGCGAGAGCAAATCGTGACCTTCTCCATGCCAGCCCTGGGACCCGGGGACATCGTTCATGTGGTGGCTCCGGCCGGCCCGGTCCCGGGCGAGGCCGTGAAGCACGGCATGTCGATCCTTGCGGGCTGGGGCTTGAGTCCGGTGGCCGGTCGCCACCTGCTGGCACGAGAGGGATATCTGGCCGGTTCCGACGAGGAAAGGGCCGCGGATCTGGCCGCAGCGTTTGCAGGAGACGGGACATCCGCCGTGGCCTTCGCCAGGGGCGGGTTCGGCACGACCCGCCTCCTTCCTCTGCTGGACCTGCCTGCTCTCGCCGCACGGCGCCGGCTCCTTCTGGGGTATTCCGACGCCACCGCCCTGGGCCTGGCCCTTTCCAGAGACCATCCTCAGCCTCATCTCTACGGCCCCGGCATCGCTGAACTGGGTGCGCCGGAACCCGATCATCACGTTGCCAGTCTGCAGGCAGGGCTCCTGGGGCAACATCCCGGTGGGGTCCAGACAATCCAGGGACTCCAGACGATCCGGCCGGGGCATGTGCGCGCGGTGGTCATGGGCGGATGCCTGAGTCTCGTGGCGGCGCTGGCAGGGACGCCGTTCATGCCATCCCTCCAGGGACGCATTCTGTTCCTGGAGGATGTGGGTGAAGAACCCTATCGCCTGGACCGCATGCTCACCCAGCTCTCCGCGGCCGGCGTCGTCGAGGGGATCTGCGCGCTCATCCTGGGCCGCTTCACGGGTTGTGGACCCCGGCCGGGCGCCGACTCGCTCGAGGCCCCGGAGGTTCTGGAGTCATGGGCTCGGGACCTGGACGTCCCCGCGGTGGCGGGGCTGGCCGCAGGGCATGGGCCCGGCCGCATGACGATTCCGCTGGGCGTGGAAGCTGACCTGGATGCTGAAACAGGCACTGTCGCCTTTCAGCATCGATAGCCGGAAAACCACCGGGAATTCAACTCATTCATGAGGGTTCTTCCTCCGCCTGGATGCTGAACACGGTCTGGCCGACGGTGACGTCTCCGGTGATGTCATCCTCCACCGTGACCTCCAGCCGGAAGGTCCCGACCGGCCAGTTGATCAGTGGGAACGTCCAGCCCTGGACCGAACGGGTTCGATCGCCGTAAATGATGGGGCGGCCGATGGCGGTGAACTCACCGTCTCTCAGCAGGAAGAAACGGTAGGTGACATGCAGGCGCGGGTGGCCGGTGGCGGTGTCCCGGGCGGCGCCGTAGATCTGGTAGTAGAGGGCGAACTCCTCACCGTTCCGCAGGCTCGCATCGGTGTGCGGGATGACCCGGTAATTGCCCAGTCGGAACGGCGCTGCGGCTTCCTGCCCGGGTTGCGGCAGGTCTTCGGTCACGGGTTGGAGCAGGTGTGCCAGAGAGAGGGTGGAGAGGGCCAGGCCCGTGGCGGGGAAGGACGGTATCTTCACCCTCTCCTGGTAGGAGCCGATGGTGTCGTTCTCACGGTCGAGAATTCCGAACGATGCGTTATAGGTGCCCGGAGGGAGAGCCATGACCACCTGGTACAGCAGCATCCCCTGCACGGCCCCGGCCGGTGCCGGCGTCAGGGCCTGGTCACCGGCCAGGAGGATGGTTCGCCGCGGGTCTTCGACGCTTTCCAGATGCCCCACAACCAGCAGGTCCCGGCCACCGGGAAGGTGGGGAGGAGTGAATAAACGGGCCTCGGCACCGACGGTGAAGACCGCGAGGGTGTCCGTGCCTGTTGTCTTGTAAAAGTCGGTGCGCAGGAGGAAGGGAATGCGGCCGAAGAACTCCTCGCTGGTGATCAGCTCACCCAGAAGTTCATGGGGCCCGGGGGCATGGGAGAGGGTGCCAAGATCCAGGGCCACGGAGATATCCTGGTAGAGGCTCAAGAACGAAGCCCGGCGTCTGAGACCGACCGAGGTCTCGCCCAGGTCATCCAGGACAACTCCCTGAACCATCTCCGACATCATGTCCTGGTACAGAGTCCAGTCCCGGCTGTCGCGGCTGATCTCGTATTCGCCGCTGGGCATGAGCCGGAAGGCCAGGATGAAATGTGGAGGCAGGTGCTTGTTGGGCCTGTTCCGATAGATCCAGCGCTCCAGTCCGCGATAGGTCTCGCCGGGTTTGTCGGCACCCAGGACCCGAACGATCTCGCCGCGGCCTGGCTGCAGTCCCCCTGAAACGATCAGGTGGCGGCGTTGATTGGGCATGACGTCTGTTTCCAGCTCGCTGGGCGGCCCCAGCATGATGTAGAAACGGCCACGGTCGGTTTTCCAGCCCGGCTGGGTGGAGCGCGTGAAGAGCTGGTTGGCCGTGGCCACACGGCTCCAGAAAGCGAAGCGATACTCGTTCTCCAGGGAGTCTATGCTGGGATCCCGGCGCGACCAGAACTGCTGGATGAAAGCCCGGCGCTGACGGTCATTTTCGAGATTGCGGTAGAGACGGGTCTCGGGGCCGCTCAGGATGTAGCGCACCGGCCCCGCAGGCCAATCCCTGAGGTCCGTCTCACCGGCGCGAGGCAAGCCCTTGCGCAGGATTCTCTCGAGGACCGATGTTGTGCCGCTGGATGGGGGCTTGCCGCTCCCGGCGGAGGCTCTCCGGCCGGGAGCGGCTGCAGGCGAGACCCATGTTCCACAGGCGAGGATGAGCAGCACCGCCGCCGGGACCAGATCGCTCTTGTGGAAATAATTCATCACCAGCCTGGAGGGATTATAAGGGGACCGCCGCGCCCGGGTCAGGCACGAGGAGACACCGGCCTGAACCGGAATCGTGGGCAGCGGACATGGAGCTGAAAAAAGGCCGCCCCGG
>SMYD01000120.1 GCA_004356015.1 Acidobacteriota bacterium | reverse complement strand
GTGCGTTCGAGGAAATCAAGGAGCTTCGGGAGAAGCTTGAGCTGGAAAATGAATACCTGCGCGACGAGATTTCAGAAGCCCATTCCTCCGGCGATATGGTGGGTGAGAGCTCCTCCCTGAAGAAGTCTCAGGAACAGATCGAACTGGTGGCGCCCACCGATGCAAGCGTCCTGATCCTGGGCGAATCAGGAACGGGCAAGGAACTCGTGGCGCGGGCCATTCATGAGCGGAGCAAGAGGCGGGATCGTCCCTTGATCAAGGTCAACTGCGCTTCGATTCCCGGCGAGCTCTTCGAGAGCGAGTTCTTTGGCCATGCGAGAGGAGCCTTCACGGGCGCAGTGAGGGACCGGGTCGGCCGTTTCGAGCTGGCGCATGAAGGAACACTGTTTCTGGATGAAGTCAGTGACATTCCTGCGGCCTTGCAGAGCAAGTTGCTGCGAGTCCTGCAGGAAGGCACATTCGAGAGGATAGGAGAAGAGCAGACACGCCAGGTTGATGTGCGTGTCATCGCTGCTACCAACCGGGATCTCAAGGAGGATGTCGACCAGAAGCTCTTTCGGGAGGACCTGTACTATCGGCTCAGCGTGTTTCCCATCGAGATGACTCCGCTGCGCGAGAGAGAGGGCGATATCCCGCTGCTGGCTGAGTTCTTTCTGCGGCAAACCTGCAAACGGATGGGGATTGCGACCCTCAAGCTGAAGAAACGCCATGTGCTGCAGTTGCAAGGCTACGACTGGCCTGGAAACGTGCGAGAACTGCAGAATGTGGTCGAGCGGGCAGTTATCAATACGCCGACCCGGGGTCTGGAGTTCGGCTTGCCTGAGGCAAACTCAAGAGGCCGTGGCAGGCGGCCGCAACCGGCAGCCGGCGCGGAACCCGGTTCAGAAGTTGAGAATTATGCTGTTCTCAAGAAGTTGGAGCGGGATATGATCCTGGCGGCTCTCGAGCAGGTGGACTGGAAGGTGGCAGGGTCCCTGGGAGCAGGGAAATTGCTGGGTGTGAAGCCCACGACGCTGCGTTCGCGCATGCAGGTGATGGGAATCAGGCGTTGGCGCCAACGGGAGCTGTGAACGGGTCCGGGTCGCCGCACTCGCTGCAGGTCTTGCTGTTCACCAGGAGTCGCGTCGCGCAGATCAAGCAGTGGCTGTAGGGGGCTGACTTGCACTTGGGGCACGAGGCGGCGCGCCTGGAGATATTGGCCTCGCAGGTCGGGCATGCCATGAGAAGAGCCGCGTTGGGGCGAGCCTGAGTTGCAGGGCTGGGCGGGATGGCGACCTGAGCGTGCTTCGCCTCGGGAGCTTTGGCGGGAGTATCTGAGGTCTTGCCCATGGCGGGCCTGGGAGGAGATGAAGGCCTTGGGGAAGCGGTTTCTAGCGAGTTCTTTTCCCAGGGGAAAGGCGGCAGTTCCATGTCCATGTTGTCATCCTCCTGGCTTGCCTGGGCCGCCAGGAACTCGTTGGCAGGAACTTGATCCACCGCCGACGGCTGTCCGACGGCCGAACGGACGATATCGGGAGCCGGCATGTCGGTGCCCTCGTTCCACACGAATCCGCACTGGCAACTGGCAGTGGTTCCTGGCATGGCGTGGCCGCAATTGGGGCAGACCCTGTCGCTCAATGGGACTCCTTCAGGCACGCTCTTGAGAGCACCTGTTCAAAAGGCAACATAGTGCCCAGGCTGGGTGGATGCCATCGCCAGGAAGGTCATTCTTTCCGGGCCATGGCAGTGGCTTGTGGGGACCATATATTGAGTTCCATGGTCCGGATAGGTCGTTATGAGGTCCTGGAGGAGATTGGCCGGGGCGCCATGGGTGTCGTGTACTTGGCCCATGATCCACGTATGCGTCGGCCCCTGGCCTTGAAGACCTGCGAACTACCCAGAGGGCTCGATGCCGGCAAGGCCCGCGAGTGCCATGAACGGTTCTTCCGGGAGGCCCAGAGCGCGGGGGCTCTCAGCCATCCGGCTATTGTCACCATCTACGATGTGGACGAAGACACCCGGACTGGGTCCACCTATATCGCCATGGAATACGTGCCGGGAAAGAGTCTGGGGGAGTGGCTGCGCCAGACGGGGCGGCTCGATGCCGCAAGGGTCGTGCAACTGGGGACCACGGTGGCCGAGGGACTGCAGGTGGCTCACGACGCGGGCATTGTGCATAGGGATATCAAGCCGGCGAATATTCTTGTCCGGGATCCCGACGGCGCCTTCAAGATTGCCGATTTTGGCATTGCCCGTTTCACCGACTCCGATCTGACGCAGGATGGAACCGCCCTGGGCTCTCCGGCCTACATGTCGCCGGAGCAATTGCGCAGTCTTGACATCGATGGGCGCAGTGACCTGTTCTCCCTGGCCAGCGTCCTGTATGAAGCCCTGACCGGTACGCGGCCGTTCAAGGGAAAAGATATGGCGGCCCTTTCCTACGCCGTGGTTCATGAAGATCCTGCGCCCATCTGCTCCCTGGTCCGGGATCTACCGGCAAGCTTTGACAGTTTCTTCGTCAAGGCTCTGGCCAAGGAACCCGACGAACGCTACCAGGATGGCCGTGGTTTTGCCGTAGGCCTGGAACTCGCCTGGCAGCGCCGGCTGGAGTCGGGCACCCATGGGAGTCACAAGGACGGGATCAAGGAACAAGGGCGGACATCCGGCCCGGGAAAAAGTGCGGCCCGCAACCGGCAGGACCTTCCACACCTGGGCGAGTCGACCTCCGGAAGCTATAAACCCCGATCCCCGCAGCAGATCCTGCAACGGTCCCGGGCTGAGCAGCGCATCACCGATCTCGATGTCATACCCATCAAGAGAATCATGGTGGAGGATCGGCCCCAGGAGGATGAATTCCCCAGGGCCGTGGGTCATGGCTGGTTCTGGTCCGGCCGTCGTTCATGGGTGATTCCTTTCCTTGTGGCGGCGGCGCTTGCCGGCTGCCTGGCCGCCACCGATGTATGGCGGGGTTTGCAGGAGCCGGTTCCAGGGGAACTGATCATGGAAGTCGAGAGCCATCTTGAGGGGGGTACGTTGCGTCTCATCAGCGATGGCAGGATGGTGTTCAAGGCCGAGCTTCTGGGGGAGTCTCAGGACCAGTCGGAGTTCGCCGAGGAGCGGGGAACAAAGCTGGGCCGGGATTTCCGGCCCTCCTTGAACTTGCCGGAGGGAGAACATCTTCTCACGGTGCAGGTGAATCCACGGGGTGAGACACGCAGCTACCAGGAGCAGATCCAGGTCCATATCCAAGCCGGCGGCTCCCACCGCCTGCGCATCGTGACAGGAGTGGGTGGCGATCCTCTTCCCACCCTGCAGTTCGACTAGTTCTCCGGTTGCAGCACTTCGACTTTGATCAGATTGGTGTTCCCCGGAATACCCGCTGGTACACCGGCGGTGATCACGGCCGTGTCGCCGGGTTTGAGAATTGACATAGCGGCGGCGGCCTTCAAGGCTTCGCTGATGAGCTGATCGGTTGAAGAAGTCGGCTCCACCAGGCGGGGAATGACGCCCCAGGTGAGTGCGAGACGCCTGTATGTTGCCAGGTGCGGCGTCAGGGCCAGAACAGGTCTTGATGGCCGGAATTTCGCGACCAGGCGGGCCGTGCCGCCGGAACTGGTGCAGGTCAGGATGGCTGCCGCATCGACGTCATGGGCCAGATCGCAGACCGCGGCGGCGATGGATCCGGCCACACTGGAGTCATCATGCCGGTTCATGCGTTCTCGCCACGGCCCATAGGGAAAGGTGGCTTCGATCTCCTCCGCGACCTGGGACATGATGCGGACGGCGGCCAGAGGGTAGGCACCTACGGCGGTTTCTTCGGAGAGCATCACCGCGTCGGTCCCGTCCAGGATGGAGTTAGCCACGTCGGCCACTTCGGCACGGGTTGGCCGTGGATTGCTCACCGTGGAGCGCAGCATGTCGGTGGCGGTGATGACCGGTTTGGCGGCACGGTTGGATCTGGCTATCAGGTCTTTTTGAATGCGCGGGATGCGCGCCAGGGCGGTACCCACGCCCAGATCGCCCCTGGCCACCATGATGGCGTCGGCCTCCTCCAGAATACGGTCAAAGTTGTCCAGCGCATCCTGGGTTTCGATCTTGGCAATGATGGGCGTCTGGAAGCCCTGGTCCGCGATGAATTGTCTGGCCAGGCGAACATCCCCGGCCGTGCGCACGAACGAGAGGCCGACGAAATCGACACCCTGGCCGAGGCCGAAGGCCAGGTCCAGCTTGTCCTTCTCTGTCAGTCCGGATTCTCCCAGCGGGCGTCCCGGGATGCTGACGCCTTTGCGGGAGCAGAGCACACCGCCGACCATCACCCTGCAGGCCACGTCCGAGCCGGTGATGGTGACAACCTCAAGTTCGATGGCGCCATCGTTGAGCAGCAGCGTGTCGCCAGGTTGAATTTTCTGTGGCAGATCCGGGTAGTTGACGAACACTCCCTGCGCGGTGCCCGTGATCTCCCGGGTCGTCAAAGTGAACGACGTTCCCACGTCCAGATGCGCGCTGCCGCCGGCGAGTTCGCCGATGCGGATCTTGAAGCCGGCAAGATCCATGAGGATGGCGACGGGCCGTTGGAGATTTTCCGCCAGGGACCGGATGGTGGAGATGATGACGCCGTGTTCTTCGTGGGAGCCGTGGGAGAAGTTCAGGCGGGCGACATCCATGCCCGCTTCCAGAAGGCCGGCGATGGTTTCAGGTGTGCGGCTGGCCGGTCCGATGGTGCAGATGATTCTGGTTCTTGGCATGGCAACTCCCAGCCTGATGGCATGGCAGACGCCGGCGGGCCGCTGGGGACTCCCCGGTTCTAGGCCGGTTTTTTGCGCAGGCGAAAGGCCTTGGGTGTGACTTCCACCAGCTCATCCTCACGGATGAAGACCAGCGCCTGTTCCAGACTGAGCAGGCGCGGCGGCACCAGGCGCACCGTGTTGTCAGCGGAGGCGGCGCGCATATTGGTGAGCTTCTTTTCCTTGGTGATGTTCACCGGCAAGTCGTTGGTGCGTGCATTCTCACCCACCACCTGGCCCTTGTAGACCATCTCCCCCGGGCCGATGAAGAGCGTCCCGCGCGGCTGGAGACGTTCGATGGCGTACGCCGTGACACGTCCCGCCCGGTCGCTGACCAGGGCGCCGGTTGAGCGATGGGGTACATCGCCCTGCCAGGGAGCGTAGCCGGCGAAGAGATGATTCATGATGCCTGTACCCCTGGTGTCATTCAGGAACTCGGCGCGGTAGCCGATGAGGCCCCGGGAGGGAATTCTGAACTCCAGGCGGACGCGGCCGCTGCCGTGGTTGACCATTTTTTCCATGCGGCCCCGGCGGGTGCCGATCTTCTCGGTGATGACACCGATGAATTCCTCGGGGCAGTCAACCACCAGCTGCTCCATGGGTTCATGGAGCTCTCCATGGATCGTGCGGTTCAGCACCTGCGGACGACCCACCTGGAACTCGTAGCCTTCCCGGCGCATCATCTCGACCAGAATGGCAATCTGCAGTTCGCCACGGCCCGAGACCCGGAGGGTATCCGGAGAGTCCGTGTCCTCGACGCGGATGGAGACGTTGCTCAGGGTTTCCTTCTCCAGGCGCTCCCGCAGCTTGCGGCTGGTGACATGCTGGCCCTCTTTGCCGGCCATGGGTGAGTTGTTCACTGAGAAGAGTACAGACAGGGTCGGCTCATCCACCTTGATGGGGGGCAATGGCACAGGTTTCTGCGGATCCGAGAAGGTTTCGCCGATTTCCACATTCTCGGGGCCGGCCACGGCGATGATGTCGCCGGGTGCCGCCTGGTCGATCTCCTTGCGTGTGATTCCGTCCCAGGCATACACCTTGGTCACGGCCGCCGGGGTGATGGACCCGTCGATGTGGCACTGGGCAATGTCGGCGGGAGCGGAGAGTGTGCCGTTGACCACCCGGCCGATGGCCAGACGCCCCACGTAGTTGTCGTAGTCCAGGGAGGTCACCAGAAACTGGAGTGGAATTTCATCATCATAAGCGGGAGGTGGAATTGTGCTGAGAATCCCCTCGAAGAGGGGCGCCAGCATATGATCTTCTCCATCGGGTTCGGTGCGGCAAGTGCCCCGGCGCGCATTGGTGTAGAACACCGGGAATTCCAACTGTTTCTCATCGGCGTCCAGGTCGATGTAGAGGTCGTAAACCTCGTCAAGTACCTCCTGGACCCTGGCATCGGGTCGGTCGATTTTATTGATGACCACAATGGTGGGCAGCGAGAGTTCGAGAGCTTTGCGCAGGACAAAACGTGTCTGGGGCAGAGGTCCTTCGCTGGAATCCACCAGGAGCAGCACACCATCGACCATCTTGAGGGTGCGCTCCACCTCGCCTCCGAAGTCGGCATGTCCCGGTGTGTCGATGATGTTGATGCGCGTGCCGTTGTAGAGGATCGACATGTTCTTGGCCATGATGGTGATCCCCTTCTCCCTCTCCAGGTCGATGGAATCCATCACTCGTTCGGCGACCGTCTGGTTCTCACGGAAGATGCCGCTCTGCCAGAGCATGGCGTCCACCAGTGTGGTCTTGCCGTGGTCCACGTGGGCGATGATGGCCAGGTTTCGGATGTCGTCGCGCGTATGCTTGGTCATGATCTCGATCCAGACAGCGAATGGCTTCAGGGCTAGCGGAAAATGTGAGAGTCGCCGGATGGAGCCGATGACCGGCGGTCAAAAAAGAGGCCGGAAGCCCCTGCTTCCGGCCGGCGCCCAGGAGTTTAGCAGTTGCCCTCAAACCATTCAAGTCACAGGGCTTGTGCCCTATGTCCGGTGGTGTGGGAGCCGCAAATCGGGACTTGACTGGTGGAAACCGGAGTCCTTGCCCGGCAGAAACAGCGCCTGCGGCTGAGGGCTCAGCGCGCAGCCACAGGCGCCCCAACCGTGTCCAGTGTCAGGGGCCTCCGGGATCGGGAGGAGTCCAGGGAGAGAAGTCAGGACCGTGATCCGGATGGGTCTCGTGGAGGCGTGCCTTTGCTGGTCAGGTATGGGTTCTTCCCAGGCGGTCAAGACGGATGAGGCGGGCACAGAATTGAGCTAGAGAAAGTTCACGGGTGTGGATACCCAGGAGATTGCTGAAGAGTCCGGGCCAGCGCTGCAAGGTGCCCAAAGCGAGGCGCCGCAACCGCGGCCGCCGGTCGAGAGCCAGCATAAGGCGAGTCATTCGGATGGTGGCCCCCATAATACCGGCATGGGCGCGCGCGTATTCGTCAAGGCCGCCCCGGCCCAGAGACCTGGCCAGGGCCACTGCCTGATGGAGCCCGAGGCTGACACCTTCGCCGGTGATGGCGTCCACCGACACCGCGGCATCACCGACCAGAGCCACGCGGCCGCGGACAACCCCGCGGGCGCCGCGAAAAACCGAGGCCCCGCCCTGCTCCTCTGAGACCTGGCGGATACCCTGTAGCCTGTGGGCCAGAAGCGGGAATCGTGACAGCAACCGGTCGAATCCCTGCCGAGGATTATCGGTGAGGACAACCACACAGATCTGATCGGGGGCCACGGGAGTGACGTAAGCCTGACAGCCGTCGGTGAACGAGACTTCCACCAGATCGGACCAGGGGGCGATGCGGTAATGACGGCGCAAGCCCACGCGCTGCCGGCGGATGGGGCCATCCAGGCCAAGCGTTCGGCGTATTCCCGAATTGAGGCCATCGGCGGCCACGGTCCAGCGGGACCGGACCATGCCGTCGCTGAGCCGGGCTCCCGTGGGCAGGAGTTCCCGCAGTTGCCGGCCCCACAAGAAATGAACACCCAGTTCTTTGGCCCGTTGCACCAGGGCGTTGTGCAGAGTTGTGCGCCGCATGCCCATACCGGGGAGACCCTGAAAATGGGCCCGGGTCGAGATATGGCCTTCCTGGTAGAGAATGCCACGGAAACGAAAGCTTCCGCCGGCAGGGAGGTTGACACCCAGCTTTTTCAACAGCGTCACGCCGCCAGGCATGATGCCCTCGCCGCAGGCTTTCTCCACGGGCGGGAGGCGGCGCTCCACGACTGTGGCGGAAAGACCCTCAAGACGGACGGCGATGGCCGTGGCCAGCCCCACTGGTCCCCCGCCGACCACAAGGACGTCGGGGTTCATGATGGTGGAAGGCGGTATGGATCTTCTCATGGAGTTCAAAAAAACATCATGGGAAGCTTATATGGGCCTGAAGTTCTTCCTGGAAGACCATCCGGGGAGACCAGTTGATCTTGTCGTCCGGCATACGCTGAAGGCGGCTAGAAACTGTCCGGCGCGGGGCAGTTGGCTTCGCCAACGGCCGTGAAGTAATGGTTCAACTGGCTCAACAGGGCACGGCCGTCGGTGTCAGCCTGGCCTTGCGGATCACTGCCCACCGGGTGTACGGCAAGGTAGAGATCGATCTGATTCAGCAGCAGGGCCGTTGAACCGGGCACGTCGAACACGGCCTGGTTCAAGCGGGCCGCAATGTACTTGAAGGAGAGTTGGCGGGTGACATCCCCGGCGGCTGAGAGTTTGAGAACCTGCAGATAGCCCAGGTCGCCCAGACTGCCATCCACCCACGGGAAAGACGTGCCGGTGAAGAAGCCGGCTGCCGTGGCCACGGCATCGCCGGGCGCATCCCATTTGGGAACGCCTTCCCCGCCTTTCCAGAAGCCCGGTGACAGGGCACACTCGGTCCGTACCTCCACGTCGACCCGCAGGATGGTCACCACTGTGTTGGCCAGGCCCTGTACCTGGTAGATGGCTTTCATGTTGCTGATCAGGGGATTGGGGTCTTCGGCGAGAATGGCCCGCTGCAGGGTGACCACCGTTGTGGTCCCCGGCTCCAGGGTTGCCGGGAACGAGGCGGCCACATCACCCAGGAGTGAATCGTTCACGGAAATTCGATCCAGGGCGACATCGCCGGTGTTCTCCAGGGTGTAGGTGTAGGTGATGAGGTCGCCGACGAAGCCGCTGTCGGGTGTGGCCACCCCTGACAGCGTGAACGCTGGCGCTACCAGGTCCACCGCGTGGTTGTCGCTGTCGGCGATGACGTTGGTGAAGCCGCCGGCCGGGTTATAGCTGACACTGACCGTGTTGGGCAGCGGGTCCGGATCGCCCGGCAGCACTTCACGCTGCGCCGTGATGGTGCAGCTCCCACCGGTGGGCAGGACCGCCGCACAGTCGCTGTCTGTGATGTACGGGTTGAACGGGTCAAGCAAGTTCCCCAGCAGCGTATCGTTGATGGTGCCGTTGACCAGGTTGGGGCTGTCCGCCGAACCGGTGTTGATGATGGTGATGGTGTAGGTCACGGTGTTGCCGGCCGTCGACAGGATGTCTCCGGTCTTTATGACGTCCACCGAGGGCTGGAACAGATTGACCTGGTTGTCGTCGGACCCGCTGATGCTGCTCACGCCTGAGCCGGCGGAGCCGAACATGCTGGTGGTGATGCGCGAATCGATGGGATCGTCGGAGTCTTCCGGGACCGCGCTGGTGACGCCGAAGGTGCAGCGCTGGCCCACCAGGAGAGCGCCGCAGCCTGCGCCGAAGG
>SMYD01000119.1 GCA_004356015.1 Acidobacteriota bacterium | reverse complement strand
CCCGTGAGAGCAGGCGCCGGCTCGCTTCCTGAGGGGGCTCTATGACCGATGATACGGGTAAAGACGAAAAGGCCCGGAACGATGCCGGCCGGATTGAGATCAAGCTGCCTGATGATATGGCCGGCGGGGTGTATGCCAATAACATGGTGGTGACCCACACCCGGGAGGAATTCGTGCTGGACTTCCTGGCGGTCTTTCATCCCAAGGCCGGCGTGGTGGCCTCCCGGGTGGTGCTCAGTCCGGGTCACCTCAAGCGGGTCGTCAGGGCGCTCTCGGAGAACCTGGCGCGGTACGAGGCGCAACATGGTGTCTTGCAGGAGGCCAAGTCGCCTGATGCCGGCAGGGTTCACTGAGGTCGCGTGGTGAGCCGCTCCTTCGTTCATCTTCACAACCACTCCGAATACTCGTTGCTGGACGGTTCCTGCCGCCTGGGAGAACTGGTGGAGACAGCGCGCGAATTCGGCCAGCCGGCGGTGGCCATCACCGACCATGGCAATTTGTTTGCGGCGCTGAAGTTTTACCGTGCGGCCCGGAAGGCGGGAGTCAAGCCCATCATAGGTGTGGAGGCCTACATGGCTGTCGGGTCTCGACTCGAAAAAGGTGGAGGTCCCGGCGCCGGCAGGCGCAAGCCCTATCACCATATGATCCTCCTGGCACGGGACTACACCGGCTATGGCAACCTTCTCAAGCTCGTCTCCCTCGGCTATACCGAGGGCTTCTACTACAAGCCACGTATCGACCGCGAGATTCTCGCCGAACATGCCGAGGGCCTCATCGGGACCTCGGGATGCCTGGGCGGGGAGATTCCCCAGCTCCTGCTTGCCGGCCGGAAAGAAGAAGCCGAGGGAACCATTCGCGCCTACCAGGAGATCCTGGGTCCCGAGAATTTCTTCCTGGAACTCCAGGATCAGGGCATCGCCGAAGAACATGCCATTCTTCCCGATCTTCGCACGCTTTCCCGACGTACCGGTGCACCTCTCCTGGCCACCAATGATTGCCACTACATGAAGGCAGAGGATCATTTCGCCCACGATGTCCTCATCTGTATTCAGACGGGCAAGACCATTGACGATCCCCGTTCGCTGCGTTTCACGGATCAGCATTACTTCAAGAGTACCGACGAAATGTGGGAGCGATTCCGGGATATCCCCGAAGCGCTGGAAAATACCCTCCTGGTGGCCGAGCGCTGCAATCTGGAGATTCCTGACCGGGGCTATCAGTTACCCCATTTCAAGGTTCCGGGAGATATCAGCCCTGAGGACTACTTCCGCCGGGTTGTGGCGGAGGGCTATGAGGCCCGGGGGCCCCGCTGGGCCCGCTGGCGGGCGGCGGGAGAACTGAAGCACAGTGAGGAGGAGTACCGGGAGCGGTTGCAGCGGGAAATGGACACCATCATTGAGATGGGCTTCCCGGGCTACTTCCTCATCGTCTGGGATCTCATTCGCCACGCCCGCCATGAGGGAATCCCGGTCGGCCCGGGGCGAGGCTCAGCCGCGGGCTCTCTGGTGGCGTACTCCCTGGGCATCACGGATCTGGATCCCCTGAAGTACGATCTGCTGTTCGAGCGCTTTCTGAATCGTGAACGAGTCAGCATGCCGGACATCGATATCGATTTCTGTGTCAAGGGACGCGGCCGGATCATTGATTATGTCACCGAGAAATACGGTCGTGAAAACGTCGCCCAGATCATTACCTTCGGCACCATGGCAGCGAGGGCGGTCATCCGTGATGCCGGCCGTGGTTTGAATATCCCCTACGCCAAGGTGGACCGCATCGCCAAGCTGGTTCCCCTGGAACTGGACGCGACCATTGAAAGTAGTTTGAAGTCGGTGCCGGAGCTGAAAGACGCCTGCGGAGATCCGGATGTGAAGCGCCTTCTGGAAGTGGCGAAGCGCCTGGAGGGTCTGGCGCGGCATGCGTCCACTCATGCCGCCGGAGTGGTGATTGCGCCGGCTCCCATCACGGAATTCGCGCCCCTCTACCAGGTCAAGGAAGGGGAGCGCACGACTCAGTACTCCATGGGGGACCTGGAGTCCATCGGTCTCCTGAAGATGGATTTTCTCGGGCTGAAGACCCTCACCCTCATTGATGATGTGGTGAAGAGGGTGCGCACGCGTCTCCATGAGGAGATCGACTTCGACCGCATAGGCATCGCTGATACCCGGACCTATGAACTCTTCGCCCGGGGGGCTACAAGCGGGCTCTTCCAGTTCGAGTCCGACGGCATGAAGGACATCCTGCGCAAACTGAAACCTGAACGGTTCGAGGACCTCATCGCTCTCAACGCCCTCTATCGTCCGGGCCCCCTCAAGGGAGGGCTGGTGGATGATTTCATCAAGCGCCGTCATGGGCGGGTAAAGGTGGAATATATCGTTCCCGAGCTCAAGCCGATCCTGGAGGAGACATACGGGGTCATGGTCTATCAGGAACAGGTGATGAAGATCGCCTCGGAGCTGGGCGGCTTCTCCCTGGGGGAGGCCGACCTTCTCCGCCGCGCCATGGGTAAGAAGAACGTCGAACTGCTGGCCGCCCAGAAAAAGACGTTCCTGGAAGGGACTCGCCGGCGGGGGCTCGATCCTCGCAAAGGTGAAAAAATCTTCGAGCAGATGGAACACTTCGCCGGCTATGGCTTCAACAAATCCCACTCCGCCGCATATGCCCTGGTGGCCTATCAGACCGGTTATCTCAAGGCCCATTTCCCGTTGGATTTCATGGCCAGTCTCCTCACAGCGGAGGGCAACAACACCGATAAACTGGTCCCGTATCTGGCCGAGTGCCGCGACATGGGCCTGGAGATCCTGCCGCCGGATATCGCCCTCTCCCGGGCCGATTTTTCTGCCGAGGGGAATTCCATCCGTTTCGGGTTGTCGGCCATCAAGAATGCGGGCGAGGGCGCCGTTGAGGCGGTGCTGGCCGCTCGGGAACGACTGGGGACGATTCGCTCTCTGAAGGAATTGGTCATGGAAGTGGAGCAGCGAGCGGTGAATCGACGGGTCTTCGAGGCGTTCATCAAGAGTGGCTGCCTGGATTCCATCTACCCGGTCAGGGCCCGTCTCATGGCCGGGCTGGATCGCATTCAGGACATGGCCCACAAGGCGAGGCAGGATCAGGAGTCCGGGCAGGGGTCGCTGTTCGGCGTTGATGCAGGTGATGCCCCGCCGGCCCTGGATGAGGGGTTGCCGGAGGTGGAACCCTGGACCGACCATGAGACACTGGCCTATGAAAAGGAGTCGCTGGGCTTCTACATGAGCGGCCATCCACTGAGCGAATACGCTCGCGAGGTGGCGGATTTCGGGACTCACAACAGCGCAGATTTGCGCCACATCCGGAGTGGTGAATCCGTGGCCATGGCCGGCATGATCAGCGCCATTCGCAAGCGCAAGACGCGCAAGGGCGACTGGATGGCCGTTCTCACCCTGGAGGATATGGAGGGAACCTGTGAGGTGGTCCTCTTTCCAGACCTGACTGCGAACCGTCATGAGCTCCTGGTGGAGGATGCCGCGATCCTGGTCACCGGCCGTGCCGAAAGTCAGGGGGGAGACGATCGGGGCAAAATCCTCGCCGAGGAAATTATCCCTCTCTCTCAGGTACGCCAGAAGCGAGCCCGTGCGGTGGCCATTTCACTGGAAGCGCCGGGCCTTGACGAAGAACGACTCCTGAGCCTGCGGCATGTCCTGGAAACCCACAAGGGTGGGGTCCCAGTGGTGTTTGTCCTGACCCAGCCGGCCTCCTTTCGGGCCGAGGTGAAGCCTTCGCCGGAACTGAAGGTGTCCCCGGGAGACGGACTCACGGAGGCGGTGGAAGCCGTTCTTGGCCCGGGTACCCTGAAGTTGCGCGTGCGCGCCTGAGGCCGGCCGCTCTTTGACAGCACTTCGCACGCGATGGTAAACTATACATTCTTTTGCGTACGGTTTTGTACGCGTAACCTCCCTGATTGCATGGAGATACACGGTATGCGAAGCAGTGGCAAATACCTCTTCACCTCCGAGTCGGTGACTGAAGGCCATCCTGATAAAATGGCCGATCAGATCTCCGACGCGGTGCTCGATGCCGTCATGCAGGACGATCCCATGGGCCGTGTGGCATGCGAGACCATGGTGACCACGGGGCTGGTTGTGGTGGCCGGTGAGATCAGCACCACAGCCAATCTGGACATCCAGTCGCTGGTCCGTGAGACCATTCGGGATGTGGGTTATACCCGGTCCGAGTACGGCTTCGATTGCGATACATGTGCGGTGGTAGCAGCCCTCGACCAGCAGTCCGGTGATATCGCCATGGGTGTGGATACCGGTGGGGCAGGGGACCAGGGTCTCATGTTCGGGTATGCCTGCGATGAGACGCCCGAACTCATGCCCATGCCGATTCAACTTTCCCAGGGCCTGGTGAAGGCTCTCTCCCGGGCGCGTAGAGAGGGACGGCTCGATTACCTGCGTCCCGATGGCAAGTCCCAGGTGACCATTGAATACGACGGCATGCAGCCCAGGAGAATTGAGGCCGTGGTGGTTTCAACGCAACACGGTGCTGAGGTGAGGCAGGAGCAGATTCGCGAGGATATCATCGCCCAGGTCATCCGCCCGGTGTTGCCCGAAGGAATGATGGATAGCGACACGAAGATCTATGTGAATCCTACGGGTCGCTTCGTGACCGGTGGTCCGCAGGGCGACTGTGGACTCACCGGACGCAAGATTATTGTCGATACCTATGGTGGTATGGCCCGCCATGGTGGCGGGGCTTTTTCAGGTAAGGATCCCACCAAGGTGGATCGTTCGGCATCCTACATGGCTCGCTACATCGCCAAGAATATCGTGGCTGCCAAACTGGCCACCCGGGCGGAAGTTCAGCTGGCCTATGCCATCGGTGTCGCCGAGCCGGTGTCTGTGATGGTGGACACGTTCGGCAGCGGTACGGTGGAGGAAACGGCTATCGAGGCGGCTGTGCGCGAGACGTTTCAGCTGACTCCCAAGGCAATCATCGAGAGTCTGAACCTGCGGCGTCCTATTTTCAGGGTCACGGCGACCTTCGGGCATTTCGGGCGCACAGGTGATTCCTTCACCTGGGAACGAACAGACAAGGCTGAGGTCCTGGCAGCCGCTGCACGCTGAGTCTGCCAGGCTTTTCTGCGACGGCTTCGGGCATCACGCTCAGGCCATCTGCGAGAATGCGCCTGCGAACCATGATGAAAGCTCCTGACGGTCGATTCAGGTCGCGTGCTCTCGCCGGGCTCGTCCTTGCTCTCGCCGCCTGGTTTGTGCTGGGCTGGGAGCAAGTGCCCCAGGGCCGCCTGGTGGTGCGTGATTCTTCCTGGCTCCGGCTTACGCCCCGTGTGCTCTCGCCGGGATGGCACTGGATTCCCCCCGTTCTCCTGACGACCCGCTCCCTGCCCCGCGATGAAGTGATGGAGGCGTGGGAAGTGGGCCTTGCAGGCAGTCCCTGTCTCTCGCCGGAAGGCGCGCGCTGGGGAGGGGCCGGTGTGCTTGTCTGGCAGGTCAACGAATCCGGCCTGGTCCGCCTGGTGGAGCGTGCCGGTGAACGGATCGCGGAGAAGGTGATGGGGCCCGCGCTGAGGAGTGCGTTCAGCCAGGCTCTGGCTCATGGGGCGCTGGCCGGCTCCCATGCCCAGGCCGAGGATGCTGTCAGGGGAATCCTGGGGCCACGGCTGGCTGCCGACGGCATCGATCTGGTCGAGTTCACCCTGGATGTGTCGGGTCCGCCTGCCGAAGTTGTGCGACTCCTGGGGAAACGGCGGCACAATCCCGGAGCCGCCGCTCGTCTGTTGCTGGTGGGCTGGGATGGCGCCGATTGGAATCTTCTGGATCCGCTGCTCGCGCGGGGAGAAATGCCTCATCTGGCAGGTCTTCTGAAACGGGGGACCAGGGGTCGCCTGCGCACGGTGATGCCCACTCTCTCGCCGGTGGTCTGGACGTCCATCGCCACGGGAACCTTGCCGGCCAAGCATGGGATTATCGATTTTCTGGCGGTGGACCGGACGACCGGCATTAAAATTCCAGTGACCAGCAACTTGCGCAAGATGCCCGCCCTCTGGACGATCCTGGACAAGCGGGGCCTGGATGTGGAAATCGTGGCATGGTGGGCCACGTGGCCGGCAGAAGTGGTCAGGGGAACGCTGGTCACCGACCGTATCTCCTATCAGCTTTTCGGGATGGGTGAGAGTCTGGGACGAGAGCCTGAGGGCAAGACCTGGCCCCCTGAACTGTTCGACAGTCTTCAGGGGTTGATCGTCCGTCCGCAAGACATCACCCGGGCAGATGTTCTCGTCTATGCCCCGGATCTGCCGCATCCTTCCGAGTTGGAAGGGGAGGATGCCGATCTTCTGGCTGAATTCAAGACAGTGCTCGCGGCCACAGAAACCTACCACCGCATCGCTTTGTACCTGGCCCGGGCCGGGACGCCGGCTCTGAAGGCGGTTTATTATGAGGCCACGGATACGGCAGCACATCTGTTCATGCCCTTCATGGCACCGTTGCGGCCGGGGATCCATCCCCAGCGGGCCAAGATCTGGGGTGGTGTTCTGGAAGCCGTTTACCGGGACCTGGACAGGCGCTTGGGCGAACTCCTGGATACGGTCGGGAGAGAGACAAGCGTCATGGTAGTCAGCGACCATGGTTTCCGCAGCGGTAAAAACCGTCCCAATGCCGATGCTCGCATCGGCGGGGGACGTGCGGCAGAATGGCATCGGAAGTACGGCGTTCTGGCCATGGCCGGGCCCGGGATTCGCCCCGGCGGGGGAACGGGTGACGCCTCGGTTCTGGATATCGCGCCGACGGTACTGGCCCTCATGGGCCTGCCGGTTCCCGAGACCATGGATGGAAGGGTTCTGATTCAGGCGCTGAACCCTGCTTTCCTGGCCCGTTATCCTGTCCTTGTCCAGAACAGGAGGCCGTCGTATTCCAACCTCCCGGTGTCATCCGGGCCGGTGGCATCCGGCGCCGATGCCGCCATCCTGGAACGCCTGGAGAGCCTGGGGTATATCGGGCCGGGCGAGGTGGATCGGCTGGTTCAGGGCGATGTCTCCGCTTCCAACAATCGCGCCGTCAGCCTTCTTGCGGTGGGAGATGCCCAGGCAGCACTGGCCGAGATCGAAACGGGACTGGCGGTTGAGCCGCGCTCTGTAGCCCTGCTCATCAACAAGGCTCGTGCCCTACGGGTGCTGGGACGCGACGAGGAGGCGATGCCGGTTCTCCTGGCCGTCCTTGCTGCCCGACCCGACCTGGCGCCGGTGGAAAATCTCCTGGGCAATCTCTACATGGATAGGGGCGATCTGGATGCCGCAGCCCGCTCCTTCGCGCGGGGTCTGGAACTGGATCCCGACTCCTCTGACCTGCTTCTCAGCCGAGGACTTCTTGCGGAACGGCAGGGAGAGCTGGAAGATGCCCAGGCCGATTTCAAGCGAGCCAGTGAGATCGATCCCGATTCAGCGGAAGCCCACAACAATATTGGCAATATCCATCGCCGGCAAGCCTTTCACGCCCGGGTGAGGGGCGATGAACAGGCCGCCACGGCGGCATTAGCTGCCGCGGAGCAGGCCTACAGGGATGGCATGGCTGCGGATCGTGAATTCATCGGTTCCTATAACAACCTGGCTCTCATCTACCAGGACACGGGCCGGCCTGAACAGGCCATGGCCCTGTACAAACGTGCTCTTGAGCAGGTTCCTGAGCAGGCAGTGGTCCATAATAATCTGGGCAGCCTCTATTTTGCCTCAGGCCAGCTGGAGGAAGCCCGCCGGGAATTCCAGGAGGCGATTGATTCTGACGGGGAATATGCGTCGGCCTGGAACAACCTGGGAGCGGTTCTCGGTCGCCTGGGTCAGGGCTCGGAGGAGTTGGAGGCCTACAGACGTGCCGTGGGGCTGGATCCTCGCTATGCCGACGGCGCCTACAATCTTGGCCTGGCGCTCCTGGCACGCGGGCAACTGGATGAAGCCGAGGCGTTCCTGCATCGAGCCCTGGGAATTCAGGATGACTACATGCCGGCGTTGGAGGCTCTGGCTGAACTCTATATGCTGGAGGAGCGGCTCACCGATGCGATCGAGGTACTCAACAGGGCCGTACGCCTCAACCCAAGCCTGGCGACTCTGCATAATCACCTGGCAAATGTCTGGCTCATGGCGGGGGAGGAGGAGAAAGCCCGGAGAGAATGGGAACTTTCCCTGGCCCTGAATGGGGGCCAATCTCGGATCCGGCGGCAACTCCAGGAAATGAGTCCCTGACGGCCGGCAAGGAGGCCGTTGTCAGGTGCGCAAGTGGAGGCTGAAATAGAGGCCCAGGGAGGCGAAGAAGATGTTGGGTGCCCAGGCGGCAAGAAGGGGCGGGAGAATTGCAGCACTTCCCAGAGCGCTGAAGATGGCCAGCACGGACCAGTAGATAACTGTCAGGCCGATGGCCAGGCCGATGCCGAAGAGGGAACCATGGGCGCCAACCCTGAAGGAGAAGGGGAAGCCGAGCAGCACCATGCAGATCGGGATGAGGGGGGTTGTGACTTTTCGAGCCAGGTCAACGCGCAGGTTGAGGGCGTCATAGCCCCGCCTTTCCAGGTCATGGATGTACCTTCTCTGGTCGCTGTAGGACATCTGCGCCGCGTCACGCTGGATACCCCAGAGCACGAATGAATCCTCAGACTGGAACAGATCCGGTCCAACACCGAGATTCACGGACGCCTGCTCAAGCTGCTTCAGGTTGTTGCCGTCGGGCTGAAATTTTCTCTCCCAGGCGCGGGCGACCTGCCATTGGCTGCCGTCGTAGCGTGCCTGCTCGGCATAGAACCTCTCTTCCATGGCGAAGGTTCTTGGGTTCAGGCGGTAAACACTGAGTCCCTGGAGAGATGAACGATCGGAGTTGGCTGTGCGGTAGTGGAACATGCGGCCATCAGGGCTCATGGTCCAGGGTTGACGGGGGTCCTGGTTGCGAGGCTCCCGCCCGGCGATGAGGTCCCGGAGGCGCTGGGCCTCTTGATTGCTTGTGGGCAGAATCCTGTCCTGGATCACGTAGCTGCCAGCGGAGAGAACCACGGTCAGGAAGAGAAGAGGCAGGAGAAGGCGGTAGACGCTGACGCCGGCGGCTTTGACGGCGACGTCCTCCCTGGCGCGAGCCAGCATCCCGATTCCGACAAGGGTGGCTACCAGGCAGGCCACGGGCAGAATGGTATTGGTCATCCGGGGGAGAAGAAACACCAGGTATTGCAGGACCAGGCCAAATCCAATGTCGTTGTCGACCATATCGCCTACCAGGGAACGGAACTCAACCAGGATGTAGACCAGATAAATGGAGAGCATCACGAACAGAAATATTCTGAAGAACGAAGCCACTACATAGCGATCGATGATCTGCGGAAAGGCCGCCGGCTGGGGCAGAGCCTCGGGTTCGGGAACCGTGCCCGCCGGCCGCCGTTGTCTGCCTGCCAGGGTGGAGAGACGTTTTCCTGCAGCCCTGCTCAGGCGAACCAGAAACGCTCCCGAAGGGGCGCGTCGCAAACGTACCAGGGTCAAGAGGAGGACCAGGAACGCGAACACCCCGTTGGGGAGCCAGATCGCCAGCACGGCATCCATCTGACCGTCTTCGGCGGCTCCCCTGAGGATGGAATACCCGATCCAGTAGACGAGGACGATGGCCAGGCTGAGGGCAAAGCCGGACGCCTTGCCACCGCGCCGATTCATGACTCCCAGGGGGAGGCCCAGCAGAGCGAAGATCAGGGCCGCAACAGGCAGGGCGAAGCGCTCATGGAGTTCCGCTTGCGCATGGCCGAGACGCATACGGCGGACAACCTGATTGGGCTCGGCACGGGCTGTCCGAACCTGGAGAAGGAGCTCGGGAATCGTCATCTCCCGCAGATTGCGGCGCAGGCCCCCGCTGAAAGCGCGAATATAGCCAGGCGCCTCACGGCTCTCCTGGTAGGTGGCAAAGGACATGACCGAATATCCCTCGGTGGCCGCCGCGTCCAGTCGACGGGCGTGGGTTGACCCGTCCTCAAGGTAAATGTTCACTCTGCCGGTCTCGGCATCGAAGCTCAATTCACCTCGCTGAGCAACCGTCACCCGTTCCATCAGGCCCTGGGGGTCTTCTTCATAAAGAAAGATACGCAAGAAGGCTCCGGTCTCCTCCTCCAGAGCGTCGTAGTAGAGCAGGACTCCCGGGATGGAAGCATGAAAGACCCGCGGGACGAATCGGTCCGTGTTTGCGTAGCGCGACAGAAAAACATCTCTTTTCATGAGGTGAAAGGCATAGGAACCCTGGGGTGCCACGAAGGCGATGAAGTAGAAGCAGACGGCACTTGCCACCAGACCAATGGCGGCCACAGGCAAGGTGAGGCGTCTGAATGGAATGCCTGCGGCCTGGATTGCGACCAGTTCCGAATCGCCGGATAATCGCCCGATTCCTATGAGGCAACCCAGCAGGACCGACATGGGGATGCTCACAACCAGCAACTGGGGCATTTGGAAATAGAGCAACTTGAGTACGACGCCCAGGCTGATGTGGTTTGCCACGGCCTCCCGGGCCACGTCGAAGAGCACGTTCATGAGGAGAAGAAACACGTACAGCGTGAGACTGAGGAGGGTCGGTGGCAGAATCTCGTTGAAGATATAGCGATCCAGGCGGCGCATGGAGGGATAATAGCCGCCTCCGTGCATTGGCCACAACCGTTGAGGTCAGGGAAATAGCGAGGGTACAGTCCAATTTAAGAGGGATTTGGCGCCTCCGTGTGAAAAGGATGATTGAGTCCGATAACATATATTATGTAAACTCAATCTGAACATCACGAGGGGGGTGGGAGTCCTGAGGACCGGAATCCCAATGCTCGTCTTTTGGGTGCAACCTGGAAGAGAGCGTTGAATCCTATGTCTATCGGTCGCGGAAAATTCAGTCATGCATTCCTTCTTATCATCGTTTTGTCGTTGTTTATTTCGGAGGCGGTGAGAACGGATAGTGGCACCTGGATGACGGAACGCTTCCCGGGCCGCTTGGATCGCTTTGGACAGGGACCTTCGATCCCTTCCGAGGAGCGCTGCATGATCTTCATGACAGGAGAATGGATATTTATCCCGGGAACGTAAGTTGGAGTCTCCTTTGTCCCGGTCCCATGCAGCAGTCTCGAGGGATAACCTCTTCGTAGACGTTGCTATGGGTCCAGTCCCAGGCTGGCCAGGACGAGATCTGGCGAACTCGGCGTGGGCCCCTGAAGGTGTAAGGGCGTTCGTCACAGGGCTCAACTGGAAGTTGTTCTTCAGCGGCCATCCTGTTTTCTACGCTCCACT
>SMYD01000118.1 GCA_004356015.1 Acidobacteriota bacterium | reverse complement strand
GGAAAATACCACCAGCCTAGCATTTGAGAGGAGAGGCGAGTGCCGCCAGAGTGAGAGCAATGGCCCGATCGGCAAAGCCGGAGGCATGGTCGCGCCCATCCACAAGATCAAGCTGGCCGTCGAGCGTCAGGGTGGCCACCCCGTGGAGCATCGCCCAGACCAGCATGGCTTGCTCAAGAGTGCGGCCCCGACCGATGGCGCCTGAGGCCTGAGCGGCCTTGATGTCGCCCTGCAGGATCGTCTGAACCCGCCAGCGCGCTGCGGTCAGGCCTTCCAAGTGCATTCTGCCGGCAACCTCCGAGCCGAACATCAGCCGGTAGAGCCGGGGATGATCCGTGGCGAACGCCACCCAGGATCTTGCCGCCTCGTTGAGACCCGATGGTGAATCCGCCCCTGCCGGCTGCTCCAGCCGAACCGCCAGCATGTCGAAGCCGCGCGCCGCGGTGGCCGCCAGCAGCCCCGCCCTGCCACCCCCTTCCCGCTCTTTTCCGAAGCAGAGATAAGGGGCGGTCCGGCTCTTGCCGATGCGCCGGGCCACTTCACGGATATCCACCTCTGGACCATGGGGTTCGTCGAGGATTCCGAGGGCCGCCTCGACACAGGCTGCCCGCAAACGGTCGTTGGCATCCGTGGGCGCGCCAGGCTCCATGGAGCTATGATGACGAGAGAGCCCGTGATAACTTGACGTCGTCAAGTTAATATAAACCTTTTAAGTAATCAATGAATGGCGATCTACTTGAAAACACCTTCGGTCACGAACAGAGCCTAGCTTCGTAAAGTGACAATGTCAATAACAAACGCCACCCCCGTGAGAGAGTGGCCTTCATATCCTGACGATTCGCCAAGTCTCAGCTCAAGAGGCAAGTTCAAGCCTGAAGAAGGACGACGGCTCTTGTCTCCAGGCGAACTGCGGCGGGCTGACACAGGTGTGACCCTCTTCGCTCGTCCGGGTGCAGGTGGGAGGCTTTGGTGGCAGGCTCAAGATACCGGCCCACGTGGTAAAGCCTCAGCCCCCGATCTGTTCGGCAACCTTTGCGGCATCCTTGCCTTCCACCGAGACCATTTGCCTGCACTCCTCCAGGGTGACACGGGCGCGCTTCTGCAGGCCGGCATCTCCTTTGGAGAGAACAGTCAGCAACTCCTCCATCTTGTCCAGGTAAATGCGGGCAAATGAAGGGTCATGGGCCGAGATGCTGAGGGCATTATCGATGAGATCCGCCAGCTTGACCGTCTGGGCAGCAGGCAGGGCATTGCTGAGATGAGTCCTGTCCCTGTTCTTGCGCCCTTTCCGGTGACTATCCTCGGGACGGCTGACATCGGTGAGATCGTCCACCAGCCGCGCTACCCGGGTCCCGAAGTTCTCGCTGATCTCCTCGACCTCGGTCTTCGTATCCTCGACCGTATCGTGCAGCCACGCGACGGCCACCACCTCGGGGTCATCAGTGACCTCGGCCACGATGCCTGCCACGGTCTCCAGATGGACGGCGTATGGCTCACCAGTGTATCTGTGCTTCTGGCCCACGCCCGCGTGGGCAGCCCGCGCAAACTCGGCGGCCGCCTGCACCAGGGGATCATTCAGAGTTGTCATGCCAATTCACTCCCGGGGAGCTTCTCCGTCCCCTGGACAATCTGCTTCACCATGAACTCATCGCCAAACTCAGACTCAGTTAAGAATATCGCGCTTCTGGGGCTCTCGCGAGGAACAATCCATGAATTCTCAGCCTCCGGACCGGAGGCGTGCATTGTACCCCATCGGGAAGAATCAGCCAGCTTTTACGATTTTTTTACCCAGAGTAGCGTATTCGCCGATGACTCGACGCCCCCGGCCAATTACCATGAACAGGGGGGGTGTCCCGGACCTGGGACTTCGGAAGGACACCCAGATGAACCGACAACACCACCTGCGGCGGTTCCTGCCGCTCATTCTGGGGATGGCTGTTCTGCTCCCCGGCAGGGTGTCTCCGCGCCCTGCCACCACAACATCCCTGGCGAATCAAGAGACACCGGTGGTCCACCATGCCCGCAAGGCCAGTTCGCCCATCGTCCTGGACGGCATCCTGGACGAACCAGCCTGGGACTCGGCGCTGCAGTTCGACCTGGAATACGAGGTACAGCCCGGAGAGAATATCACGCCACCGGTGCGAACAATCTGCATGGTGACCTACACCGACCGCTTCATCTATTTCGGCTTTCGCGCTTTCGATCCGGATCCCTCACGCATCCGGGCGCGCTACTCCGATCGGGACACGGCCTGGGGCGATGACTGGGTCGGAGTGGTCCTGGATACTTTCAACGATCAGCGACGGGCCTACGAGATGTTTTCAACCCCTCTGGGTGTGCAAATCGATGCCATTAACGATGACGTGGGCGGCAATTACGATGACTCCTGGAATGCGATCTGGAAGTCGGCGGGTCGCATCACCGAGGAAGGATACGAGGTCGAGATGGCCATCCCCTTCAACCAGCTTCGCTTTCAGAAGGTCGACGGTGAGCAGACGTGGGGC
This sequence comes from Acidobacteriota bacterium, assembly GCA_004356015.1. Classification (GTDB taxonomy): domain Bacteria; phylum Acidobacteriota; class Polarisedimenticolia; order SMYD01; family SMYD01; genus SMYD01. Next base: position 4,766 of record SMYD01000118.1, on the reverse strand, counting down.
TTCGACGCCCTGCGCAGCTATCCGCGCACGGACCGGCATCATATCGGACTATTTCCGCGGGATCGGGGTAACAACAGCTATCTCAGCCAGACCGTGAAACTGGTGGGCATGGAAGGCGCCAACCCCGGGAGAAACCTGGAGATCATTCCGACTCTGACTGGATCGCGCAGCGATACACGCACCAATCTGCCCGAAGGTACCCTCGAGAAGGGCGACACCGAAGGCGAACTGGGTGTCAGTCTGCGCTGGGGCCTGACTCCCAACATGAGCCTCAATGGCGCCTACAATCCCGATTTTTCCCAGGTCGAGGCGGACATCCTGCAACTGGGCGTGAACGAGCAGTTTGCCCTCTTCTTTCCCGAGACCAGGCCGTTCTTTCTGGAAGGAGCCGACTACTTCAATACGGACCTGCGCCTGGTGCATACCCGGTCCATCGCCGACCCGGATTCCGCCGTCAAGCTCACGGCCAAGCAGGGACGCGGCACATGGGGCATCTTCAGCGCCGATGACGCGATCACCAACATCCTGGTCCCCGGACCTGAAGGTTCCACCTCCGGCAGTTTCGGATCATCCACACTCAGTTCAGTAGGCAGATACCGCTACGACTTCGGCGCCAACTCCACCATCGGTGGCATGGTGACCGACCGCCGCGGCGACGGTTACGCCAACACCGTGATCAGCGCCGACACCGTCTACCGCTTCACAAGCGCCGATATGGTCAAGGCCAGCTTTGCCCTGGCCGCAACTGAGTACAACGACGAAATGGTGACCGCCCTGGGAGTGGACGAAGATCCTTTGCAGGATTCGGCAATTGCCCTGGAGTACAACCACGGTGTGCGGAACTGGTGGGTGAATTCACGTTACGAGGACTTCGGAAAGGGCTTCCGCAGTGATCTGGGCTTTCGGCCGCGGGTCGGGTACCAGTCACTGCGGGTCAGCGGGGCGCGGGTGTGGTGGGGCGAGAAAGGCGATTTTTTTCGCCGCTCGGCATGGGGCGGCGCCGCCTTCAGAAGCAAGCAGCAGAGCGGTGATCTCCTGGACCAGGGAGTGCAAAGCTGGTTCAACTTTCAGGGCCCGCGGCAATCCTTCGTGTCCGTGGTCGGCACCATTTCAACGAGAGGCTTCAGCGGCCAGGAGTTCGATCTCTGGAACGCCGGGGCATCATTCAATATGCAGGCCACTGCCGACATCAGCCTGGGCCTGAGCGCAGAGATTGGTGATTCCATCGACTTCACCAACGTGCAACCGGCAGAGGAGACACAACTCAGGCCGTTCATCCGCTACCACTTGGGGCGCCACCTGAATCTGCAATACACCCACATCTTCTCTGCTCTGGACGTTGAGGGAGGCCGCTTGTTCCGGGTGCACGCTCCCGAACTGCGTGTCGTTCATCAGTTCGACACCCGCACCTTCATACGGGCCATCTTTCAGTACACCGACATATGGCGGGATCCGTCTCTCTACACGGCCACCACAGTTGATGAGAGGACCCGAACACTTCTGACCCAGCTCCTGTTCAGCTACAAGGTCAATCCCCAGACGGCCCTCTATGCCGGCTATACCGACAATCAACTCGGCAACGATGAGTTCGACCTCACCCGCACCGACCGCACCTTCTTCCTCAAGCTGGGCTACGCCTGGGTGAGGTGAAGCGCCGGCAGCCAGGGTCAGGTCATGGCTCCATCTTCACTCCCAGACCCTCTTCTTGTTCGGCTTCCCGGATGCGGAAGTGCAGCGACGCGGTGCCATGCTTCTCATCCAGGAGAGCGGCCGGCGGCTCGAAGGTCCAGAGGCCTTTCGGCAGGGGGCCTTCCAGCTTCCCCAGAAGCCAGCCGCAGGGCGAATCGTCCGGGTCGAGTCCCCAGCCCTCTCCCAGCCAGCTCAGGTTGACGGTTCTCCCTTCCTGCCCGTCACGACCCACGAGCCACCCGGGAGGAAGCCGGCCATTCTCTTCCAGAGGAGGGCAGGCATAGCCGAGAAACCAGGGTGGCCGGGAGGGCGAGAAGGAAGTGGTGAAGGACGGCCGCACCGTGCTCTGTCCCTGCAGGGTCATGAGACCGTCCAGGAGCAACCAGGGATGGGCCGTCCCGGGCCTGGGCGGCGCCGGAATGGAAACCGTCGTGCGGATACTGGCGCCGAGCCTGTTCAAAGCGTCATGAACCACCACAACCATGTCCACGTCTCCGCTCTTCACTTCCACCCGGAAGAGCTGCAGGTATCCGGTGGGGTCGTGGGAAATGAAATCCATGGCGTCAGCGGCCAGGGGCAGATGGTAGCTGGCGTAGGTCTTTGCACCGTTGGAAACCCTGGCCTCAACGGTGATGGGCGGAAGTGCCTCGCTGGTGGGTGAGGCTCCCGTGCGGCGGATCCAGGCCATGAGCAAGGCATCCCAGCGCTTCTTCCTGCCCGTGGGATGCAGCGGCCAGAGAGCGACATCGACGCGCAGACCCTGCTCCCAGCGCGGTAGGAGGGCCAGGGCCTGGGTCCTCTCATCCATGGAGGGCGATCTAACCTGGAAGCTCGCCGGCGCCGCAAGGCGAACGTCCTCGCGATTCAGCGTCACCCGGATGCTCGGCCGGCGCCGCCGGGAGTCGCCCGGCTCGCTGCGGAAGGAGAGCCGGAAACGGCAGGCTTGCAGTCGCCGCAACGTACTCACGGCCCGGCTCACCGTCTGGCCGCCGCCAAACAGCCTGCCACCGGTGTGGAACGGCAGCGTTCCCAGGGCGTTCGGTATGCTGTACCCGCGGCAGTGCCAGAGCAGGTTCACCGCGTGCACGAGGACCTTGTTGGCCTGGGCGCGCCCGACCAGCCTGTTGAGATCCGTCGCCGTGGGATTCCAGTCCATGTCGTCGCCGAAATGGAAGAGATGCTTACGTCCGGGTGACAGGCCCAGGGCCTGAAAGAGCACCATCCAGCCCTCCATCCAACGATCCAGACGCTGGGGCTCAGGCGTGAACATGATCCCGGGAGTGTTCTCGAGCTCCTCCAGCAGGACCAGGGCCTCCTCCCGGTCTTCCACCCAGCCGGTATGGATGTTGGGCCAGCCCTTGAAGCTGACCAGCATCACCCGGTCTCCCGGCTGAAACTCCTCCTCGAGCATCTTGCGCACCCAGGAGAAGACCAGAGGCTGGGTCATACCTTTGCACTCGAAGATGTGCTTGTTGAGGTGCAGGATGTCGAAATAGAAGACGAACTGCATGGGGTCCCGACCCGGGGACGGGGAGTCCAAGGAGAGAGATGCGGACGCCTCCAGGTCGCCTTCACCGGCCGCCGCCGCCGTGTCCGCTCCCCGAGGAGAACCCTGAGGCAGCAACCGCCCATACTCATGCAGGCGATCCACGGCCAGGATCTCACGCGGCATGCCGTTCACCCTCAGCTCGAAATCCGCTGCATTCAGATCCAGGCAGACCTCGGGGTTGTCGTTCCCGGGCCAGGCCGTCAACTCGACCTGGATGATGCGCACCTCGACCTCTTCTTCCAGGCCGACGCGCGCCGGCTCGCCCTCTCTCTCCTGGGCGGCGGGCAGCATGGGCGCCGTGGTCAGCAGAGCCGGCACAAGCAGGCAGAGTGCAAGCACGCGCAGAGCAACATAGGGGCGGAATCGAATCATGGTGCCATCATGCTACAGGCGCTTCAAGCTGTGTGAGTGAGCTCCTCAGGACCAGGGTCTGGCTCGCATCACATACCGTTCTTTCTGCCGGTGATCAACCGCCGCAGAACCCCGGATAAGCTACAAAAGGAAGGCACTTACGAAAACTGCACTTGTCTCACGGGTTCACCTTCCGTACATGTTCACTATCGCATCACACTTCCGCCGAGGAGAGGAAGATCATGGGGGTTCTACGAAGATCAATGGCAACCGTGCTGATGTTGCTCGCTGCAGGGGCATTCAATCCGGTAATGGCAGCTGGGAGATATTTCACTTTCGGGACCAACCCGGTGGACCCCACACGACAGGAAACGCTCAAGCCCGGGCAATGTATTCTCGCACTCGCAGCGGATTCTCCTTTTCCTGTCACGGTCAAGGCGAGGTACGGCGACAGTGGCGAGTTCCAGACTGACACCGCCTACGTCCAGGCGGGAGAGGAGATCGTCATCAGCTCCCGCGGTGTGGCACTCTACATTTCCCGCTGTGGCAACGACATTATGGAGCCCAACGACTGGATGCCCGAGGGCACTACAGTTCGATGTGAACCGGGGATTGGAGAGAATACGGCATCGTTGTTCGTTGTGCCCGCATCCACGTCTCCCATCCCGGATCCGGGAAATTCCCCGGCCAAGGTGGTTGATTCAACTTACAGCGACTCGCAGGAGGCCGAACTCGGCGCGGATGATGAACCGATTTTCGTGCCGCTTACGGTTAGGGAAGAGAAGCCCAAGAAAAAGTGGCCGTGGATTCTCGCCGGGCTGGTTGGTGGACTGGTCGTTGGCGCTGCACTCGCCGGCGATGATGAGAGCACCATCGACAACAGCTGCAAGGGCAGCTGCAGGTAGGCATGATTCCCCGCGATTTCCGCGCCGGCGGGAGTTCAGCGGGGGATCTGCCAGGAGAGCAATCCGGCCGTGCCCCAGGGTTCGCTCCGGGCGGCCTGGGTTTCGAACTCCTTGTGTCCGCTCTCCAGGAGAAAGCCGTCACCGACAGCCTGGTAGAGGGGAGGCTCTCCAGTGAGAGGATCGAGAGGGGCGGCATCAAGAGACCCGGGATAGGCACCCATGGATGTCTTCTGCAGACAGAGGGACACCGCCGTGCGCGCCAGGACCAGACG
>SMYD01000011.1 GCA_004356015.1 Acidobacteriota bacterium | reverse complement strand
CAGGAGCCGCGGCGTCGGCGGGGGCGGGGGGGGCGGCGGGATCCAGCAGGCCGCGCTCAATGCATTCCAGCGTGAAGGCGATGGTGCCACCTGCCGAGATGGTGTCCAGTCCCAGCTCATCGCAGATGCGCACCGCTTCAAGGACATCGTCGGGGTCGCTGATGCCACACAGGGAACCCAGGGCGAAGAGAGACTCGTATTCCATGCGGACCCCGGTGGTACTCCCGCGCACACCATAGACATGCTCACAGCCGATGGTGCACGCGGCGCACGATTTGCGCGTCTTCTTCCGGGTCGCGGCAAGGGATTCGGCCGAGAGCGCGGCGGCCCCTTCGAAGGTGCTCTCCTGGAAATTGCGCGTCGGCAGAACAGCCAGGCGATTGAACACCAGCATGTTGGCCACGGTGCCCAGTTCGCGATACTTCTCGGTGGCCGGTCCCAGCGACCGGGTGGAGAGGTCGCGGGCCAGGGCGATCAGTTTTTTCGGGTGGGCCACCGGCGCCTGTCGATCACCCCGGACCGCGATGGCCTTGAGGAGCTTGGCGCCCAGGACGGCGCCGGAGCCGCCGCGGCCGGCATGCCGGCCGTCATGGGAGAGAGTGGCGAAGCGGACCAGGTTCTCTCCGGCCGGGCCGATGGCGACGGTGTGAAAGCCCGGCTCGTCAGGCCGGTGCAGGCGTGCCTTCAGGCGTGCTTCGGCGCCTGCGGCCGGCAGGCCCCAGAGATCCGCCGCCGCTTCCAGATGGACGACCGGCGTCTCCCCGCACCCGTCCACCACCAGGACCGAGACCTCCGCGCAGCGTCCCACGACCACCAGGGCGTCGAAGCCGGCCCGCTTGGCGGCCAGGGCGAAATGAGATGAAGAAAGAGCGTCGTTGAGGCGCTGGGTGAGAGGCGATTTGCAGATCACGGCAAACTTGGCCGACGTGGTGAGGGGCGTGCCCACCAGGGGACTGAGAGCGAACACCACGGCAGCTTCCGCGGCCAGAGGGTCGACGCCGACGGGGTTCTCCCTGGTCAGAATCCAGGTGCCCAGGCCGATGCCCCCGATGAACCGCCGCAGGACCTCCCCGGGAAGCGGCACCAGTGTCGCTGAGCCTGTGGCCAGATCCACCCGCAGGTAGCGGCCATGATAGCCACCGGCAACTCGCGTCCCGCTCTGGCCGGTTCTAGCCACCGGCTTCGGCCGAGAGGAGAATCAAGCGGTCGCTGCGGTCCAGTTCAAGATCGGGATCCGAGACGAAGCTGCGTCCGTTGAGGGACAGGCGGTAGTGACGGGAGAGCCGTCCATCCTGAATGACCGGTCCTGCAAGGGGCGGACAGGTGGTCGCAAGCTGCCGGAGGGCCTCGCCCAGAGTGCAGGCGGAGACGGTGATCTCGGCGTGGCCGGCCCTGAGCCTGGCCGGACCGAACAGTTCAAAAACCACGGTCATGAAGATTGCTCGCGGCGCATGAGATCCTTGTACTCCGCCGGGGTGTTGACGTTGCACAGGGATGCCAGGGTGGGGTCGACATCCGCCAGTTCTTCTTGAGTGACCTCCCGTGTGTTGGCCTGCTCCAGCAGGAAGAACGGACGCCGCCGCTGTGCCGCCAGCAGGGTGCGCACCTGTTCCAGAAGATCCAGGGTGTAGACGGCGGCCAGGGGATGATGGCGTCCGGCCACCACGGGCACGGCAATCTGGTGTTCCCCCAGAAGTGCCACCATGCGCGTCACGAACGCGGGTTTCAGGAGAGGCGTGTCGCAGGAAGCCACGAAGGCCACGTCAGCACGCTCCCCCAGGGCCGCGAACCCGGCCTCCATGCCGCGCAGGGGGCCTTCGCTCTGGACCCGGTCACGACTGATGAGAACATCTTCCAGGGGGGGGAGGTCCTGATGGGCCGCCGCCACCACCACCATGGGAGGATTCGGGGTGGTGGCTCGCAGGCCCTCGCGCACCGCGGCGACCACTGTGGCCGCCATGGACTTGCCGTCCACCGGCAACCAGGCTTTGGCCCGGCCCATGCGGGTGCTGCGGCCTCCCACCAGGATCACGCCGCCGGCCCGTAGGGAATCCGGCCTCACGAGGAGGCGCCGCCCAGGGTTGTGATCCGGTCACCGATATGAAACTTGCTCAGGAAGATGAGATCCTGGCTGGCGCCCTCCCTGGCAGTGAGCCGCCGGGTCATGGGAAGATTCCCAGTCCCCACATCAGAGCCAGCGTGTTGGCGGCCGCTCCAGGATCCGGTTTCATGGCGCATCTCCTTGCTGTGGCAGGTTTCAACTGCTGAGTATAATGACGCATCATGGAGGAAATAGGAACGCTCATCGTGGGAGGTGGGATCGCCGGCCTGGCCACGGCCTGGCACCATGCCCGCGCCGGGGGGGAAAAGATTCTGCTCCTGGAGAGTGAGCGCCTCCTGGGAACTCAGTCCAGCGGCCGCAACGCCGCCATCCTGCGCACCGTCGGGCCTGACTCGTTGACCACCCGTCTGAGCCTGCGCAGCGCCCAGGTCTTGCGCCGGCCGCCTGCCGGCTTTACCCAGGTGCCGCTCATCGATCCCTGCGGTCTGTTCCTGGTGGCCGACGCGTCTCACCGGGCTCGACTCGCCGCCTGGGTGGATGCGGCCGGCCCTGACAGCGGCGGCGTCGAGGTCGGTCCCGGGGAGTTTCACCGGCAGGTGCCGTTCTATGGGGGGGAGGTCGACAGGGTCTTCAGCTTCCCCCAGGAAGGGCGGCTGGATATCGCCGCCCTGGTGGCCGGCTTTGCCCAGGGCGCGCGAGCCGCGGGGGTTACCATCCGCCGCGGCGTGCGTGTGAAACGTCTGTCAACCCGCGGTGACCGGGTCACAGGTGTGGAACTTGCAGATGGGACGAACGTCGCCGCAGTGACCACCGTCGTGGCCGCGGGCGGCTGGGCAGGCAGGCTGGGGGAGGCGGCCGGATCGCGCGTTACCCTGAGTCCCACTCGTCGCCACCTGCTGATCTCCGCGCCCCATGCGAGCATCGACCCAAAGTGGCCGGTGATCTGGTCGCTGGGAGATGAGTTTTATTGCCGGCCTGAAAGTGGCGGCATGCTGGTGTGTGCATGCGACCAGACCGTGGTGGACCCATCCGACTGTCGCCGGGATGATCATGTCCGCGAGCTCATCGCCGAGAAGATGCTCCGGTTTCTTCCCGGGCTGGGCGACATGCAGGCGGCCCGCTTCTGGTGCGGCTTGCGCACCATGACCCGCGACGATCGTTTTGTTCTCGGCCCGGACCCGGATCTTGCGGGTCTCTTCTGGGTTGCCGGCCTGGGGGGGCATGGCATGGTCTGCTCCTTCGAGATCGGGCGCCTCGCAGCTCGGCGCCTGCAGGGAGGTGAGCCGATCTCGGAAGAAGAACGTGCCCTGGATCCTGCACGTCTTGTGGAAGCGTCGGCCTGAAGTTGCCCCGGATGAATCGCGTCAGGCGGTGAAGCCGGCCTCACGCAGGCGGGCCCGCACGGCCGGGTCGGCCAGGGCCTCGGCAAAGGCCGCCACCGCCGGCCGTCGCAGCCGTTCCGGGTCCACAGCGAAATCGAGCCGTTCTTCCTTGAGAGGAAGGAATCCCAGGCCGTGGAGGCTTGCCACCGGTGCGATGGCGACGCCCCAGTCGGCCCGCCCCTGGGCCACCGCCGCGGCGACGCCGTGATGGGAGCGGGCCTCCACGCTGAAACCAGGTGGCCGGGTTTCACCCAGAAGTTCATCCAGCAGGATGCGTGTGCCCGAACCGCGGTTGCGATGGATCATGACAGGCGCGTCGTCGGGGTCCGCCATGGCCGCTTCGAGCATGCGGGCCATCATCTCGCGGGCCACTGTGCCGGCGAAGCGCGGGTCGCCCCGGCGAAAGACGATGCCCTGCAGGCGGCCGTATCCCGGGAGAAGAGTGATGCCTTGCGGCAGACACTGGCGGTTGTAGCTGTTGGACGCGGTGTCATAGATATGAATGCCGGCAAGATCTGCGTGCCCTGCCAGAACCGCGGCGAGGCCGGCGCTGCTGCCCACCGACAGGGCGCGGGCGGTGAAGCCGCGCCTGCGGACATCGTCCAGGACCGGGTCGAGGCCAAGGCAGTGGCTGCCCTGCAGGAGCAGATCGGCCGGCTGCAGGTCGCGGCCCAGGAGCGTGATCTGAACCGGCTCACCGGCCGGCAGGTATTCGTCCTGGCGTGGAATGGTGAGAAAACCGTCGGCGGAGCCGAACGCGGTGACCGAGCCGGACCCTTTGCCCAGGGGCACTGCGATGGGCGGGGCGTCGGTGACCGGTTTCTTGCCGGGATCGACGGCGGCCGGCATCGGTTGCACCAGGCTGACCAGGGTGTATTCGGTCCGTCCGATCTCGGAGTTGAAACGCTGCGGGAGAATGGCCCGGACCTGGCGGCGGCGCAGTGGCGGCTGCCCGGCCATGGCCCGCAACACCGGTGCGACGAACTCGTGAAAGGTGAAGACCATGGAAGTCGGGAAGCCCGGCAGGATCACCACGGGCTTCCTCCCATGGACTGCAAGGCAGATCGGCTTGCCCGGCTTGAGGGCAACGCCGTGAACCAGGATGCCGGGATGAGTCAGGCGTGCGACCACGTGGGCGTTGAGGTCACCGCCGCCTTTGGATGTGCCGCCGGACAGGAGCACCACATCAGCCTCCCGCAGGCCGCGGGCCAGGGCCGCCTCAAGCTGTGGCTCATCATCGGGGATGATGCCCATGAACCGGGGCAGACAGCCCAGCTCGCGCACAGCGCCGGCCAGAACCGTGCTGTTGGCGTCATACACCTGCCCTAGAGCGAGAGGTTGACCAGGGGGCACCACCTCGTTGCCGGTGGAGAGGATGGCCACCAGCGGCTGCCGCACGACCTGGACCTGGTCGCGCCCCAGGGCCGCCAGGACGCCTGTCTCCCGGGAGGTCAGGAGGGTGCCACGGCGCAGCACCGTCTCCCCCCTGGCGATGTCCGACCCGGCATGGGAGAGATGGGCGCCCGGCGCCAGTGCCCGGCGGATCTCGATGGCGCCTTCGCCGGCGGGAACGGTGTGCTCCACCATGATCACAGCATCGGCGCCGCGGGGTAGGACCCCGCCGGTGGCAATGCATGTCGCCGTGCCGGCTGTCACTGTCCGGGTCGGGGCTGTGCCCGGGTCCAGGATCTCGTCATTGAGGCGCAGCGTTTGCGGCGTCTCTTCACCGCAGCCGAACGTGTCGGCGGCGCGAACGGCGAATCCATCGACGTTGGAGCGCGTGAATCCCGGCACGTCGGCCGGGGCGGTGGTGGATTCCGCCAGGGTCCGCCCCAGGGCTTCATCCAGGGGCACCGTCTCGGCGGCCAGCGGGACCAGGTCCAGAGCGGCGTGGAAGCGCCTCTCCGCCTCGTCCCGATCGAGGATCTCCAGGAATTGGGACTGTTCCATGGACATCATTATAACCCCTTCTGTTCACAAGGGTTAAGCCGATGGGGTTGCCACCATCCTGCCGAAGTGCGACACTAACCCGTGATATGACTCATTCACAAGACGAGCAGCAGACAGCTTTCCCGGTCACCCGGAAACGTGGCGGCGTCCTCCGTGGCGCCTTATCGTGGTTCGACAACGAAGCTTCCTGGAAGACCGACAGGAATCGCGGCGGCCGTGTCCACTGGACACGGGTGGCGCCCTTTGTCTTCCTCCACGGTGGCTGTCTCCTGGCCTTCTGGACCGGCTGGAGTCCCGTGGCCGTGGCCGTGGCGGCGTTCCTGCTGGTGACCCGCATCTTCTTCCTCACCGGCTTCTACCATCGCTATTTTTCTCACAAGTCGTTCGAGACATCCCGGGCCGCCCAGTTCGTGTTCGCCCTGCTGACCAACACCGCGGTGCAGCGCGGCCCCCTCTGGTGGGCGGCCACACACCGTCATCATCATGTCGCTTCGGATACTCCGGATGATCCTCATTCGCCGACCCAGTTCGGTCTCTTCTGGAGCCACATCGGCTGGCTCTTCGACCCGGCCAACCACCGCACCCGCTGGAACCTGATTCCCGACCTGCTGCGTTTCCCCGAGCTGCGCATTCTCAACCGCTTCGACACGGCTGTGGTCGGCCTGCTGTTTGGTGCCCTCTTCGCGTTGGGCGCGGTTCTGCAGGCGTTTGCGCCGGGCCTGGGAACCACAGGATGGCAGATGGTCGCCTGGGGCTTCTTCATCTCCACAGTGATGCTTTTTCACATCACCAACTCCATCAACTCAGCCTCCCACGTGTTCGGGCGCCAGCGGTTCCCCACCGGTGACACCAGTCGCAACAGCGCCATCTTCGCCCTGCTGACCATGGGAGAAGGCTGGCATAACAATCATCACTACTACCAGGCAGCCGCGCGCCAGGGCTTCTACTGGTGGCAGATCGATATCACGTTCTACATCCTGAAGATCCTGCAGGGTCTCGGCATCATCTGGAACCTCAACAAGGTGCCTCAGCATGTGCTGGAACTGGGCCGGCAGAATCTTGGGCGGAAACACCGGGTTATGCCCCGCAAGGCCGATCGCGACCCCTCCGTGGCCTGAACGCCCTGAAGGTTCAGTTGCTGATGCCGCCGTTCTGGGCTTTCCAGGGCATGACTTCCACCTCTTTGACCCGGTCCACCTTGCAGACCTTGCACAGGGGAAGTTCGTCGAACCGGTGGCTCAGGTAGGCGCGGCGATAAGTCACGGCCTGGGTGCCGTTCCACACCTCGTAAACCGATGAATCGACGATATTGCCCAGCACCATCTGGCGCGAATAGTCGGTGCAGCAGATCACCATGTCGCCGTTGAACAGGATGTATCCCTGCTTCATGAGGCGGGTGCATTCGGTGTAGTAGTCCATCTCGGTGTGGGCGAGATTCTCGGCGTCCTTAATGTTGCCGCCGCGATTCTCCAGAGTGGTGTACTTTGAATGGACACCCCGCTTCTGCCAGTAGGCGATCGCCTTCTTGGCATCGATGACGTTGGTGTCCACCATGGTGATCCAGACCTTGGGGAACTTGGCCTGCTTGGCCTCCAGGGCATCGATGAGCCTGTTGATATTCATCAGGTTCGTCTCGAAATCCATGGTCCCGCGCATGGTTTTCTCGTAGCCCTTCTTCTCCATCCCCTGGAACGAGATGTAGATGGCATGGAGGGCGGGCCCAAGATCGACCACTTCCTTCACAACGTCGGGAAAGAGGCGTGAGCCATTTGTGGTGACCACGACTTTCGCCGTCGGAACATTGTCGTGGATGAAGCGAATCTTCTTAGGCAATTCCTTGTCCAGGAAGGGCTCGTTCATGAGATAGGGACTGATCCGGCGGACCTTGTGACGAGCGCATTCTTCCACGATCCGTTCGAACAGTCCCCACTCCATGGTCCCCTTGGGCTGGGTGGGGAAGGACTCGCCGTAAGGGCACCAGATGCAATCGGCGTTGCAGCCTGTCCGGGTCTGGATCTGGACCGTACGGGGGAAGCGCGGCACCGCACGGTGCAGCAGGCGCTTGTTCAGGCGAGTCAGGATGCCGTCACCTGGTTCGACGATGGCGTAACGATTCTTGGCGAGCATGGCGGAGTTTGACCCTCTCCCTAAGGAACGGGTCCATCTTACCTGATCAGCGTCAGGATATGGGCCGTCTCCGCCATGCCAGCATGAGCAGGGCGCCGAGCAGCGACTTGAGGGCCGCGCCAGGAAGAAACGGCAGGAGGCCGTCCACGGTGGCGTTGTAGCCGCCGGTGAACCGGGACAGGAGCGAAACGCCGAAGAGGAAGATCAGGGCGTGACCGCCCAGGAGTGTGGCCAGAGCACTCCGGTAGGTGCGGTCCGATGCCCGCACGGCCAGCCACCCGGTCAGCACTGTCGCAGGCAGAAAGCCGAGCAGGTAGCCGCCGGTGGGACCGGTGAGCCGCTGCCAGCCGCCATGGCCGCCGGCGAAGATCGGGAGTCCCGCGGCGCCGGCGCTGATGTAGATCAGCACCGCCAGCACGGCGCGCCCGGGTCCCAGGATGGACCCCGCCAGGAGGACCGCCAGGCTCTGCAGGGTGACGGGAACCGGTCCAGGTGGCAGGTCGTAGCTCAAGCGTGCAGCGCCCGCCATGGCGGCCGCCGTTGCAATGACGTAGATGCCGTCCCGAACGGTTCTGTTCACCGGGGTGTCTCGCCGGTCTCCCGGCCGGTCATGGCCACACCCACCTGGTCGTACAGGAAAACATTCACCTCTTCCCCTGCGGCGAAACCCTCGGCGTCACGGGGAATCACCACGAAGCCGTGGGCACGCACGGTGGAAGACGCCACGGCCGCCCCGGCCACGGCCAGCGGCTCGACCCTCCCATCCTTGATGGTGACCCGCATGTAATCGACCCTGCCAGGTACCGAGACGACCTTGCGGGCCAGGGGCAGGGTCTGCCGGGGATAGGGCCAGGACGCCGGCAGGCCGCCAAAGCGGCGAATGGCGCGTCCGGCGAAGAAGTCGTAGGCGCAGAGATTGGAGACCGGATTTCCGGGCAGGAGAAAGACCGGGCGCTCTCGCCCGCCTGGCTGTCTTGCTGGCAGCAGGCCGATGCCGGTAGGACTGGAGGGGCGCATGGCGATGCCGTGAACCTCCAGACTGCCCATGCGGGCGACGATACTCGGGGCGTGATCCTCCAGTCCCACCGATGATCCGCCTGAGATCAGGATGACATCGCCGGTGGCTTCCCCAAGAGCAGCCTCTGTGACGTCGGCGCCGTCGCCGATGCGTTGCACGGGCAATGGAACGCCTCCGTCCCGGGTGACCAGGGCGGTCAGAACGACTGAGTTGGAGTCGATGATGGCGGCGCCCCGCGGTTTCTCGCCCGGTGGCAGGAGTTCATCGCCGGTGGCGATGAGGCTGACGGCGGGGCGACGGATGACATGGACCGGCGAGATTCCCAGGGAAGCCAGCAGGCCCGCGTCCTGGGGACGCAGGCAGCGCCCGCCTGAAAAAATTCGGGCGCCGCTCCTGACGTCCTCGCCGCGGCGGCTCACATGTTTGCCGGGAGGAACCGCTTCGCGCACCTGCACCGTGCGGTCCTCCAGGGCAGCCTGCTCGGCGGGAATGACCGCGTCGGCGCCGGCCGGCAAGGGCGCGCCGGTCATGATGCGTACAGCCTGGCCTCTGGAGAGTTGTCCGTCCCAGCCGTGGCCGGCGCGGGCTTCGCCCGCCAGCGTGAAGGGCAGCGGGTTGTCGGTCGCCGCGCCGAAGGTCTCTTCCCCCTTGAGGGCAAATCCATCCATGGCGGCGCGATCGAAGCCGGGAATGTCCACCGGAGCGTCCACCTCTTCTGCCAGGACACGGCCGGCGCAGTCCATCACGGGGACCATCTCGCCGGCCAGCGGTGTGCTGACCTGATCCACCATGCGCTGGACGGCCACGACCTCGGCGCGGCCGCGGAACCCCTTCATGCGCACATCATCAGGGATGGGGAGGTCGGGAAAACGGCGGGTGTCCATGGTCCGTTTCAATTCTCGTCACAGGCGCCGGGGAGGCGGCTGGTGACGGCGTCGGGGAAGTGCTCCAGCAGCGAGAGAATGGGATCCAGGGCCACCTGTCCCAGGCCGCAGATGGAGGTCAGGCGCAGGGTCTCTCCCAGGAGCGGGAGGAGATCGATCCGGGCCCGGCTGCCGTTGCCTCCCTGCAGATCGGAGAGGATGCGCACCGCTTTCTCCGTGCCGGTGCGACAGGGAACGCACTTGCCGCATGATTCGTTGCGAAAGAAGGTGACCACGTTGGTGGCGACATCCAGCAGGTCTGTTCCCTTCGCCATGACCACCACGGCGCCGGAGCCCAGCATGGAGCCGGCATCCTGCATGGCTTTGAAGTCGAGCGGCGTGTCCACCGCGCCAGCCGGCAGAAACGATGATGATGCTCCGCCTGGTGCCACGGCGGCCAGAGCGCGGCCGCCGCTGACTCCACCAGCCGCAGCGAGCAGGTCCTTGAGGGGCAGGCCCAGGGAGATCTCGTGGATGCCCGGGCGCTCCACCTCTCCCGAAATGGCGATGACCTTGAGGCCGGTGCAGCCACCCTGTCCCTGCTCCTTCCACCACCCGGCCCCCCGGGTCAGGATGCCGGGCACCATGGCCAGGGTTTCGACATTATTGATGACCGTCGGCCGCCCCTGATAGCCGTGGCTCACGGGGAACGGTGGCTTGTTGCGTGGCTCACCCCGGCGATCCTCCAGCGCCTCCAGCAGGGCCGTCTCTTCGCCGAGAATGTAGCCCCCGGGCGAGATGAAGATCTCCATGGGGACGGGAAGGACACCGGCGGCGCGGGCCCTCTCGATTTCACGGGCCAGGAGGCGCCGCTCGGGCTCGTATTCATGGCGTATATAAATGATGACCTTGGCGGCTCCCACCACCCTGCCGGCCAGGGCGGCGCCTTCCACCACCAGGTGGGGAAGTTCGGCCAGGATCACACGGTCCTTGAAGCTGCCCGGTTCGCTCTCGTCGGCATTGACCACCACATAGCGCGGAGTCTCGGCTTGCTCCCGTACCAGTCGCCACTTGGTGGCGGTTGGGAAACCGGCGCCCCCCATGCCGCACAGACCGGCCTCTTCCAGGGTCGCAAGGATGGGGTCTGCTTCCCTGGCACTCAGTGGCTGCGCCTCATTGCGGGTCAGGGGAGGGGGCAGGCGGCGCAGGATGCCGTAGCGCTCCTCGGGCTTGCCATAGGGGTCCATGCGCCAGGTTCTGCTTGCTCCACCGGCCTCTTCTTCCGGGATTCCCCCCGGCTGGCGCGCCCAGGCCGCTACCTGGCGGGCCCGTTCCTGGGTGTCTGCCGGTGCCGTGGGCGGCAGGGGGCGGCCGTTGACACAGGCTGCAGGAGCGTTGTCACAACGTCCGAGGCAGGAGACAGGGCGCACCTCCGCTCGTCCGGCTGCACAGTCGGCCGCGAATTCCGTTTCCAGAGCCCGGGTGAAGACCGGCGAACCGTTGAGATAGCAGGACATGTCCCGGCAGACGGAGATTTCCATGGCCGGTGGCGGTGCGCTGCGAAAATGAGGATAGAACGAGGCGAGTCCCTGCAGTTTGTAAAGGGGGACCCGCAAGCGGCCGGCCAGATCCCGCAGGTCGGAGGCACGCAGGTAGCCATGCTGCTCTTGAAGCCGGTGGAGTTCGCTGATGAGGGCCATGAGATCTCGTTCTCCAGGTGGGTCGCATTGTATATGGATCTTCCGCGATCAGTCCCCCTTGATTCAAACCTGTCGATGGTGGCAAACTCGTCATCCGAACCATGTTGAAATCCGGCCGGCCCCGGGTGGAGCAGGTGCTGGTGGATGCAGGGTGGGAGCCTTTCGGCTGCCCTCCCGGAAGGGCTGAAATAAAGATGCGAGACTCGAAAGTGACATCCCCAACGTCCCTCGTGCGCACCGCCCTGTGGTCGGCCGTGGGTCTGATTATCTTCGCGGCCCTGATGCGCCTGGCGCCGCACCCCTGGAATTTCACCCCGCTGGCTGCCATGGCCCTGTTCGGCGGTGCTGCCCTGCGGAAGCCGTTGTTTGCCTTCGGTGTGCCGCTGGCCGCTCTGGCGGCATCGGATCTGATTCTCAACAGCTGGCTGGTGGGCAACGCCCTGGCCCCGCCCAACCCCTGGGTGTATGGCTCGTTCGTGCTCATCGGGCTTCTTGGCTTCGGGCTTGGCCGCCGCCGTGGGGTCGGAGCCCTCGCCGCCGCCTCTCTGGGCGGGTCCGTCCTGTTCTTCATGCTCACGAACTTCGGACTCTGGACCTCGGGGCTGCTCTATCCCCGTACCATGGCAGGTCTGGGGGCCTGCTACACGGCGGCACTGCCGTTTTTCGCCAACACACTGGCCGGCGATCTTTTCTGGAATGCCGTCCTGTTCGGGGGCTTTTACGCCGTCAGCCGACTGGCCGACGGCGGGGCGCAATCCGCCACACGGGCGTAAGTCTTCCTACTTCTTGAAGAGATCGTCGAACGCCTTGCGCGGGTCGCTGGTTGTGCTGTCTATTTTTTTGGCACGCTTGCCGGTGGCATCGAGAACGACCCGGGCGACGAACAGTTCGCACAGATTCGCGATGGTCTTCGAGGGGATGGCTTTTTCAAGGGTGAGCCGGCAGCCGAACCGGGCCGACGTGTCGAAGTGCTTGCAATTGCGGCAGTTATGCCATGCTGAGCCGCATTTTGGGCACTCGGTGTCGAACTCGATGGTGATCTGATCGGGCGTCTGGTACCCGCAATCGGCGCAGCGCAGCACCACGCTGGCGTCACGGGACATGGCGTGCCGGACCTCGCGGGCGGCTTGCCAGGCCTCCTGACGAGCTTCACGCTCCGAATCGGTTTCCGGTTGGCGCCCTTTGGGGCTCTCACCATCACGGTAACCCCGCTGCTTGTACTTCATCATGACCTCGCGAGCAGGTGGGTGCGTCCGGGAACAAAGGGGGGAACCTCTCTAAAGATATAGAAGAAAGGGCTTGAAGTCCATGCCGGGTTCGGGTAATGTGCGGCCACCCCATACAGTTGGATCGTTGTTTTCAAGGGAAATCCCAGAAAACAGGCCGTCTCCAGTCGCTCAGGGAATGCCTGGTGACAGCTTGCTTGTTGAAGGGTGCATCGGACGGCCTGACCCGCCGGTGGCCGAGCGGTCTGGCTCAGGGGTCGGTTTTCCGGGGTTTTTGAACAAAGAGGGTGAGGCCGCAGGGGGCGGCCAGGGTTTTCAATGTGTGTTTTTTCTTTCTCGGAGGTTGTCAATGAAGACACGTAGCCTGAAGGGTGTGAAGGGTCTTGTGGTTGCCGCTGGTGTCCTGAGCCTGCTGGCCACCGGTTATGGTATGGCCGGTAGCACCGTGGGTGATGAGGGCGAGGGCACCGAGATGGTGAAGTGCACCGGCATCAACTCCTGCTCCGGCAAGGGTGAGTGCGGTGCTGCCGATGGCAGTCATGATTGCGCCGGCAAGAACTCCTGCGAGGGCAAAGGCTGGGTCAAGGTCAGCGCCGAGGAGTGTGAGGAGAAGGGCGGCGAGGTTCTCGGCAAGGAAGACATGTAGCCAGCGCGCGGCACGCCATTGCGTGCCGCATCTGGACGGGCTCCGGGGTCGCTGAAGTTGCACCCGGAGCCCCAACTTTTTCTTCCGCACCTGTTCTGAATTCATGACTCCAGCCACCAAGCCCCTGGATATCGGCCAAGGTGTTGGCCTGCGCCGCGAGCATTTCGCGCGGGTTCTCGCAGAGTCCACCAGCGTCGACTGGTTCGAGGTCATATCCGAGAACTTCATGGTGGATGGCGGCCGGCCGCTGGACATCCTCATGCGTGTGCGCCGGGATTACCCCGTCGTGATGCATGGTGTGAGTCTCTCCATCGGCTCCACCGATCCCCTGGATACGGATTACCTGGAGCGCCTGCGGCAACTGGCCGAGCGGGTTGAGCCATCGTGGGTTTCGGATCATCTCTGCTGGACCGGGGTCGGCGGCCACAACGCCCATGATCTTCTGCCCATGCCTTACTCGGAAGAGGCCCTGGAGCATGTCATCAGCCGGGTCACCCGCGTGCAGGAGAAGCTGGGCAGGCGCATCGCTCTGGAGAATCCCTCCTCGTACCTCACCTTTGCCGCGTCAAGCCTGTCCGAGTCGGATTTCCTGGCGGAGGTGGCGAAGCGGGCCGACTGCGGAATTCTCCTGGATGTCAACAATGTCTATGTGAGTTCGGTCAACCATCGCTTCGACCCGGTGGCGTATCTTGACGCGATTCCTCGCGACCGGGTCTGGCAGTTTCATCTGGCCGGCCATTCGGACCACGGGGCCTATCTCCTGGATACTCACGATCACCCCGTCGCCGACCCGGTCTGGAACCTGTATCGCCATGCAGTGGGGCGGTTCGGCGCCGTGTCGACCCTGGTGGAATGGGATGCCAAGATCCCCGAGTGGGATGTGCTCGAGGCCGAGAGTCTGCGGGCCCGCGAGCTGCGGGACGAGATCGTCGCGGCCCAGCCCCAGATCCAGACAGAAGGTGCCTCTTGACCCGGGACGGGCAGGGACCCCGGTCCGACTCTCCCGATCTCAGGAGAACCCAGGAGCTTTTCTGGGATCTCATTGCCGACCCCCAGGGCGTGCGCACGGGACTCGCGAAGTTGCGGGCCTCCGGAGAAATGGATTCTGTAGATCTCTCGTTCATGATCCGTGGTGACGACCGACTTGCCCCTGAAGATCGGCTCGATATCTACGCCAGTATGTATTTCTATCGTCTGCGGGACAGCCTCGCCGAGGACTTCCCCAAAGTCGCCGCCGTCATCGGTGGCGCGGCGTTTCATAATCTGATCACTGACTATCTGCTGGCCCACCCGTCACGGCACTGGTCGCTGCGTCACCTGGGCGCCTCTTTCGCCGGGTTCCTGGCGAACCATGACCTATCCCGGTCGCGCCCGTTCCTGGCGGACCTGGCCCGCCTGGAGTGGGCGCGCATCGAGATGTTCGATGCGTCCGACGCGGACGTGCTGACCCGGGAGGAAGCCGCGGTGGCCGGCCCCGAGCTGCACCTGGCCCTGATTCCGGCAGCCACGATTCTGTCTATTCAGTGGAATGTGGCACCCATCTGGCGTCACCTGGAACACGAGACGTCGCCTGATGACGGTGGCGGTTCCAACTCCGCGGCTGTGACCGGGGACACCCACGAGGAGTTTGCGGCGCCTGCAGCCGTGGAGCGACCGGAGGAGAAGAAAACGCCCATCCTGGTCTGGCGCAAGGGCTTCGCGGTCTATCATCGGACGCTTCAGCCCATCGAGTCGCCCTGTCTTGAAGTGGTCCTCCGGGACGGTGTTGTCCTGCCGGATCTCTGCGAGATCCTCATGGGCGGAGAGAAGGAGCCGGATGCGCAGGCCGCCATGCAGACCGTGGCGGGCCTGCTGGGGCGCTGGCTGGAAGATGGACTCGTCGTGAAGCCCGGATTCGTGTCATCCTGAGGTGGGCGCGCAGGCGCCCCGAACAGGAGGAACCGATCCATGGCCGTGGGAAACCCGGAGGCGCCGCCGCCGCTGGTGAGCGTTGTCATCCCCACCTACAACCGGGCGGATTACCTGGAACAGGCCCTGTCCAGTGTCTTTCGCCAGACCTTCACCGACTATGAAGTCATCGTGGTGGATGACGGGTCCACAGACCATACGCCTCGTGTCCTCAAGTCGCACCAGGAGCGCATCATCTCTCTGCGCCAGGAGAACAGCGGCGCCGCCCGAGCGCGTAACCAGGGCATCCGCCTGGCCCAGGGCACCTGGGTGGCCTTTCTGGATTCCGATGACATGTGGCGACCTGTGGCCCTGGAGCGACTGGTGGCGGCAGCGGCGCACCATCCCGAGGCCGGCCTGATCACCATGAGAGGCCTGCTCATGACAGCCGATGGCGAGGTGACCGATCGCCTCGTCGGCAAGCGCAGCCCGGGGCCGTCATTCACCACCCGGTCGCTTCTGGATAAAGACAGCGGCGGCGTCCTCACACCCATGGTGCAGCGCCGGGTGCTGGAAGATGTCGGTGGCTATGACGAAGGTCTGCGCACAGCCCACGACTGTGACCTGTGGCTGCGCATCTCTTTTCGTACGCCCATGGTGGCCATCGAGGATGCGCTGTTGCTGCGCCGGGTCCATGATGCGAATGCCAGCGGCGACCAGCTCCTCAATGCGCGCATGTGGCTGCGAATCCTCCAGAAACTGGCCGACGAGCATCCCGAGTTCGTGCGGGATAACAGAAAACTGGTGAATCGGGCCCGTGCCAAGGAGAATCTGCGGCTGGGTCGCGAACTCCTGGCCCGCGCCGACCAGAATCCGGCCTATGTCTCGGAAGCCCGGCGGGTGCTGCGCAGCAGCCTCGCCAGCCATCCCCGCTCCCGGCGGGCATGGGCTTATCTCCTCTGGAGCCTGCTGGCACCGCGGACTTACGCCGGCTGGAGGCGGCGGGAGGTGAAGGCCCGGCGCGGGGGCCGGCGGAGTCCGTCAGCGGCTCCCTGAGACTTCCCGGGCGGGGCCGTCCCTGCGGGTCTCCCCGGTGGATCCTGGGGTAAGATGCGGCGGCTCATGGTCAGGTCCATGCGGTCATGAGTCATTCGGGTGTCTGGCTGAGCACTGGGCAGGAGGAAGGCTTCATGGAGACACGGCGGACGGCACTGCCACGGCCTCTGATTCGTGGCAGAGTGTTTGCCGTGGTCGGGGCTCTCACGGCGCTGGCCTTTGTCGTCGCCTGCAGCGGCGGTCCGTTGCCGGGGTCCGCAGACCATGGTGCCGCCCCGAAGGCGACGTCAGATGGAGGAGAACAGGATATGACCATGAACCATGAACCCGCTGGGCGCTTGCGCCGGCTCATGGACGATGACTGGCAGTGGTCTCTGGAGCAATACCCCGAGATGGCCACCCATGTGGGTCATCCCGGCTACAACGACCGCTGGACCAGCCACTCGCCCGAGGCCATTGCCATGCGCCAGGCCCATGTCCGCGCATCCCTGGCAACCCTCATGGAGATCGACCGCAAGGCACTCCCGGCCGCCGACATCATCAACTACGACTTCTACCGCCATCAACTCGAACTGGACGTGGCGGCGCAGGCCTTCCCCGAGGATCTCCTGCCCATCAATCAGATGTCAGGTGTCCAGAATTCCCTGGCTGACACGATTCTGCTGATGCCTGGCGAAACCAAGGCCGACTATGAAGATATCCTGGCCCGCCTGGCAGGCGTGCCTCAGGTGATCCAGGAGACCATGGCTCTCCTGAAGAGGGGAGTGGAGGCCGGCGTGACCGTGCCGAAGGTGACCCTTCGGGATGTGCCGGATCAGATTCGCGCGGTCATGGCCCCCGGCGGGCCCCTTCTCCAGCCCTTTGGAGATTTACCCGTAACCTGCAGCGCCGTGGAGCAGGAGGAGTTGCGCGCCCGCGCCGAAGCGGTGTTCTCCGGCAAGGTGCGCCCGGCCTTTGCTCAACTCTTGAGCTACTTGGAGAAGATTTATATTCCGGCGGCCCGTGAGAGTATCGGTCTTGGCGATCTGCCCGCCGGTGAGGCCTGGTATGCCCACGCGGTACGCGAGTCCACTTCCACGAACCTGTCGCCTGAGGAAATTCACCGCCTGGGCCTGGCGGAGGTGAAGCGCATCCGTGGCCGGATGGATGAAGTTCTGGCCGAAACCGGATTCACCGGCGGCTTTCAGGAATTCCTGGAGTTTCTGCGCACGGACCCGCGTTTTTATTTCAGCGACGCCGGGTCGTTGCTGACGGCCTATCGGGATATCGTCAAGCGTGCCGATCCCGAACTGATGGCTCTGTTCGGGCGGCTGCCGCGCATGACCTATGGCGTGGCGGCGGTTCCGGCCTACGCTGAGAAATCCCAGACCACGGCTTATTACCAGCCCGGCTCTCTGGCGGCCGGGCGGCCGGGCATTTTTTATGCCAACACCTATGACCTGGCGAGCCGCCCCCGCTGGGAAATGGAGGCCCTGAGCCTCCATGAGGCGGTGCCCGGCCATCACCTGCAGTTCGCCCTGGCGCAGGAAATGGAGGATGTTCCGGCGATCCGCCGCTTCGCCTACCTGACCGCCTTCAGCGAAGGCTGGGGTCTCTATGCCGAAAGCCTGGGCTTAGAGATGGGGTTCTATACCGATCCTTACGCGCGCTTCGGGCAACTCACCTACGAAATGTGGCGAGCCATCAGGCTGGTGGTGGATACCGGCCTCCATGCCATGGGCTGGTCGCGACGCCAGGCTATCGATTACTTTGCCGAAAACGCCGCCAAGACCGAGCATGACATCGTGGTGGAGGTCGATCGCTACATCGTCTGGCCGGCACAGGCCCTGGCCTACAAGATCGGCGAATTGAAGATCCGTGAATTGCGAACTTATGCCCAGCGGGAACTGGGCACAGCGTTCGAGATCCGCGCATTTCATGATGCCCTCCTGGCGGAAGGCTCCCTGCCCCTGAATATCCTCGATGAGCGGATTCACGCCTGGGTGGCCATCCAGGCCGGCGGGAAGGAGAGTGCCCGTTGATCCTGCACAGCCGGGTTGGACTTCGCGGCAAGGCAGCGTATGATGGGGAGCATCGGCCGAACTGGCCAGGTTGAGAGAATGAACCGCGACATCGTCCAAATCGCCGAGATTACCGTGATCCGTGTGAGCGGGACCCTCAAGTCCTGGGAATTGCTCATGGAGAAGGAGGAGTTCATCACCCTGCTGGATCAGGGTCGCACGCGCTTCGTCTTCAACCTGGAGTCGCTTGTCCATCTGGGGAGCTCTTCCCTGGGAGCCATCCTGCAATGCCGCCGCCTCGCCCTCGAGCGGGACGCGGCCATCCACCTGGTGGTTTCACCGCGCCAGATGGAGTTGCTGGAGATGACCAAGCTCGATGAAGTCTTCGAGTCCTTCACCACGGAGAAAGCCGCCCTTGCGGGTTTCGGTGGGGATGTCTGAGGGGCGGCAGCAGCCCTCCGGTTCGTCTAGACTGTTGCCGTGGCCTTGAGGGGCCGATTTCGCGTGGGGAGAAGAAAATCATGAAGACAAGAACCTGTCTGATGGGTGTGTTGGCACTGTTGTTGGTTGTGTCGTGTGGGTCGGAGCCGTCCTCCACCCCTTCGCCTGTTCCGTCAGCGCCAGAGCCGGATCAGACCATGAGCGTGGGTTTTGTGAAAGCCATCATGCAACCTCTGGGAGAAAGTGGCGTCACGGGAATCGTGTCGTTCTCGGTCACTCCCCGTGGTGTCCGGGTGGAAGCCGATCTCAAAGGACTGGCTCCCGGCAACCATGGTTTTCATATTCATGAGATCGGCGACTGTTCCTCTCCCGACGGCAAGTCCGCCGGCGGGCATTTCAATCCGGCCGATGTTCCCCATGCAGGCCCCGAAGCTGAGGCCGCCCATGCCGGCGATCTGGGCAACCTTGAGGCCGACGAGAACGGGCAGGCCCTGATCACCATCATGAGTTCCCGAGTCACACTTGGCGATGGAGCCCCCACCGACATCATGGGGCGGGCGGTGATTGTCCATGCCGATCCTGACGACCTCGAGAGCCAGCCCACCGGTGCCGCCGGAGGTCGCGTGGCCTGTGGGGTCATCGAGTCCTCGGAGTAGGCTGCGCTCGTCAAATGAAGTGGCGCAACTTCTCGAGGAGTTGAGGCCAGGTGAGTTTTGAACCGCGGGCGATCCAGATGGGCACGCCACTTTCAAGGGCCCACGCCTGCGTCAATTCCCCGGCGCGCTCGACCTGTGAAAATCCCTCGCGAACCTCGTCCTCGCTGAAACCGATGGCGACGACGGTTTCCAGGGAGAGTTCCCTGGGTGCCCAGAACCAGTAATTGTTGTGCCCTGAAACCACTCGCGGCAGTCCATGACGCTCACGCCAGTACTCCAGGGCGCCGGCTTCACCGTAGTTACGCGTGATGACGACGACGCGGGCTTGCTCGGCAGGTGGAAGGGTCTTGATGACCCGCGCCACCTCTGCCGCCAGTTCCTCCCACCCGAAGCGGTCGGAATAATGCTGCGGCAACTCACTGGTGTGTCCCACCTCCTGTGCCGCCGGCGCGATGCCCGACCAGATCTGCCAGCGTGCGAACGTCTCCACCGGCAACACGGGTACGCCCAGGGGCAGGATGAAGAGACCTCCGGCGACGAGCAGCACAATAATCGCCGGCCGCAGCCATCGGCGCCGGCCGCGGGCGCAGAAGCCCTCCCACGCGCAGGCCCCCGCCGCGAAGAGCACGGGGAACAACCCGGCGGTGTAGTAGGGCTTGGCGTGCTGCAAAATGAGAAGACCCAGGCCAATGACGAACATCAGGCCCAGCAGCCTGAACTGCCGTGCACGTCCCGCGAAGAGCAGCCAGCCGAGGCCCACCGTCCAGATGAGAAGGGTGATCGGGTTCTGTTCGAGTACAACCTCCGCCAGGAAATCCGGGGGCGACATGGCTGAGATCTTGTACTGGCGGGCGTTGGCGATGAATTCGAGCGTCGGCCAGCCGTGGGTCATTTGCCAGATAAGGTGGGGCAGGAAGATGAGCGCCGCCACCGCTCCACCCAGGTATGGTGCTGGAGTCCTCAGGGTCCGGCGCAGCGGCGTCAGCAGCAGCGCTAGGGCCAGAGCGGCCCCGAGGATGAGGATCCCGAGCTTGTTCATGAGGCCGAGTCCCAGAAGGATGCCGAGCCAGATCATGAGACGTGGCGAGCTGTCGGTGACCCACCTGGCGAGAAGCAGCCACGCCGCGGCCCAGATCACCAGGTCCAGTGCGTTCATGGAATAGAAGCCGGTGACCACGTGCATCACGCCGGGGAGGGACATGGCCACCGCCGCGAGGACCTGAGCGAACCGGTCGCCACCCAGCCGGGCAGCGAGGCAGCCGGTGAGCAGGACCAGAGCCGAAGCGCACAGGGCGGGGAAGAGCCGTAGCGCCAAGATACCCTCGCCGGCAATGGCACGGATGAGGGCAAGCACCGCCATGGACAGGGGTGGATGATCCACGTAGCCCCACGCAAGGTGCCGCGCGCAGGCAAGGTAGTAATACTCGTCGCGGAAGATACCGTAATTTCCTGCGGTCAGCAGGTGGGCCACAAGCGGCAGCGCGGCGATGGGCAGGAGGAGACTCCATGCAATCGGTGCCGGCGGCGCGACCTGGGACTGGTTCCGGGGTGAGATGGCGGCCTGCTGATTCACCATGACCTCCTGGCCCCGATCCCGGGGCTGGTCGACAGCAACATGGTACATGTACTCCCCCACAAGGAGCGGAAAGGATGTCTCTGCTCTTGGCGTGCGTTGTCCCCCTCTCCCGCAGAGGAGGTCGGCCTGGCCGAGGGAGACAGCCGGGGTGGAGTTCGGGTAGCCTTGGTCACAGGGCACGGACCGCTGGACGCAGCATGGGAGGGACAGCCTGGACCGTTGCCGGGAGGAGCGGAGATGGGCAGTTGCGACCGTCGGGTATTTCTGGGAAGGATTGGATCGGGCATGCTGGCCTCCGTGGTGGGCCTGGGTGTGGGCCAGGACCTGGGTCTGAACGGAGTTCTTTTTGCCGGGGAAGTCGGCCGCCTGAACTTCGGCGACCTGGAACCTCTGGTTTCCATGATGCAGGAGACGTCGGCGGATGCCCTGATGCCCCGGCTCAAGGCCGAGCTGGACAGGGGGACCAACCTGAGCACCCTGATCACGGCGGCGGCCCTGGCCAATGCGCGCACATTTGGTGGTGAGGATTACACCGGTTATCACTGCTTCATGGCCATGGTGCCTGCCCTGGCCATGTCCCGGCAGCTATCCGGTAGCCGGGCAGCACTGCCGGTCTTGAAGGTGTTGCACCGGAATGCTCGCCGTACCCAGGCCCATGGGGGCCGACGCAACGAGGTGCTGCTCCCGGTCGTTCCTGACAAGTCGTTCGCTGGCGACGCGCAAGCGTATCTGCTTGCCGCCGGCCGGGACGGCCAGTTTGATGACGCGGAAGCGACCCTCGCATCTGTTTCAGGCCAGGGACCTGAGGCTGCCTTCGCGGCACTCCAACCCCTTGTGCGTGACAACATCGACGTTCACCAGGTGGTGCTGGCTTACCGGTCGTTTGACATGATGCAACTCACGGGCCCGGACAATGGCCAGGTCCTGCTGCGCCAGGTCCTTCGCCAGTGCATCAATCGGGACGAGAGCCGCAGGCGGCAAGGGCGGCAGGCGCCGGCCATCCGCACGCTGTTGCCGGCGCTCATGGACGCCCACGGGCTCAATGGAGAGATTGAAGCGACGAAAGCACTCTCTCCCGCGGAATTCGAGGAGCTTGCGCAGCTCATCTTCACTGCTGACCGAGATGAAGCAGCCGGCGCCGTGGCGGCGCAACTCGCATCGGGGGTTTCAGGCGACGATATGGGCGAGGCCCTATCGCTGGCCGCGGTGCGTCTCCTGCTTCATGATCCGGGACGCTCCAGAGGGACGGAGGGCAAGCCCAAGGGCAGCGTACACGGGGCGTCTGTCGGTCTGCACGCGGCCGATACAGCCAACGCCTGGCGGGGAATCGCAACGGCCACCGGTGGCTCCAACGCAAACGCTTGCCTGGTGACGGCCGCCTGGCATGCTGCCGGGCAATCGGGCAGGATGGACAGGTTGAAGCCCCACCACGCAAGCGAACGTGAATTCGCCTCTACGGTGCCGCCTGAAAAACTTCTCGGTGCATTGGGTGAGACGCTGCGCGACGGCGACCAGAAACGGTCGTGCGCACTCGTGGAGCGCTACGGTGAACTGGATCGCGACCCGGCAGCCCTGATAGCGGTTCTCATTGAGCCGGCTCTTGAGTACGACGGGGCGCTTCACCACGAAAAATACTTCCATACCGCGACGCAGGAGTATGCGCGCAGCCGCCCTGAGTCGCGATGGAATCATCTGGTTGCATTGGCGCGGGTGATGGCCAGCGGCTATGGATTCGAAGCCGAGGGCCTCGCGGCTGCAAAGAGCGCGCTTGCCGTCTAGTCTTCAGAATCTGAAGACTAGGCCGACCAGGGGTCCGTGGGTCACGGTGTCGTAGGCAAAATAGTCCGGCGTCTGACGGGTGCCGTCCTCGAAGTCCACCCAGGTGGCGCGATAGGCCAGCTCCAGGGCGTACCTGGGGTTGAAGTTCCAGAAGACACTCGCGCCAAGCGCCGAGGTGAAGTCCGATTCGATACCAAACCCACCGATGTCGCCGCGCAGCATCAGGTCCCATTTCCCGCTGATGGGATGATGCCAGCGGACGCCGATGACCGGGTCGATCCAGTCCTCTTTGATATCCAGGCTTGGCGTCCCGGGCAGGACCGTTGAGTCGACCGTGGCGCCGATATCGTTGTCCCACCACCGGATGCCGCCATAGACATCGAGCGTATTCGCCTTCTGGCCGAATCGGCGCATCAGGAAGGCTTCCAGAACGCCCTGCCGCACATCAGCTTCCAGCACGCCGTTTTTGGCCACTGAGCCCTTGGCACTGAGGTCCATGAATCCGTAATCGAGGAGAATCCCCCATTTGTCATTCCTGATGGCCTCGAAATGAATCATGGCACCGATATCCAGAGTGTCCAGGATGTCGCCAAAATTCACCTCGATATCGACTCCGGTCACCCGGCCGATGGAGGCATCGCCCTCGATGGAGCTGGCCAGGATGTAGGGTTCGACGACAAAGGCCCATCCATCCGTCTTAGCGGCGGATTGGGCCGTTCCGGCGGTGGCCAGGGACATCGTTAGAAACAACAGAAATGAAGTTGTCCTGTTAGTCATCAGTTTCCTCCCGTGAGAGGGCTACTGTCGGCCAGTTCGCCGAGCTTGTCGCCATACTCCTTCCAGAGCATCCGGAGCTCGCTATCGGAGAGGGCTGGGTCTTTACGAACGCACTGGAGTAACTTGATCATGGAGTTCTCCCGTGATGCATCACTCTGATAGCCAAACGGATCCGATGGCAGAGCATAGCGCAGAGAGGCTCTACTTGAACTGTAGATTCAGCCCCACGAAAAGCTGGAACTCAGGCTGCCCGGGGCCACGATCGAGGATGGTGAATTGCGGCTCGACGAAGACATTGTAGACGGTATCACCTGACGCGAAGATCTTGCCGATTCCCAGGCCCACGGGAACGTGATAGTCGTTTGTCTCGAGATTGAATGCCCAGATGGGAGCGCCTCGGAAGTAGAGCCCTTTGCCGAGTTGAAAGAAATAGAACGGCTGTAAGGCGAGCACACTCGTGTCCGGGCGGTCGTCGTCTCCAGCAATATCGGTTTGCCATGTCAGCAAGCCGCCCCACTGGACCGTGGGTGAGCTGGCATCGAAGTAAACGGTGGCGAAGCCCGCCTGGTACTTGTCGGTGCCGGTCTCGTCCTCGGTCGCTGTTGGCAGGCTGATCTGGGGCCCGATGCCGAAGCTCTTGGCGGGGTTCCCGGTATCGACCAGATAGGCGAGAAACGCGCTGAAGTCCCCGAGTCCGGATGTGGTCGTTCCCGTGCCGGTGGGAACCCGGCTGACAGGCAAGGACCCGCGAAACAGCCATTTGCCCATCGGCTGGGCATAGCGCAACCAGAAGGTATTAGCGTTCTGGTCGTCCATCTCGGATAACCGGGGAACGTAGTAGTTTTGCAGGTTGAACGCCTTGAAATTTGCCAGTGGGTTGTTCGCCTGGGCTTCAGTCGATTGACCCTTTTCGGTGGAGTCCTCCTCTTCGGCGTTGCCCTCGGCAAACGTAGTGGGCGTGAGCAAGACAAGGGACAGTGCGAGGGCAAGCAACAGGAAACTCGGCTTCATCTTTGGTTCCTCCTAGGGCGTATCGAGCAGCAGGGCACGGCATTGGACGGGGCCGGCAGTCCCGCGACCAGCAGGTTCTCCCCGGCTGGCAAGGTTATCATCCGCTGGCAGAAGAGAGTCTCCTCCAGCGCTCTGGGTAACACGAGGTCATTTGTTGCCGGCTACACCGGTTTTCCGGCACAATATGGCGCCGGGAGTGGTGGGGGAGCAGGACTGTCTGGTCTGCATGGACATTTGCTTGGAATTTTGTTATCAATGAGAAACACGTTTTCCATGACCACAGACTGCCGGGGAACAGCCTGTTTTTTCAGGAGGTGAGCCCATGTCTGATGTTCATGTGACCTTGCCTGCGCGGGGGAAGGCCTTCGTCGATAATGACCCGGAGGGTTTCGGTGTCCGGGTTCAGCTCACGCTGCTGTTCCCGAAGAAGTGAGCACCATGGACCTGCCCCCCCCTGTCACCTACCATTCTCTAGGTCTGACCAAACGCCCAGCCCGGCTGCTGCACCTGTCATTTCCCTTGACGTGATGGCTGGCGGTTACTGCCGCCGCGCCGGGTAGATGGTGTTCCAGTCGTTTTTCATATCGACCACGATCCAGCCACGCTCGCTGGCCTCATTGAGACCTCTGTTGAGGCGGCCGACGTGGGAATCGCGGTCGTAGGCCCATTCGCGCTGGTCATCGGTATGGTGAATGAGCACTCCAAGGCGCAGTCCCTGGCCTGCTGTGACCCACTGCAGCATCTGAAAATCTCCATCTGAATTGCCGAAGGCTGCGATGGGTCGCCGGCCGATGAACTTGTGAATGCCCACCGGTTTACCCTTCTTGTCGTCGATGAAATCAATCTCCGGAAGACGCAGCAGAACCGGCTCGCCGTCACGCTCCTGGAATTCGACCTTGATGCTGGAACCGATCACCTGCTCCGGTGGAATGCCGTAGACTTCCTCAACCCATGGGCGCATGAATTCGATGCCACCACCGGAGGTGATGAAGGTCTTGAATCCATGGGCCCGCAGGTAGTCGAGCACTTCGAGCATCGGTTGATAGACGAGTTCGGTATAGGGGCGGTCCAGTTCTGCGTGCCGAGCGGTAGCGAGCCAGTTCGTGACGATCTCCTCGAACTCCGTTGTGGTCATCCCGGCGTGGGTCGCCATGATCAACTCGAGCAGGGCGCGTTGGCCGGCGGCGGCCACGGCCTCGAAGTCACCCTCCAGCACTCCCTTGAACGGTTGCTTGTCCTTCCACTCAGGATGCTCGGAGGCGAGCGCCTTGACCCGATCGAATGCAAAAAGTAACTGGAAGTAGACGGGCTTCTCCGACCAGAGGCAGCCGTCATTGTCGAAGGTGGCGATGCGTTCGGGCTCAGGCACGAAGTCCGGGCTGGCCGGATCGGTGACGCGGGCAACGAACGCGATGATGGCCTCCCTGGCCGCGCCATCATTCCACGATGGGAGCGTTGCTGAGGTGGAGGAGTTCTTGAGGGAGTCGGCCCTACCGGCAAGCGCATCACCTGCCTGCGCGGCATCGGGTGCCTCCGGTCCTGATGGCTCCAGGCCACACCCGGCCACGAGGACCAAGCCCAGGCCCAGCAAGCCCATGAGAATCCTGCCACCACGCGCCTGCATCATCTTTGGCATGACCATCCCCGGCCAGCCCATGGATCAACAGGATGATGACCCTCTAGCTGACAAGTCTGCCACCTTATCCGGGGGTGTGGGGGGGCGTCAAACCGGGCCAAGACCTCTGACGCGCAGAGCGGCCGTTCACCATCAAATAACAGGTCCACCTTGTTGAATGTGTCCTGGTGGATCAAGTTGGCGCTCTTCTTCTCCCTGATGGCTCGCTGCAAGGCGTCACGGTCCCAGTAGAACTCGTCGCCCAGCGCCAGGACGAACGGTTCGACCTGCCGCGCGGTCATGGCGACAACGATATCCATATCCAGCGTGGATCGCGGCTCACCCGTGATTGAGCTGGCCAGCGATCCGCCCACCACGTAGGTGATTCCACAATTCTTGAGCGCGGCCGCAACACGGACCGCGACCTGGATGGGGTCAGCGCCGACCATCAGGGTTTCAGTCGGCTGTCGATCTCTGGATGCGCGAGCGCGAAGAGCTCCGGCCCGAGCTTGAGCCTGGCAAGCCTGAGCAAGCACTCCTCCTCCGAGGCCTCAGGATGCCTCCGCCGGATATCCGCCAGAGAGAGCAACAGCACGGCACGTGAGGAGGCAGTGACGAGGCGGGCTTTTTCCAGTTGCGTCATCCGACGCCAGATGGCGATCTGTCCGCCGATCGGCCTCCAGCGACGTGTCCCGGGAGGGCACCGCGGTCCTGCGTGGCAGAGAATTGGAGGCATTCATTGGGCCCGGAGTATACCGGAAACCGTGACATACCCCCCCTCCCGCGCACCGGAAGATGTGTCAGATGCATGATGAAATGGTGGGAGCGACGGGACTTGAACCCGATCAAGGATAAAAAGCTAACCCGTTGATGGCACACGGTTTTCATCGCAACAGACTGACAGCTCGTTGCTTTTCGCCGTCCATCGAGTCCCCTGGAAT
>SMYD01000117.1 GCA_004356015.1 Acidobacteriota bacterium | reverse complement strand
TGGATGCTGTGTTCATCGCCGGTCATGTTCGCCGTTTCCTTCCACTGGGCCGCCTGATCTCCGCTGGTAGCCGGACCGTTTCCGGTGCGGAATTCCCAGCGCCTGTATTCGCTGCCGCCATCTGATGTCGTCCGTCACCAGTCATGTCAGCTCTTTCCCTCGTTTTCTTCCACCAGAGCAGCCAGATCTCTGATGGTAGTCGGTCCATGCCCTGCAAAATGATTGTTGGCGAAGACCAGGGTTCGCTCAGACCTGGGAATCACCTCGCGCAATAGCCTGGCCCAGCGACTCAGGCGCGGTCCCTGGTCCATCACAATTCGGTCGAACGTCCTGGTGCGCGCCTCCACCGCCTTGCGATCGCCGATGAGGCGCACATAGACAAAATCGGTGGTCAGGAGATCCAGATCGCCCATCAGGTCGGCCGGGTGAGGCATGTACTTGAGATCCACCAGCACCAGGGCCGTGCGATGGCGGCGCAGGACCTCCAGCAACGGTGCCGCCAACCAGGTCTTGTTACGAATCTCCACACCGTAGCGGAACTCGGTCGGTAGCCCCGCCAGGAAAGTATCCAGGCGCTCGAGGAACGGCGTAGGATCCGTGAAGACCTTCTTGTTGAAATAGGGAAACTGCAGGATGAGGGGCCCGCACTTGTCGCCCAGAATCGACATGGCCTCCAGAAATCGCTCCAGGTCGTCGCCGTCTTCCCCGGGCATCAGCAGGCGTTTCTCGTCGGGCAGGCGTTCTGCTCCGGCATGCACGATGGAGCGGGGGAACTTGGCGCAGAGCACGAAGTCGTCCGGTGTCTTGCGGTCCCACCCCTCCACCATCTGCCGGGACGGCACCCGGTAATACGTGACATCGGCTTCCACCGTCCGGAATTCCTGGGCGTAATGACCGAGATAATCCCCCGGCGGCATCCCCTCAGGGTAGAAGACGCCGGCCCAGTCTGGAGACGACCAACTTGACGTACCGTAGAGAAACTCACCCATGATCCGCCGCAGCGGCCTCACTGAGGGTGGAGCGCAGCACGGTGACGGCCTGTCCCCCCAGCAGCACACGCTTGCCCTGATGCTCTACACGCACCACGCCTCCCCGGGCCGAAACCTGGTGGCCGGTCAGCTTCGTTCGCCCCAGGCGCTCCGCCCAGAACGGCGCCAGAGCACAATGTGCCGACCCTGTGACCGGGTCCTCGTCGATGCCGAACGCCGGCGCGAAATAGCGAGAGACGAAATCGGCCTCCGTCGCTTGCGCGGCCGCGGCGGTGACCATGACGCCACGTGTCTCGACGCGCCCCAGGGCGCCGAAGTCCGGCGCCGTATCCAGAACGGCCTTCTCGTCGGCCACCTGCACCAGCCAGTCGAGACGATTTTGCCCGCACCACACCGGCGACACGCCAAGAGCGTCGATCATCCCGGCAGGAGGCGAGTCTTCCCGCACCACCTCGGCCGGGAAGTCCAGCACAATCCAGTCGCCGTCCCGCCGGGCCGTCAGTTCACCACTGAGAGTGGTGAAGCGGGCCATGGCCGCAGGTGGCATGTGTCCGTCTTCCCAGAGGACATGGGCGCTGGCCAGGGTGGCATGTCCACACAGATCGACCTCCGCCACCGGCGTGAACCAGCGCAGATGAAAACCCTCGCCCTGGGCCACCAGAAAGGCCGTTTCCGAGAGATTCAGTTCCCGCGCCACCGCCTGCATCCACGTTTCCGAGCGCGCCGCCGGCAACACACAGACCGCCGCAGGATTCCCGGCAAAGGGGCGATCACTGAAAGCATCAACCTGCACCAGAGTCACAGCCATGGCGCCATTCTAACTCAGGACCTTGTGATTTCGCGGAAGATTATTTGGAACGTGACTTCAAGGCTGGCCTGCAGTGCGAAGGCCGTTTCATTCAACACCCACCAGCGGCAGGATTCGTGCTGTCACCTCGCGGATGACTTCCTCGGACGCACCGTCGAAGCGGACCGCTTTCCGGACCCGCCAATCGAGACTCTTGAGCTGATCGGCGAGGATCGCGCCATGAGCCTTTCCTGTCGCGGGTAAAGGCACCTCGAATGGATACCCCTTCACGCGCGAGGTGATGGGACAGAACAGGGCAAGCCCGACCTTCCGGTTGTAGGCGCGTGGAGATACGACAAACGCCGGCCGGTGTCCCGCCTGCTCATGCCCTGCCTGGGGATCGGACTGGAGCCAGACGATGTCACCACGATCCGGCACGTACGTCCTGGCCACTACCAGACTTCCCGTCCGACTGGTTCCCCGGTCTCCACCTCTTTATGGATATTCCGGACCGTAACCTTGCGCAAAAGGCCCTGCAAGTCGTACTTCGGAAGCCGTGTCGGGCGGGCGATCAATTCGCCACCCTCCACCGCCAGATCGACCTCGGACCCGGCTTTCACCCCGGCTTCCTCGGCAAATGACTTGGGTATCCGGAGGCCGAGGCTATTGCCCCATTTCTGGATTTTCGTGCGCATGAATCTCTCCCGGATATACATCGAGTATTCGTCCTGGAAACGGTTCTGTCCACGGGATTCGTTATTGTTTCTTTAGCCAGGCACTCAAAAACGGGGGGCAACCACAGGCGGCTTGATGTGAACCTGGAGACCACCTTAGCGGCACCGCCAAGCTGTCCAAGGAATGGGGTCCACCTCTTCTCACCCTACCGTGACAACCCGAGGCGAATCCTGGATCAAGAACCGGAGAAGGAAGGGCCCGGCGGAATGCACTTTCTTGAGCGAGTTACCGCCGGGCCCGAGTTTGGTTTCAAGTCTCCTACATGCAGGAGTACCGCCTGAGGGCCTGTGTACCGATCAGTTAGTCTTTCCCGTCTGCGGATGCCCCTATGAGAGATCGAAGTGCACGAGAACACCCTCGGCCACAAATTCAAATTCCGCCTGGCCGCGAACATTCTTGAAGTCTCCTGTTCCCCCAATTATGCCAAATGGGTTCGGGATCTCTTCCCCCGCCAGAAGGATCGTCCCTCGCTCACCGAGGTTGTACTCCTGGGTCACCATTCGCCGGGACGCCGTGAAGAACCAACCCCAGCACTGAAAGTCCCCGAGCTCCGCTTCCGTTTCCAGGTCGAAGAGCGTGCCTCCAATGTAGAAGGGGCCGCCTCCAGTGTCGCTTGCGATAAAGTCGAAAGAACCTCCCCCCCCCGCTTCGAGAACAACTGTCAGCACATTATCGTTGCTGGGTTTTGCACTGTAGGCCAGATCCCCCGTGCCGACGATGAGCACCATTGCAACCGCGAGCAATATCAACCGATATGTCACACTTATCTTTCTCATGCTTGATATCTCCTGATCAATTCAGATGGTTCTCTTGGGTTCGATGTCACGAACTGCGAACGAAACAGCAGGCGGTGTTCCCCCCCCTTGTCCAACGACTCACCCCGATGGGTGCACTTTGCATTGGCGTGGGGGGCGCACGGGAGCGCCGTGGATCGTGTGAGGACCCATCGATTGGCCCGCAGGCCGGGTTCGACCGCCATGCGCAGTGCATTCCCTCTTTCATGAAGTGGATTCCAGATTCACGTTTTCCAAGGGCGTAGGCCGACGCTCATTGATGCAACACGACGGCCTGATCCGCTGCTTCTGTCCAGCGGTCTATCTACACGAGACCCTTTACTCACATCGCGCAGGAGAGCCGGCAATCGTGCAATGAGACGGCCGGATGGGGGAAGAATTCACGAAATCTGTTGCCAGATTGTTGCAAATAAAAGACTTTTATAACAGTAGGCGGTGGCAGCCACTTTTTTCTTTGCTGATGCCACATTTTTCCGGCATACTCATGCAATACACCACCAGCGAAAGTGGGGGAGTTGTGCGCCAGAAATCTGCCGGGGAAAGCTGCAGGGCGCCAGATGCCGGCCCTCTCCATGGGAGTGCACCTGAGCTTGTGGCACTGGTCTACCATCGGCTTCAACGGGTCGCCGCGACCTTGCTCCGGACCGAGGCAAGCGATTCGTTTGCTTCCACCGATCTCGTTCACGAGGCTTACATACGCCTGGCCGAGAGCAAGAACATCGAATGGCATGGCAAGACGCACTTCTTCAGGGTTACGGTCCGGCAGATGCGCCGGATTCTTGTCGACCGCGGCAGGAAGAGACGGGCCAGGAAGCGGGTGCCGGAGGTGTTGTTTTGCGCTCCTGCCACCGAGTTGCAGCAAGTCGACAAACTGGCTCTCCAGCAGGCCCTGCAGGGTCTTTCCAGCTTGAGTCCGCGGCAAGCACAGGTATTCAAATTTCGCGGCCTCCTGGGCCTCACTTTTCCTGAGACGGCCAGGGCCATGTCAATCTCGGAGCGCACAGCCAAGAACGACTGGATTGTGGCGAGATCCTGGCTCGCGCACCACCTTCATCAATCCGCAGTTGAGTGATCCAGGCAAGGACGTGTCAAGCGACAGGCACGAGCGCGTCTCGAGGATCTTCCTTGAGGCCCGCCGGCTCGACGCTCCCGGCCGACTGCAATACTTGCGCCTCCACTGTGCCGGCGATGAGCCCCTCAAGGAAGAGGTGGATTCACTTCTCGCCGGCGAGACGCTGGCCGATGAGTTTTTTTCGATGCCTGAGCCGGCTGACACTGGCCCGGACACCAGCCGCGCACATCTCGAGCCGGGGCAGATGGTCGAGGGCTTTCGCCTCATTGAAGTCATAGGGCACGGGGGTATGGGAGTCGTCTGGGAGGCCGAGGACACGTCCCTGGGCCGAAATGTCGCTCTCAAGTTTCTGGTGACAACCCCCGACGATACCGACTGGGAGAAACGATTCACCAAGGAGGCCAAGCTCCTGGGGTCTCTCAACCACCCGGGAATCGCCACGGCATATGGCCTGCATCGAGCCGGCGGACTGCTTTTCCTCAGCATGGAGATGATCCGGGGGGGCACCCTGGCGCACCACCTCAGCAAGGGCAGGCTTCCCGTATCGGAGGCGCTGCGGATTGCCCGGGACATCGCGGCCGCGCTGGAAGAGGCCCACGGTTACGGTGTCAACCACCGGGATATCAAGCCCGCGAACATCATGCTGGAAGAGCCGGGTGGGAAGGTCAAGATCCTCGATTTTGGCCTGGCGGGGGCCAGCGTGCAGAAGGACCTCGGTACACAAGGAGGTACCTCCTTTCAGAACGGCGCACATTCGTCGCCGGCGCTGGCCGGAACAGGCCCCTACCTGAGTCCTGAGCAGCTGGAGGGGCATCCATTGGGCCGATCTGTCGATGTCTGGGCGTTTGGCTGCGTGCTGTATGAAATGCTCACCGGCTCGCTGGCTTTCGACCACCCGACCGTTGCAAAGACACTCGATGCGATTCGCCGTACCGAGCCCGACTGGCAGGCGCTGCCGACCGGGCTGCCGGACGGCATCGCAGATCTCTTGCGCCGCTGTCTCAAGAAGGATCCTGCCGGCAGGCCGGTTCAGATCGGGCAGGTTCGCGAAGTCCTGGAATCCGCGCTGGGAATGACTCCAGTCGCTGCACTACCTGCCCCACGACAACAAAGGTGGCCCGGGGGCCTGCTCGCAACCTGGGCACTCGGCCTGACCGTCACCGCGGGAGTTCTCGGTCTCATGTGGCAAGGCATGGGCTACACCGGTCTCGAAGACCCGGACACGAGCCAGTCTGCGGCCATCCCTGTGCCCCTGCCTGCCGATGACGGGCCGGCCCGAATCGCCGCCATATCTCCGGACGGCTCGCATGTCGTGTTCGTGCAGGACAGCCGGGGAGGCGGCTGGCATCTGGTCATGAGGGAGTTGCCGCTAGGGAAGAGCAAGCCGCTCCCCGGCACGAAAATGGCCAGTGCACCCTTCTTTTCCCCCGACGGCCAGTGGATAGGGTTCTTCCAGAACGACCGGCTCATGAAGATGTCCATCGGTGGTGGCCTGCTGATCCGTCTCTGCGCGGTCACCGGCAATCGGGGCGCATCCTGGGGCGATGACGGACGCATCACCTTCACGCCGAATCTTCGTTCAGGTCTGGCCCAGGTGCCGGAAGAAGGAGGAATGCCCGAAGCTCTCACGACGCTGAACAGCGTTCGAGGCGAGATCACCCACCGCTGGCCCCACCTTCTCCCGGACGGCCGTGGCGTTCTCTTCACCGTCGGGCACCGCAGCAGCGACTCATTCGATGACGCTTCGGTAGCCGTCCATGATTTCAACACAGGAACCTCCAGGATCTTGCTGAGTGGAGGAATGCGGCCCCGATTCGTTCCTCCGGATCGCCTCATCTTCGCGCGCGGAGGCAAGCTGTATACCGTTGGCCTCGACCTGGACCGGCTGCAGTTGAATGGGGCGCCGAAGGTCGTTCTCGATGACGTTCTCACGATTCCCAGCACGGGGCATGCCTTCTACGCCATCGCCCGCACCACAGGCGATCTCGCCTATTCGGACGGTGGCATCTGGGCAGGGGACAGGATCCTGGAGTGGTACACACCGGCAGGCCGGACAGAGGCGCTGGTATCGGGGCTGGCGCCATACGGAGCATTTTCCCTCTCGCCCGATGGCAGGCGCCTGGCTGTCACCTTGAACCGTTACTACGACGAGCTCTGGCTCTATGACCTTGCCAGCGGGACGAGAACCCGCCTGACCAACGGGCCGTCTGAAGGGCGTGGACCGATCTGGACTCGCGATGGAAGCATGATCACCTACGCCACCAATGTTGCCGGGAATGAGGACATCCGCTGGCAGAAGGCAGATGGGACCGATGGCGGTGGACTCCTGGTGAGCGGTCCTCATCGCGAATTTCCATCGAACTGGCACCCCGATGGGCAAACCCTCGCCTACACGGAGGCGAATCCCGACACGGGATCCGATATCCACCTCCTCGTTCTGGGCGACGAACCCACATCCATGCCCTTCCGCGTGACCGGTGCCGATGAGCGCTCACCGCGCTTCTCGCCCGATGGGACTCTCATCGCCTATCTCTCGGACGAGACGGGCCGGCACGAGGCCTATGTGGAGACCTATCCCGAGGGAGACGGTCGAATCCAGGTTTCAGACTCGGGTGCAGTCGATCTGCGCTGGAACGGCAAGGGAGACCGATTGTACTTTCTCACTCCCATGGTGCAGGGTCGCCGGATCCTGATGGCAGCCTATGTGAGCCGGCAGCCGGAGCTGTCCTCTCTTGCGCCGCAAGAGGTCATCGAGG
>SMYD01000116.1 GCA_004356015.1 Acidobacteriota bacterium | reverse complement strand
CGAAGGAGATCTTCTTCTCGGTGAAGTAACCCTCCCTGTAGAGCACGGCCGCCAGGGCCTGGGGATCGTTCCCGTAGGGCTTCAGGTTCTCCGCGCCCCAGTTATTCAAGATCTTGCGTGCCGACCTGATGCTTCGCTTCTCCATGGGAAGCGCAACAACTTCGAAACGCTCGCCGCCCAGATCTCTCTGTAGGCTTGAGAAGTCCTTCATCTCCGCCTTGCATGGAACACATCCCTTGGACCACAGATTGACCAGCAAGATCTTCCCGCTCTTTTCTCTCAGCGCGTGCCTGCTGCCGTCTGGATAGAGAATCACATGGTCGGCCAGGCTGACCGGCATGGCCAACCGTTCCAGCTTGGCCAGTTCGCCGGTCAGGTAGCTGTCGAGGTCACTCCCAAGGGCCAGAGATCCTGCGAAGCAGACGATCGCCAAACAAGAAACGATTCGCACGATCTTACGCATGGCCGACATTCCTCAGGTGGAGCTTCATACCCTCGTGTGAAGCGGTAAAACCAGGACTTTCATGATACCTGAGCGCATCGGTGCGCGCCTTATCGGTGGTGAGTTGCAGCATACGACACCCCCGGTGACGAGCGCGCTGAGTTGCACACTGAAACAACTCGCGGCCAATGCCCACGGAGCGAAACTCGGATGCGATACGGACGCCCACGACAGCGCACGCCATCGGAGGATGCTGTTCCGCAGGGACGATGATTCTGGTCGCCGGAACGGGCGTGAGCTCAGCATCCCGCAATGCCATCATCATGGTCCATGCCAGTTCGGACGATTAGGAAGGACCGTTTTCAGGCGACAGGAAATCTCTGCGGCGCTATGAGCGACTTTGGAAAGAAAACTCCGACCTCCCTGCTGATTGGTCTCCCATGACGCGGGACAAGGCCTATTACCTGACGCCTGAAGAGGCTCTGGCCATGGATATCATCGATGAGCTGCCCGCGGATCAAGAGCCGCGCTGATCAAGCGGTTGTCTCACTACCGTCCGGCCATGTGATGCGTACATTCTCTGCCGATCCTCCCGGACACCTGTCCGCCGGATGGACAGGTGTCCGGTTCCATCATTCACGGAATCAACCAATTTCCCCTATACCTGGCACATCGACGGTCCCCTTAACTTGGCATGCGTTTTGCTGTTGACCAGGGCGGAAGCACCCGGAGACTGGACCTGTGATTCGCGATACATCTCTTTCCGACCGGTTGATCGAAAAACCCAAGGGCCTGTCCCGGCGCGCGCTGATCTGGGGTGCGACAGCCCTCGTGCTGCTTGCCCTGGCGGCGCTCGTCTTTCCGACAGCCCGGCGCTGGGCCAGTGCCGATCGCTCGGTGGATGCCAGCCGCCTGCGTTTCGCAACGATCAGCCAGGGTGACCTGGTGCGAGATATTTCGGTGCAGGGTCGCATCGTGGCAGCTTTTCATCCAACCCTGTTCAGCCCCGACGCAGGCACGGTAAGGCTGCTCGTGCGGGCCGGTGACAGGGTGACCCGGGGGCAGGACCTGGCCCGGGTGGACAGCCCCAAGCTTCGATCTCTTCTCAAACAGGAGGAAGCGCGCCTCGATGGTGCCCAGGCCGACATGGATCGCCAGCGCCTGCTGGCCCGGCAACGCCAGCTGGCGGCCCAGCAGGAGATTGACCTTCTGGAGGTCAAGCTGGCTGCCGCCAAGCGGGGGGAACAGCGAGCCAACGAATCCCGGGCGGCGGGAATCATCAATGACGTGGATTACGAGAAGGCTCAGGATGACCACAGCATCCTGGCCCTGGAACTGGCTCACGCCCGCCAGAAGGCCAACCTCGAAAAAGATGACATGGAATTCGAGATCCGTAATCGTGAATTGCAGGTGGAACGGCAGCGCCTGGTCACAACGGACATCCGGCGCCAGGTGGATGAGTTGGTTCTGCGCTCGCCGGTGGATGGGCTGGTCTCCCGCCTGGACATCATGGAGCAGGATGTGGTCGCCCAGGGGCAGCCGATTCTGGGTATCGTGGATCTCTCAGCCTACGAAGTCGAGATCCGGGTACCGGAGGCTTACGCCGCTGAGATCCTGCCGGAGACCGAGGCAGTCATTCGTTATGATGGGCGTACGTTCCCTGGGATTGTCAAGAACATGTCGCCTGAAGTGGAAGGCAGCCAGGTCAAGGGCGTCGTAGTGTTCGCCGGGGATCCGCCACTGGGGCTGAAGCAGAACCAGCGCGTCTCAACACGTCTGGTCCTGGAAAGTCGGAGCAACGTTCTCAAGGTGACGCGCGGCCCCTTCCTGGAGGAAGGAGGCGGCCGGAAGGCCTACGTGATGGACGGAGACCTTGCCATTCTGCGGCCCATCGAGGTGGGGACCGTGAGCGTAGGCGAGGTGGAGATTCTCTCGGGCCTTCAGGCCGGCGACGAGATCATTATTTCAGACATGACGCGATTCAGGGGCGCCCAGTCGATCCTGGTTCGCCGGTAAGGGAGCAGAATATGTTGGAGATGAAGAACATCAGCAAGGTCTACCGCACGGAGCACGTGGAGACCCACGCCCTGTCCGAGTTGACCGTCACGGTGGAAGCGGGTTCATTTGTCGCAGTCATGGGCCCGTCGGGCTGCGGCAAGACCACTTTTCTCAATACCGCCGGCCTCCTGGATACCTTCGACACCGGCACCTACCACCTGGATGGCCAGGACGTCTCGAAGCTGAAAGATCGGGAGATGTCCCGCATTCGCAATGAAAAGATTGGCTTCATCTTTCAGACCTTCAACCTCATCCCGGATCTCAACGTCTTCGACAATGTCGATGTGCCGCTGCGCTACCGCGGCATGCCGGCAGGCGCCCGGCGCCAGGCCATTCAGGAGTCACTGGACATCGTGGGCCTCTCGTCACGCCTCAAGCATCTGCCGTCACAGCTCTCCGGCGGCCAGCAGCAGCGGGTGGCCATCGCCAGGGCCCTGGCCGGTACGCCGCGGCTGATCCTTGCCGATGAGCCCACAGGGAACCTGGACAGTGCCATGGCCAACGACATCATGGACTTGCTGGAGAAGATCAACGAGACAGGCACCACGGTGATCATGGTGACTCACGATCCTGAACTCGCCAACCGGGCACACCGGCAGATTCACCTGCTGGACGGCCGCCAGATCGATCTGGAGATGGACGAGCCCGTGCCCCTGGCAGGCGACCGAGCTGCCACGGTGGGAGAGTAAGAACGTGTTCAGCTACCTCCTGCTCACGGCATGGCGCAGCTTGAAGCGCAATCCTTTTCTTTCGCTCCTGGTGGTTGTCGGCATCGCCCTGGGCATCGGCGTTTCCACCACCTTCGTGACCGCTGTCTACCGCCTCTCGCTGCATCCTGTCCCTGAAAAGGAAGACCGGCTTTTCTACGTGCGCATGGACAGCTGGAACCCTGAACGCCCCTGGCGGGACTCACTGCCGGATGACCCGCCCGATCAGATGACCTGGCGGGACGCGCTGGAGGTGACCAGCGGGGACATTCCCACGCACCAGACCTTCATGTACAAGGCAGAGTTGACGGTGCACCCGGAGGACAAGGACATGCGTCCATTCAGGGCCTCCACTCGGTTGTGCACCAACGATTTCTTCGCCCTGTTCGAGGTACCGTTCCAGTACGGCGGCCCGTGGAGCAACGCGGCGGATGCTGCCGCCGAGCAAGTGCTGGTTCTGGACCACGCTACCAACGCCAAGATGTTCGGTGGTGAAGACAGTGTGGGGAGAACTCTGCGCATCGAGGACCGGGAGTTCATGGTGGCCGGCGTGATGGCCCCCTGGCGCCCGATTCCCAAGTACTACGACACACACAATAATCCGTTCGAAGACCCTGAAGAAATCTTCCTGCCGATCCTGCTCAGCGAGAGCATGGAGATCAACGGTGCGGGCAATGACTCCAACTGGAAGGGGTACGAGCGTAACGAGTATGCCGATACACTGGCCTCGGAGAGAATCTGGATTCAGACCTGGGTACAGCTGGACACTCAGAGGCAGAAAGATGACTATGCGGCTTTCCTTGATGCCTATGCTCTGGATCAGCGCAAGATGGGACGCTTCGAGAGGCCGTTGAACAACTGGACCCAGGAGACCGCGGCTTGGATGCGAGACCAGCACATCGTGCCGGCGGAGGCCAAGACGCTCCTGATCATATCCCTCCTTTTTCTGGTGGTGTGCTCGGTGAACCTCATCGGTATCCTGTTGGGCAAATTTCTGGCCCGGGCACCCGAGATCGGCGTGCGCCGCGCCCTGGGTGCGAGCCGCGGCACCATCTTCATGCAGCACCTGCTGGAGTGCGAAATCATCGCTGCGGTGGGAGGGCTTGCAGGGCTGGGCCTCTCGGTGCTGGGGCTATGGACCATCGAGGCACTGTTCGTCATCGACCTCAACTTCAAACTGGATCTGAACATGGTCGGCGCCGGCATGTTGCTGGCGCTGGTGGCGGGACTTCTGGCTGGCACCTACCCGGCCTATAGAGTCTGCCGCATTCCGCCGGCTCAGTATCTCAAGGCTCAGTGAGGAGACACCATGGAATTCGGACCCATCGTACGCTCTCTGTTTCACAACAAGACCCGCTTCTGGCTGGTCACCCTGGAAATCGCTCTCACGCTGGCCCTGGTGATCAACTGTGCCGTCTACATCCTCGACATGGGCTCCAAGATGAACCGGGATACCGGTATGGATATAGAGAACATCCTGGTTGTGCACACCGAGCCGGTAAGCCCCGATTTCAAGGACGAAACATTTCTCAGCCAGGTGCGGGATGAGGACCTGCGACTGCTTGCGGCGCAACCGGGGGTTCTCTCCGCCACCGCGTTCCATCAGATACCCCTCAGCGGCAGCGGCAGTAGCGCCGGCCGCCGGGCGGAAGGCTCCGACCTGAACACCATAGTGATACCGTATTACCTGGTGACCATGAACGCCCTCCGGACTCTGGGAGCCGAACTGGAGTCAGGCCGAGATCTTATGGCTTCCGACTATCCTCCCGCAGGGCAGGATGACATTCGTGATGACGATGGCGTGCAGCGTTTCAACGTCCTGGTAACGCGCTCCTTCGCCGACAAGCTGTTCCCCGACGGAGACGCCCTGGGCAAAGCCGTCGTCAACAACGACGGTACCTCGGTGCAGACCATCGTGGGAATCATCAAGCACATGAACAATTCGTGGCCCACATCGGACTTCGGCAGTGATGTGATGTTGTTTCCCCTGAAACCCGGAACCGCCGAGCGCATGCGGTACCTTGTGCGCACCAGGCCGGGGGGTCTGGACGCTCTGGCGGCCACGCTGGAGGAGTCGATGCTGACAACCAATCCCGACCGCATCATCACCCTCACGAGCCTGGCTGAGGTAAGGGACGACACTTTCAGCGAGGATGTGGCCCTTGTGAAGATCTTCGGCGGGGTGATCGTGCTGCTGTTCGTGGTCACCTCTCTGGGAATCTTTGGTCTGGCCTCTTTCTCGGTGACCGAGAGAACACGCCAGATCGGAACACGACGGGCCCTCGGAGCGACACGTGCGGCCATCCTGCGCTACTTCCTGATAGAGACCTGGGTGATCACCGGTATCGGCCTGACCCTGGGCACCGGCATGGCCTTCGGCCTCAACATGGCTTTGGCCTCCATTGCCGATTCACCCCGCCTGGAGTTGCCTCTATTGCTCACCGGCATCGTGGTCTTCTGGCTGGTGGGAATGCTGGCTGCCCTGCTGCCGGCCATGCGCGCCATGATGGTGCCGCCGGTCCTTGCCACCCGCACCGTTTGATGCAGCGAACGACCCTGCGTAGAATAGGCCCAATGGACATGTCAGTTCTCAAGGTCCTGATCTTTGACGACCAGGCCAATGTGGTGGAGGCTCTGCGCCTGCTGTTCGAGGTTCACGGCATCCCGGTGACAGTGGCCTCCTCCGCCGATGACCTCATCGAGCGCTTGAGTTGTGAGGAAATCGGCGTCGTCGTACAGGACATGAACTTCTCACCCAATGAGACGTCGGGGGAAGAGGGTACGGCCCTCTTCCGCCGCATTCGCCAGGTCGATTCTCAGGTGCCGGTGCTGCT
The DNA here is from genome assembly GCA_004356015.1 of Acidobacteriota bacterium. Lineage (GTDB taxonomy): Bacteria > Acidobacteriota > Polarisedimenticolia > SMYD01 > SMYD01 > SMYD01. Next base: position 845 of record SMYD01000116.1, on the reverse strand, counting down.
CATCACCGCCTGGGCTTCCCTGGAGACCGCCGTTCAACTGGTCAAGGAAGGGGCCACGGACTACCTCTCCAAACCATGGGATGACGACAAGCTGGTGACCATGGTCGGCAACCTGATGCGCATGCAGGCCCTGCAGATCGAAAACCACCGCCTCCAGGACCAGCGGCGTGGAGATCGCCAGGCCCTCGCAGAACGCCACAACCTGTGCGGCCTGGTCTATGAGAGCGAGGCCATGCACAAGGTGGTGACTCTGGCCCTGAACGTTGCCGACTCGGACGCACCGGTGATGATCTGTGGCCCCAGCGGTTGCGGCAAGGAGAAAGTCGCCGAGATCATTCAGGCCAACTCTCCGCGCAGCGAAGGTCCGTTTGTCCGCGTCAACCTGGGCGCCCTGCCGGAGCAGCTCATGGAGAGCGAGCTGTTCGGCGCCGAGCCCGGAGCCTACACCGGCCTCAAGGGGCGCACAATAGGCCGCTTCGAGGCTGCTGACCGCGGCACCCTGTTCATGGATGAGATCGATTCGCTGTCCCTGGCAGGCCAGGTGAAGCTCTTGCGCGTCGTGCAGAGCGGCGAGTATCAACGCTTGGGCAGCAGCACCACACGCACCGCCCATACGCGCCTCATCAGCGCGACCAATGCCGACCTTAAGCAGAAGATTGCCGACGGCAGCTTTCGCGAAGACCTGTTTTATCGCCTCAACGTGGTGGAGTTGCGCGTCCCTCCGTTGAATAAGCGCCCGGACGATATCCCCCTCCTGGCCCACCACTTCCTGAAGCGTTTCGCGGGCAGGAAAGAAACACCGTGCCTCACAGAGGATGCCCTGACCGCCCTTGTGGCACACCCCT
>SMYD01000115.1 GCA_004356015.1 Acidobacteriota bacterium | reverse complement strand
TCCAGAACCTCCAGGAAGGTCAGCCGATCCGTCGTGAACGGTACGCGCACCACCACATCACCATCGGCGAAAACGAGAAGCGCGGTGCGATCCTCAGGGCGCAGCGCATCCACGAACTGATGAATGGCGACACGGGCACGATCCAGTTTCCCGTGGATTCCCATGGAGCCGGAGAGGTCCAGGAGAAACGCGATCTCCAGAGGATGATCGGCGGCCCGCCCGAAGACCGTGATCTCCTGCTTCACACCGTCCTCCTGGATCTGAAAATCACCGGGCCCCAGATTCCGGACACTCTCCCCTCGCCGGTTGGTCACCGTTGCCTGCAGGAGAACCAGGCGCACCTTGACTTCCTGGACGGGGACACCCGCCAGGCTCTTCGGAACCATCCGGTCGATGGAGCGTGGAGCAGCCGTTCCCCCATGGGCAGCAGCGAGAAACAGCACGACCGGGAAAACCCACGACCTCATCCTGACGCCCACCCCCCCTCTCATGTCACTCTATAATCTTCAGTCATGGGAGAGATTTTTCCAGAAGAAGTTCAGACCGATTCGGCCGCTGCGACCCGGGCCTGGGGAAGCCGTCTCGCGGGCCATCTGGGCGCAGGCTCCGTGGTGCTTCTCTTCGGTGAGCTGGGCGCCGGCAAAACCTGTCTGGTCAAGGGGATTGCCGCCGGCCTGGGCCTGGACCCACGGCGAGTCCACTCGCCTTCCTTCATCATGGTCAACTGCTATGAGGGGCAACCACCCCTCAATCATGTCGATCTCTATCGCCTGGAGGAAGGTGAGGACTTCTCGGATCTCGGTCTCGAAGAACTGTTCAGCGGCACCGGCGTGACCGTGGTGGAGTGGGCCGAGCGCCTTCCCGTCCAGGCGCGACCTCTCCCCCGCTGGGAGATTGAGCTGGAGCATGCCGGCGCCGACAACCGCCGCCTGCGCCTGCACATCCTGAGCGCGCATCAGCCATTCCGGTGAACCAACTCGCCGGCCGCCCGGCGCACGGCCAGCAGCAGCGTGACACCCAGCGCGGCCACCATCAAAAGGGCGGCCCGGGCCAGCGCCGGCGTCAGGATTCCGGCGCCCAGGGTGGTGAGAGCCGCCGTATCGGCCAGGGCCGCCGACCCCACGGCAGACGCCACCATGAAGAGGTTGAGCCAGAACGACAGCCGTGCCGACCAGGGACGCAGAGACCACCAGCCCCACCCGCAGGTACCATGCAGGACGGCCAGAGCCAGCAACACAAGCCGGGCCGGGGCACCGGCCAGTGACCATGGACCCAGGAGGATCCATGGCGGCACCAACTCGGCCGGTGTCATCGCCGACGGCACCAGGATCACGGCCACCAGCACGAAGTGAATCACCAGGGAGAGGACCAGAGGCGGGCGGCCGGGGCCGTCACCGCTGAAAGCGGCCGCACTGGACCGCCGCGCCAGGGTGAGCAGCGCCAGCATTGGCACGAGGACCAGGACTGCGAGGGTGGCGGCGATGGTGGCGGCCACGACGGGAACCCCACCGGCCGCGGCCAGACTGCCCACCAGCGCGACCAGAACGATCTCCGCCAGAAGGTTGAACAGTCCGATGGCTGTCAGGGCGCCGAACAAGGCCAGGCCCAGAAACCGCGCCGCCCGGCGTCCTCTCCATAAGCCGGCCGCCGCCGCCAGCCACAGCAGACTGCCTCCCCCGAAGACGCCGATGTTGGCGGCAGCCACCGTCCGCACCATGCCTTCCGTGACCGGAAGATCCGGCCCACCGGGGAAACCTGCCAGGCTCTCACCGGGAACCAGGAACGGCAGCCCGGGCTCCAGCAACTGCACAGGCGTGGTGATGGGCAGGCCCCGCGACCAGCTCCCCAGCATCAGGGCCGCCAGCAGACCGGCAGCCAGACCATAGGCCAGGGCCACCGCCGCCACCAGCTTCACGCCTGCGGGGACGCGGGTCATGACACCGGGCTTCTCATCTGCGGACACTTGGTGGTGCGCACGATCCTCCCGCCGGCGCTCAGTCCTGCGCACCCGTCCCCGGCCAGCGCTCATACCAGCCCGGGAAAGCATTCTCCAGGCCCGGATTGGAGTCGGTCAGACGGGCTGTGAGCAGCCCGTTTTCAGCTTTCAATGCTGTAGTTGGGCGCTTCCTTCGTGATGATGACGTCATGAGCATGAGACTCCTTGAGGCCCGCCGACGTGATGCGGATGAAGCGGGCATCCTGCTGCAGCGAAGGGATATCTGCACAGCCGCAATAGCCCATGCCTGAGCGCAGACCGCCGACGAGTTGCTCGACCAGGCTGGAGATCTTCCCCTTGAACGGGACCATGCCCTCGATCCCCTCGGGAACCAGCTTGCGCTCGTCGCGCTCCTTCTCCTGGAAGTAGCGGTCGCGGCTGCCGGCACGCATGGCCCCCAGAGAACCCATCCCACGATAGGCCTTGAAGGTGCGGCCCTGGTAAAGGATCGTCTCACCGGGCGCCTCCTCGGTACCGGCAAACAGGGAGCCGATCATGATGGAAGAAGCCCCGGCGGCCAGGCCTTTGGTGATATCGCCGGAGAACTTGACCCCACCATCGGCGATCAGGGGCACATCCGCCTCGCGACAGATCCTGGCGGCTTCCTGGATCGCCGTGATCTGCGGCACTCCTACACCGGAAACAACCCGCGTGGTACAGATGGAACCCGGCCCCACGCCCACCTTGACCCCGTCCACGCCACGCTCGATGAGGGCCGCGGCCGCATCGGCGGTGCCGATATTGCCGGCCACGAGCTGGAGCTCCGGATAGGCCTCCCGGAGGCGCGCCACCATGTCCAGAACACCCTGGCTATGGCCGTGGGCCGTGTCCACCACCAGGAGATCCACCTGGCCTTCCACCAGAGCCTGGACCCGGTCCAGGGTGTCGGCGCCGGTGCCCACTCCAGCCCCCACCCGCAGGCGCCCGAGGGTGTCCTTGCAGGCGTTGGGGTAGCGGATGACCTTCTGGATATCCTTGACGGTGATCAAGCCCTTGAGATGGTAGTCCTCATCGATGACCAGGAGTTTTTCGATCTTGTGGCGGTGGAGAATCTCCTTGGCCTCATCAAGGGTCGTGCCTTCCCTCACCGTGACCAGATTCTCGTGGGTCATCAGGTCGGAGACCCGCAAATCCGTCCTGGTTTCGAAACGCAGATCGCGATTGGTGAGGATGCCCACCAGCTTGCCGCCGGCATCGGTGATGGGCACGCCCGAGATGCGGAATTTTTTCATCAGGGCCAGAGCTTCCGATATCCGCGCGCCAGGCAGCATGGTGATGGGGTCCACGATCATCCCCGACTCGGATCGCTTGACCTTGTCCACCTCGGCGGCCTGTGCTTCCACCGACATGTTCTTGTGGATGATCCCCAGCCCGCCCATCTGGGCCATGGCGATGGCCAGGCGCGCCTCGGTCACCGTATCCATGGCCGCCGACACCAGCGGGAGGTTCAGGTGGATCTTACGGCTCAGGCGCGTACCCACGTTGACGTCCCCAGGCAGCACATTGGAATGGGCCGGCAACAGGAGGACGTCATCGAAAGTCAGGCCCTCTGGAATCGAACCAGTGCTCATGTTTCTCCTTGGACGACGGTCTGATCAGCCGCCTGGAAGATACACGAACCCTGCTCACATCCCGCAGGGCGGGAGAAGGGTGGCACGTCCAGGGGCCCACCGGACCGCGCTTGTGCCATTATGAACCGCACGCCGAGGACCGGTCAAGGGAAGGGAAACAGCATGGACGACTTTCCGACCGCCGCTCAATACATCGGGCCTGAGTCCGACACCCCGGGAAGGCCGTTCAGGTGGCTCCGCAGCACTTTTTGTACTTCTTTCCTGAGCCACAGGGGCAGGGGTCATTGCGCCCGACCTTCTCACCCTTCTTCCTGACTTGGGGCCGGGGCTTGGCCCCTTCCTTGCCTCCGGCAAAGATCAGCTCCCGCTCCTGTTGTTGCTGGCGGCGCCGCTCCACCGCCAGGTCAGCCTCGGTCTTGGGCTCGAACAGGTAGAGATAGCGGATGATCTCGTCTTCAACCCGCTCCTTCATGGTGCCGAACATATCGAAGGATTCGCGTTTGTATTCCACCAATGGATCGCGCTGGCCGTAGCCCCTGAGGCCAATCCCCTCCTTGAGGTGATCCATGGCCAGGAGGTGGTTTTTCCAGTTGGCGTCGATGACGTTGAGAATGAAATAGCGCTCATACTGGCGCAGCAGCTCAGCGCCAACCCGCTCTTCCTTGGCGGCGTAATAGTCCAGCACCAGGGCACGCATGGCCTCGGCCACGGCGGCCGCCGGCTGCTCAAAATCGAAGTTCTGGGCCTCCAGGTCGATGCCGTACAGATCCTTCACCCGCGCCTGGAATTCGGGGATATCCCATTGAGCGTGCTCCTTGTCGGACCCGATGCAGGTCTCCAGCAGGGAGTCCATGATGTCGGTGACCCGGCCCAGGACGTACTCCCGGGTGCTCTCCCCGCCCAGGGCTTCACGACGCAATTCGTAGACCTGCTCCCGCTGCTTGTTCATGACATCGTCATATTCGAGAAGATGCTTGCGGGTGTTGAAATTTCGCTCTTCCACCTGCTTCTGGGAGCGTTCGATGGCCTTGCTGACCATGCCGTGCTCGATGGGGACACCCTCTTCCATGCCCAGCTTCTGCATGAGGCCGCTGATGCGATCGGACCCGAAAATACGCATCAGATCGTCCTCCAGAGACAGGTAGAACCGGGATGAGCCCGGGTCGCCCTGCCGGCCGGCGCGACCGCGAAGCTGGTTGTCAATACGCCGTGACTCATGGCGTTCGGTGCCGATGATATGCAGCCCGCCCAGCTCGATGACCTTGTCGTGCTCCGCATCGGTGATCTTCGTGGCTTCAACCCGGGCGCTCTCCCGCGCCGCCTCATCGGCGGCCTTCGAGTCGAGGCCTCGATTGGCCAGGATCTGATCAGCCAGAAATTCAGGGTTCCCCCCCAGCAGGATGTCGGTGCCGCGGCCGGCCATGTTGGTGGCGATGGTCACCGCGCCCACGCGCCCGGCCTGGGCCACGATGTTGGCCTCCTGCTCGTGATACTTGGCATTGAGGACTACGTGCGGCACGCCCTTTTTCTTGAGGAGACTGCTCAGGTGTTCTGATTTTTCGATGGAGATGGTGCCCACCAGGCTCGGTTGCCCTTTCTCGTGCCCCTCCTGGATCTCTTCTATGACCGCGTTGTACTTCTCTTTCTCGGTGCGGTAAATGAGATCCGGGAACTCGGTTCGGCGGAGGGGCCGGTTGGTGGGAATGACCATGACTTCCAGCTTGTAGATGTTGTCGAACTCCACTGCTTCGGTATCGGCCGTACCGGTCATGCCGGAGAGCTTGTCGTACATACGGAAATAATTCTGGAAGGTGATGGTGGCCAGAGTCTGATTTTCCTTCTCGATCTTGACGCCTTCTTTGGCCTCCACGGCCTGATGCAGGCCGTCGGACCAGCGGCGGCCGGACATGAGCCGGCCCGTGAACTCGTCCACGATGACCACCTGTCCATCCTTGATCATGTAGTGGACATCTCTTTCCTGCAGCGTGTGGGCCTTGAGGGACTGTTCCAGGCAGTGGAGAATCTCCAGGTTGGCCGGATCGTACAGGTTGCCCAGACCCAGGCGCCGCTCGGCTTCCTCCACCCCTTCGTCGGTGAGAACCGCCGTCCGCGCCTTCTCATCCACCTCGTAAAACGGCGTGAGGATCTTCTCGGCTTCCTGCCTCTTCTGCTTGTTGGCGGTACGAATCATCTCCTTCATCATCCGGTCGGCTTCGTAATATTTGCCCACCGAATCCTCGGAGGGACCCGAGATGATCAACGGGGTACGCGCCTCATCAATCAGGATGGAATCCACTTCATCCACGATGGCGTAGTTGTGGCCGTTCTGGGCATACCGGTCCAGGGAGAACTTCATGTTGTCGCGCAGGTAATCGAAACCGAACTCGTTGTTGGTGCCGTAGGTGACATCGGAGCGATAGGCCTTTTGCCGCTGGACATCGTCCATGTCGTGCTGAATGACCCCCACTTCCAGGCCCAGAAAGCGGTAGACCTGGCCCATCCACTCCGAGTCGCGGCGGGCCAGGTAGTCGTTCACCGTCACCACGTGGACGCCCTTGCCGCCCAGGCCGTTGAGGTAGACCGGCAGGGTGGCCACCAGGGTTTTCCCCTCACCGGTTTTCATCTCGGCAATCTTGCCGTGATGTAGCACAATGCCACCGATGAGCTGGGTGTCGAAATGGCGCATGTGAAGAACGCGCCAGCTTGCCTCGCGCACCACCGCGAAGGCCTCATGGAGCAGGTCGTCCAGGGAGGAACCCTGGTCGATTTTCTCGCGGAAGGCGCCGGTGCGGGCGCGCAATTCCTCGTCGGAAAGGCGCTTCAGCCCGGCCTCGAACAGACCAATGGGCGGGATCAGAGGTTCTATTTTCTTGAGCTCACGCTCGTTCTTGGTCCCGAAAACCTTGGTAAGGAGTGACATGACGGGGGAGGATAGCATCTGCACTCAACCCTGCACTCCCCGTTGACGGGTCCCCTGGAGGGATCCGCCGAGGGTGTCAACTCATGGGCTGGCGGCTGTCATCCAGGACGTAATCACGGGGGTCAACCTGTTTGCCCGAGACCAGGATCTCGTAGTGCAGATGGGGCCCCATGGCGCGCCCGGTGGAACCGACGTAACCGATGACATCACCCCGCTCCACCTTCTGGCCGGAACGGACCTTGAGCTTGCTCAGGTGGCCGAACCGACTCACAATGTTGTGGCCGTGGGAAAGATAGATGGCAATGCCCAGGCCACCGGTGCGCCCTGCCCGGGTCACCCGGCCGGCGGCCGGCGCCCGCACAGGCGTGCCGGTATTGGCCACGATGTCCTGACCTCGATGAAATACCCGCTTCCCGGTGAAGGGATCCCGCCGGTAGCCGAACTGGGAACCGAAATAGGCACCCTGCACGGGTGAGATGGTCGGCATGGAATCCAGGTACGCTTCCCGCTCCCGGTAGGCCTCGGCCAGAACCTCGAAGTTCCTGCTCAGGCGCTCCTCCCGAGAGGTCAGGGAACTCAACTCCTCGCGCAAGGCCTGATGGAGTGACGCTCCGATGATGTCGTCCTCGGCCGGGCCGCCTGCGGCTTCCAGCTCCGCGGGCAGTGCTTCGAGTCCCGCCATGAGGGCGAATTTTCGGGCCTGATGCTCGAAGTGATCGATCTGGCCGCGCAGACGGGCCATCTCCACGTCAACGGCGCGCAGATCGCCGGTCAGGGCCACGTTGTGGACGCGCAGGGCCTGCAGATCCGCCGCCTGCTGGCGATTGCTCAGAAACCAGTGTGGGAAGCTCATCCCCGCCACCAGCAGCATGGCCCCCATGATGCCGACCGTGAGAACAAATGGCCGGGTCACCGCAAAGGACCTCATGCTGCGCCCCTCGTGGGGCAGGACCAGGATGGTGTAGAGCTTGGGTGCGCGCACTGAGATGCCTCCTGTCTGGTGGATGTGGAGAGCCGGTTGGCGGAAGGAACCGGCCAGCGTCCTGACATGCTTTAGAGCGCCGTGGATTTTAGGAAAGCGGAGTTCTCCTGTCAAGGAAACGGCTCTTCCGGAGCATCCGGTAGCGCCATGGTAAAGTTGGGCCCGTGGCCACGGCCGTGCAAGACCGCCTGGGACAGATGCTCGTCATCGGCCTGTCCGGGTCTGAACTGGATGCCCCGGCCCGCGACCTCCTGACCACCATCCGGCCGGGTGGAGTCATTCTTTTCCGCCGGAATCTCGCAGATCCCGGGCAAACGGCAGCGCTCTGCCGGGCCATCAGACGGCTCCTGGATCCACCCCCGTTTCTGGTCATCGATCAGGAAGGGGGGCGCGTCAGCCGCCTGACACCACCCTTCCCGGACCTGCCGCCGGCAGCGCGCCTGGGACGCCTTGAAATGGTGGCCATCGCCCGCTGGTTCGGGGCTCTCACCGGGCGTGGCCTGCGCTGCCTCGGATTTCAAGCCGATTATGCCCCCGTGGTGGATCTCTCCCGGGAAGGAGATGAGGACGGCATCGGCGACCGCTCCTTTTCGGCGGACCCGGACGCTGCCGCCGCCCGTGCCGGCGCTTTTCTGGCCGGCCTGGAAGAGGCCGGCGTCCTCGGATGCCTGAAGCACTTCCCCGGGCTGGGTGGCGCCCCCGGAGACACCCACCAGGAACTGCCCCGGATGACACAGGACAAGGAAACCCGGCGCCGCGCTCTCCGCCCCTACAAACTGCTGAGGGATGTGGCTCCCATGGTCATGATCGCCCACGCCCACTATCCGGATCTCTCAGGCGAAGCCCCGCTGCCCGCCAGCCTGGACCGCCGGATTGTCCATGACCTCCTGCGGGACACCATGGCCTACCGGGGAGTGATTGTCTCCGACGACCTGGAGATGGGAGCTGTCGCCGGACGGGGCGGCATCGCTGAACTGGCGGTTGAGGCGGCCGCCGCCGGTTGTGACCAGCTCCTGATCTGCCGCCGGCCCGAGCACATTCATGCCGCCTGGGAAGGCCTTCGCCGCGGGGCTGCCGGTGGCGACCTGGACAGGCATGAACTGGAGGCAGCCCTCCTGCGCATCGCCGCTCTCAAGGCTCACTCAGCCATGACCCGCCAGGAGGAATCGTTCGAGCCTGAAGAGCTGGAGGTTGTGGTCAAGGAGATGCGCATGCTCACCCAGGAGGTCGAGAATGCCATCAGCCGCCGCCGTGATTGAAGAGCACCGGCTCAGCCGGGCAGGTCCGAGCCGGTGAGCCGCCGATAGATTTCCAGGTAACGCCGGCGGGCACCCTCCACGATTTCCGCAGGTAATGCAGGTGCCGGCGACTTCTTGTTCCAGTCGGTTTGCTCCAGGTGATCCCGCACATACTGCTTGTCGTAGGAAGGTGGGGAACTGCCCGGCGCGTAGGTGGCCGTCTCCCAGAAACGAGAGGAGTCAGGAGTCAGGACTTCATCGCCCAGGACAATGGAACCCTCACGCCGGCCAAACTCGAACTTGGTGTCGGCCAGGAGAATGCCGCAAGATGCAGCGTGCTCAACTCCCCGCCGGTAGATCGCCTCGGAAAGTTCCCGCAGCCGGACGGCATCGGACTCGCCAACCATGCTGACCATGCGGGCGAACGGAATGTTCTCATCGTGACCCGTTTCGGCCTTGGTGGCCGGCGTGAAGATCACCTCCGGGAGGCGATCCGCCTGGCGCAGACCTGCGGGAAGAGCGATCCCGCACACCGTTCCCTGCTGCTGGTATTCCTTCCAGCCGGAGCCGACCAGGTAGCCCCGCACGACGCATTCCACCGGGAACATATCGAGCTTGCGCACCAGCATGGAACGGCCGCGCAAGATGTCATCAAAGGGGCGCAAGGCGGCCGGATACTTCTCCACCTCGGCGGTCACGACATGGTTGGGAACCAGGTCGGCCATCATGCGGAACCAGAACAGCGAGATGCCGGTCAGGACCCGCCCCTTATCGGGGATTCCGTTGGGCAGAATACAATCGAAGGCCGAGATCCGATCACTGGCGATGAACAGCAGTTCCTGGCCGAGGTCATAGATATCCCGCACTTTTCCGCGGGCCAGAAGGGGGATGCCCTCCAGGTGGGTCTCCAGCACAACCATGGGATTTCTCCGGGGAGATGGATTCTTGCGGAGCCACAGGACGAGGTCACCGCAGGGGCCAGTCTATCAAACTCCATGGTGGCGCAGGGCTGCTAGAATGGGGGGTTCCCATGGCCCGTATCCCTCCAAAGCCCGAGCCCGCGGTTCTCCTCCACGAGAATGTCACCCTCATGGAAATGGATCGGCCCGGGCAGATGGAGGAACTTCAGGCACTGCCGGCCTTCCGTGCGGCCCTGGTCAAGATTCTGGATCCCTGCACGGTGGTTCTGGACGGCCGCCGCCTGCCTGAACTCATGGCCAGTCTCAGGAAGCATGGCCACAATCCCCGTGTCCTGTCCGAAGAAAACGGGGAGTGAAGGGCATGCCTCCCGAATCCCCCGAACTCTTCCTGGACGGCTACAGCACCGAGAGCCTGAAAGTGATGGCACGCAGACGGGGCTGGCGCGACGCCACCAGCGCCGGCAAGGTGGCGCTCATCGCCTTTCTCAAGGAGAGGCTGTTCTCCCGGTCGGCCAACCAGGGCCTCATCCGCTCTCTGCCGCCGCGCCAGCAGCACCTGCTGGCCGCCCTCAAGGCGCGTGGCGGCAAGGCGGATCTTGTGACCTTACTCGCCACAGCCAGCGGTGACGGCGCCGAAGTCGCCACCGACCTGCGCGACCTGGTGGAGCTGGGCCTCATGCTCTACCCCCCGCGCGCGGAGAAGGGACGCAAGCATCGCCTGGGTCAGTGTCCACGGGTCTGGCTGGATTCCACCGCCGCAGATGCCCTGGCACCTGCCAGCGCCGCATGGGGCCGGCCGAAGCTGCTGGCAGATCCCCCCGAGGAGATCCATGAAGCGTTCCCAGGGCTCCTGCTGGCCGACATGGTCCTGGTTCTCAACAGCCTGGCCGGCACCCAGGTGCCACCACCGACGGACGACCTGCGCGGCGGCCGCCCCTGGCGCGAGATCGCCACGCGCCTCCTGGTCCTGGAGGAAGAAGCGAGGGACAGGGATGTCCTGCCTCCGCGCCTGGCCTTCATCTACGCCATCCTGGTGGAGTTGAACCTGGTCCGGGTCAGTTCCGGCTTCCTGGTGGCAGCACCGGTTGCCGGGGACCTCTTCCACGGCGACCCTGCGAATCTGCACAAAGCGGCCTTTTCGGCCTGGCAGAAGACCCAGATCTGGAACGAGTTCCAGCGCATCCCTGAACTCCTTCCGCGTCCCATTCCGGACGAAGCCCTGGGCCTGCACACGCCTTCCGCCGGCAAGGTATCCCGCGCCCGCGGCAAAGTCCTGGCCGTTCTGAAGCGCTTCGCACCCGCCCACTGGTACGCCTTCTCCTCCCTCGAGCGGGAACTGAAGGTTGACGACCCCGATTTTCTCATCCGGCGCGGAGATGACGGCAGACATGCCGGCACGACCTACCGGGGGTTCGGGCAACGGGGCCGGGACAATACTGTTCTGCCCCTGAATCTGACAGAAGACTGGGAGCGGGTGGAAGGGCGCTTTCTGGCCCGGCTGCTGCTGGAGTCTCTTCACTGGCTGGGGGTGGTCCGACTCGGCTACCACCGGCCCCGGGACGGAGATGCGAGCCGGGTGGATGCCTTCGCCCTGACACCGGCAGGGGCCTACCTTCTGGGCCTGGCCAGCGGCTATCCCGACGGCCGGGCCGAAAGGGTGCCCCTCCTGGTGCAACCGGATTTCAGCATCCTCTGTCTGGCGCCGGCGCCTGATACCGGCATGCTCCACGACCTCTGTGCCTTCGCTGACCACCAGGGCGGCGACCGGGTTGCGCGTTTCATCCTGTCCCGGGAATCGGTGCAACGAGGGTGCCACCAGGGCTGGTCGGCAGAGTCCATCACCCGCATCCTGACCAACGCCGCCGGTGGAACGCTGCCCCAGAATATTGCCGCCAGTATCCAGGAGTGGGAGGAGGCCTTTCGCCGTTTTCGCATCATCCAGGGCGTGACCCTGGTGGAGGACCCCCACGGCCTCATGTCGGCGTCACCCCAGGCGGCGAAACTTCACAGCGCAGCCGGTGGCCGGCTGGCGCCGGGTCTCCGCCGCGTGCGGCAGGGCGGCAAGTCCACCTTGAGCGCCGCCCTTCGCAAGGCACGCATTCCGGTCCGCCACCTCGATTACGCGGCGGGCCCGGCGCGGGTCCTGACCTTCGACGAAGGAGATGGCATCACCTGCTCACCCCGGGGCGATGACTGGCTGACCCGCAGCCTGCTTGAGCGCATTGCCCGGCCGGTGGAGGGGGAGCCGGGGCGCTGGCGCCTGGACCCCCGGCGAGTGCGCGCCGCGGCAGCGGACGGGGTCAGCGCCGACGAGATGGTGCGCGCCCTCGGCGAGCGCAGCCGCGGCGCCCGACCGGAGATCAGACTGGCCATCACCGCCTGGTCGCGACGGGCCGCCGGCGTGTCGGTCGCAAGGCTCAGTCTCTTCACCTGCCAGGACCAGGAACTGCGCGAGATGATTCTGGCCGTCCCGGAACTGGCGGCCGAGATGGAGGAACAGATCGCTGACGACACCTTCGTGGTGCGCGCCGGCCGCATGACCGCCCTGCGCCGGGCCCTCAAGGCACGGGGAGTGCGCCTGCGCAGCGACGGTTCGCTGCGCGACCGGACCGCTCCCAGCGACCTGGCCCCAGGCCCTGGCGCAGGCGCCGATCCCCTGCCGTTCCGCTGGCGCCGTGGAACCAGGGGATCGGCATCCTCGGCAGCCTCCTCGGCCCAGCTCCGGTTCCTTCTCCTGCGTGCCATCCAGACGCGGCGCAAGGTGCGTGTCGAGATGCGCCGCGATGGAGAGACTCTCTATCGCAGCCGTCAACTGGCGCCCCTCGTTCTGGATGGTTCGGTGCTCACAGCCGCCTGCCTGGAAAGCGGCGGCCGCTGGACATTCCATCTGGACCAGATCCGCGCGGTTGAGCTGCTGGCAGGCCGGTTTACCACCTGATTCGTCCCGCCGGCGGCCCCACTCGGGCCGCTGGCATTCGCCCCTGGCGTTCCTATATTCACCCAGGAGGGAGGACGGTTTCGCCCGGGACCGGAGAGGAACAAGATTGGGCCAGCCCGCCACAGTTTGCCACCTGCCACGGTTCTACCCGGCCGGGCTGATTCTCATCGCCCTGCCGTTCCTCCTCGGCACAGCACCCCGCGGCGGTGGCGACAGACCCTCGGTGGTCGATGAGATCCATTCCCGTGGCATCCTGGTGGCCGGGGTCAGCCGGGATACGCCCCCCTTCTCCCGGCCCGGCAGCGACGGCCGGCTCCTGGGCTTCGATGTGGATCTCATCTCCGGGCTTGCCCGGCATCTGGGCGTAAAGATCCGGTACGTCCCCCTGGCCGGAGCGGCCCGCATCACCGCCGTGCAGACCGGGCGCGTTCAGATCACAGCAGCCACCCTCACACCCACCAGGGAGCGCAGACGCCTGGTCGATTTCTCCAGCGCCTATCTCCAAGATGCCCAGAGACTCCTGGTCCGCCGGGACAGCGAGATCCGCGGGGTCGAGTCTCTCTCCGGACTGCGTGTGGGTGTGGCGCGAGGATCCACCACGGAGACCATCCTGCGGCGTGTTTCCCCGGATGCCATCCAGGTGACCTTCGGCACCAGCCGGGAAGCCCTTCCCGCCCTGGTCACCGGCCGCATCGACGCCATCACCTCCGACACGTCGATTCTGGAAGGCTTACGCGGCCTGCTGGGCAACCCGGACCGCCTCCGCATCGAGGGCGAGCCCCTCTCCCGGGAAGCGTACGCCATGGCCCTGCCCAAGGGTGACCATCGCTGGCGAGATCTTGTCAACGCCTACCTGCACCAGTTGCAATCCGATGGCCGCTGGGAGGAGATGGCCAGCCGCTGGTTCGGTGAAGAAGGCGCCCTCCCCTTTCCTGCCGGCTTCCGGCCGGACAATGAGAGCGGCCGGTGAACTTCACGGCGCGGCTGCGCGGGCTGCAAGCCCGGATCCTTCTCGCCCTGGGCGGAATTCTCTTCTTCTTCGCCGCCATGGCCGCCACCCTTCTCATGGTAGAAGAGCGCGGGAATCTTCTGGACGGGATGGAACGCAACGGCCGGCTCTTCGCCCGCTACGCCACCGAGAACGTTTACGACGCCTATGCCATGGCCTTCATCTTCGAGAACGATGCAGGCAGGCAAGCCTTGAACACCCACATCGCCGAAATGATCGCCACCAACCCGGATCTTGAGAGAGTCGCCCTCACCGACCCCGAGGGGCAACTCCTCTTCCGCACCGAGGACGGCGGCGTGGCGGCAACGCCGGCAGCTGATCCTGAACTGAGCTCCTGGGTCAGGGCGTTCCTGGCCGACCATGGGAACGACTCCGTGCCCGACACCCGGGAGGTGGAGGTGGACGGCCGGCCGGCCCTGCGCGTGCTGCGCATCTACAATCCGGGAGGTATGGTGCTGGCCGTGGCCGTCTACGACCTGAGCATGGCCTCCATGGAGGCGTATCTGCGCGGCATGTGGGTGGGCGTCCTGGCCTGGACCCTGCTTTTTTTCGCGCTCCTGGGAGCGGCTCTTTCTCTCATCGTCTCCCGTGCGGTGTTGCGTCCTGTGACCATCCTGTCCTCGGCGGCACAGGCCCTGGGCCGCGGATTCCTGGATGCCCGCATCTCTCTGCCGACCGGCAGCGCCGAGATGAGCGTGCTGGCCGAGGCCTTCGCGACCATGGCTGAGGACCTGAAAGGGACCGTCGCCAAATTGTCCGGCCTCGGTGACCAGGTCTCCAGTGCTTCCGCGGTCATCCTGGACCTGGGACATGAAATGACCGGCACCACAACTCGCCAGGTGGCCGAGACCCGGCGCACCGGCGAGAGCCTTCACCGCATGTCGGTGGCCTCCCGGGAGGTCTCCAGCCGGGCGAAGAAGGCATCCCGGCTGAATGAAGGTGTGCAGCGATCCCTGGAAGAGATGACCGTCAGCACCGAGGAGATTGCCCGCTCGGCGGAGGCGCTGAATGAATGCGTCGACCGCACGCACGAGTCGGTTCTGGAGATCAATACGCGTTCGGGAGACCTGGGACATTCCGCGGAAGCGTTGCAGGAACTCGCCGATGACGCAGCCTCTTCCATCAAGGAGATGCTGGCATCCATCGACCAGGTCAGGGCCGATGCCAGGCGCAGCCGGCAGCATGCCGATTCCGCCCACCAGGAAGCCGTCTCCATCGGCACCGCGACCATGGAGGAGGCCCTGGCCGGTGTCGACCGCTTGCGGGAGATCGTGGACCGGGCCGTGGGCATCATCGAGAAGTTGTCGCAGCGTTCAGCGGAGGTGGGACGGATCACGACGTTCATCGATGAAGTGACGGCGCGCACCAACCTCCTGGGGATCAATGCATCCATCATGGCGGCCCAGGCCGGTGAACATGGCGCCGGGTTTGCCGTGGTCGCCAACGAGATCAAATCCCTGTCGATCCAGATCGCAGACTCCACCAGGGATATGAGCCACCGGCTGGAGTCCATGGGCCAGGAGGCGGCCTCCGCCGTGAAGGTCATCCGCGAGGGCAGCGCCAGCGCCGCCGAGAGCGTACGCCTGTCCGCCGGACTCCGCAGCGCTCTGAGCAAGATCGTGGAACATTCGGCCGAGACCGGGCGCATGCTGGCCGCCATCACCGAAACCACCGAGAACCAGAGTGCAGGCACCGACCGGCTGCGCCAGATGGCTGAAAAGGTGACCACCATGGCCCGGGAAACCGTGGCCGCCACCCGCAGCCAGAAGGCCTTCTCGGCGCGCATCATCGATGCCACCGACAGCATGCGTTCCCTGGCAGAGCAGGTGACCCGTTCCACCCAGCAGCACTCCCTCAATGCCCGCCAGGTGGCCGCGGCCATGGGCGAGCTGGGCAACGGCATCGACAC
Organism: Acidobacteriota bacterium; assembly: GCA_004356015.1. Lineage (GTDB taxonomy): Bacteria > Acidobacteriota > Polarisedimenticolia > SMYD01 > SMYD01 > SMYD01. The sequence continues at coordinate 6,849 of SMYD01000115.1, read as the reverse complement.
CATAGCGGCCGCCGCCCGGGAGCAACTTCAGGAGGTCGAACCGGTGGACACCGCCCTGGCCACGATTCTCACCAGCGCCGAGGAAAACCGGGAACGGGCTGCCACCATGTCCGCAACCGTCACATCGCTCGCCAGGCGCGCCGACACCCTGCGTGCCGAACTCAGCCGGTTCCGCTTCCGCGGTTCACCCGGCGAAATCACCCCGCCCGTCGTGGACCAGATGGCCAGCGACAATGGTGAAGATCACGCTGCCACGACAACGCCAGCCGTTGAAGGGCGTATTGCGGGACAGTGAACGGAAGCGCCGCGCCTCCACGGTGAAGAGGCAGTCGGGGTCCAGAACCGTGATATCGGCCAGACTCTCCACCATCAGGCTGCCCTGACCCTCCAGGTTCAGGATCCTTGCCGGCGCTGCCGTCAAGGCCTCCACCATACGGACCGGGGTGAGCAGGCCGGTGGCCACCAGGCGGTCCATGAGCACAGGGATGGCCGATTCAAGGCCAATGACGCCGTTGGGTGCGGCATCGAATTCGACGTTCTTGAATTCGTGGGCGTGGGGGGCGTGATCGGTGGCGATGGCGTCAATGGTGCCGTCCACCAGGCCCGCCACGCAGGCAGCCCGGTCCTCCTCGGTGCGCAGGGGCGGGTTCATGCGGAAATCGGTGTCATAGTCGCGCACGGCTTCCTCGGTCAACAGGAGATGATGCGGTGTGACCTCGGCGGTGACCCGAACGCCGGCCTCCTTGCCGCGACGCACCGATTCGATGGCCCCCCGGGTGGAGATATGAGCGATATGCACGCGCCCGCCGGTGAGGCCGGCCAGGCGGATATTGCGGTCCACCATGACTTCTTCGGCCTCGTCGGGCATGCCCCGCAGCCCCAGTGCGGTGGAGACAATCCCTTCGTTCATGACGGCTCCCGCGGCCAGCGTCGGCTCTTCACAATGGTCGATGATCGGCACGCCGAAGACACTGGAGTATTCCAGGGCCCGCCGCATGACCTGAGCCGAGGCAACAGGCTTGCCGTCATCGGAGAAAGCCATACAGCCGGCGTCAACCTGGTTGCCCATCTCGGTCAACTCCTCACCGGACATTCCCTTGGTGACACAACCGATAGGGTGGACGCGGACCACTCCATCCCGGGCAGCCTGGGCCAGTATGAACCGGGTCACCGACTGATCATCATTGACCGGCGAGGTGTTGGGCATGGCCGCCACCGCAGTGAAGCCGCCGGCCGCGGCCGCCCGGGTCCCGGTGGCGATGGTTTCAGCGTCTTCGCCTCCCGGTTCGCGCAGATGAACGTGCATGTCGATGAAGCCGGGGGCCACCCACTTGCCGGACACATCCAGCACCCGGGCATCAGGTGCATGTAGATCCGGCGCACGGGCCTTGATGCGCCCTTCGGCAAGCAGAAGATCATGGTTTTCATGCCTGCCGCTGGCCGGATCCAGAAGGCAGCCACCCTTGAGGAGCAAGGGCCGGGAGGATTCGTCAGGCAGCTTCATGGGCATCCCAGTTTCTTGCCAGAAGGTAGAGAACCGCCATGCGGATGGCCACCCCGTTGGCGACCTGCTCCAGAATCACCGAGCGCGGATCATCAGCCACGTCGTCGGCGATTTCCACACCCCGATTGATGGGACCCGGATGCATGATGAGGGCGTCGGGGTGGGCCAGATCCAGGCGCCGCCGGTTCAGGCCATAGAGACGCGTATATTCACGCAGCGACGGCAGTGCCAGGCGCGATTGACGCTCCCATTGAATACGCAGCATCATGATCACATCCACGCCCTCGATAGCTTTTTCCATGCTGCGTTCAACTCTTGCGCCCAGACATTCCACATGGGGCGGAATCATGGTGGGTGGACCACAGAAGGTCACCCGGGCACCCATGGTCACCAGAAGGTAGGCGTTGGAGCGCGCCACCCGGGAGTGGGTGATGTCGCCGACAATGGCCACGTTGAGGCCCGCCAGTTTCTTCTTATGCCGGCGCATGGTGAACGCGTCCAGCAGGGCCTGGGTGGGGTGCTCATGCATGCCGTCACCGGCGTTGATGATGCTGGCGCGGCAGCGGTCCGCAAGGAATCGCGCGGCACCCGAGGCACCATGGCGAATCACGATGAAGTTGGGCTCCATGGCCTCCAGGGTACGAGCCGTATCCAGCAGGGTTTCCCCCTTGGAGACGGAGGACCCGTGGGCACTGAAGTTCACGATATCGGCCGAGAGGCGCTTTTCCGCAATCTCGAAACTGGAGCGGGTGCGGGTTGATGGCTCATAGAAAAAATTCACCACTGTCTTGCCCCGCAGGGTCGGCACCTTCTTGATCTCCCGCTGGCCGATCTCCACCATGGACTCCGCGGTGTCGAGGATGAGCGTGATCTCCTCGCTGGAGAGACCTTGCGTGCCGAGGAGGTGGCGATCACCAAGTCCCACCATCAGGATTTGTCCCGCCCGGGCAGGTCCCGGTCACCCAGTTCAACCCGGTCCACACCATCTTCCTCCCGGACCAGGACGCGCACGTGCTGGTCAGTCCGGGTAGGCACGGCCAGGCCGACGAAGTCGGCCTGAATGGGCACCTCGCGCAGCCCTCTATCCACCAGAACCGCAAGCTGAATGGCCGTGGGACGGCCCAGGTCGGTGAGGGCGTCCAGGGCCGCGCGGATGGTCCGCCCGGTGTAGAGGACATCATCCACCAGCACCAGCCGGCGCCCGCCCACGGGGAAAGAAATCTCCGTCTTGCGCAGAACCGGGTGGTCGGCCACCATGGACAGGTCGTCGCGGTAAAGGTTGATGTCCAGGATACCGAAATCGACCTCGCATTGATCGATCCGCTGCAGCTTGTCCCGCAGACGGGCCGCCAGGTGAACACCACGGGTGCGGATCCCGACCACCGCCAGAGGTTCGCTTTCCTGCTCGCGGATTTCAGCGGCCATGCGTGCCAGTGTCCGGTCCATTTTCCCGGCGTCCATGAGAATTCGCGGTTGGCCAGTCACAGATGAACTCCTCGGGTCAAAAAAAAACCCCTCTCGGGGTGGGTGGTCTGACCCGTCGCCCCTGAAGGGCTGCCGTTGCGGGCGCTTCCTCCGCACCGATTCAAGATCCTACCACACCACGGGCGGCGGCACGACGGTCACCGTCTCCCACGAGGGCACAGCGGAAATGGCGTGGTGTTCCGCGAACTCATCGGAGGCGAACTGCGGCAGCGGCTGGCCGTCCATGTCACGGCCCACCGGCAGGTCGAGGATGTAAAGAAGCGTCGGCAGCACATCCACCGCTCTTGCCCTCTCCAGGCGTCCCCCTTCCCGGAAGCCCGGTCCCGCGGCCAGCAGGATCCCCGGCGGGCCGTCGCGATCCGTGCCGGTGTCATGCCACTGACCGCTGAGAGCGTTGCGCACACGCGTCATGACATCCACCGGCTCAAGACCGTAGGGGCTCACCACCATGACTCTCGCCCCGCTTCCCACCGCCTCCACCAGGACGCCCAGCCACGCATCCAGAAATCGATAGTACTCGGGCAGAACGGCGCCGAAGGCATCCAGTTCATCAGCGGTGACGTTGCCGAACTGGTCAGGGCGCTGGTAGCGCAGAAAGGCTCGGCCGACCCGGTCCAGCCCGGTGAAGCGCACCATGAGAGCCCAGGGCGGGCCATCGCTGCCCGCTTCCAGGGCCGCCATCACGCTTCGTCCCGTCACCAGATCCGAGGCCAGAGCCTTGCTCAGAACCCTGGCAAGCGGCGGGCCACCGGCGACCCTCCGGGCCACGTCCAGGTGATGACGAAGAGCTTTCACATGCACCGCAACCTCGCTGGGGAGGGCCGCCACGCCACGTCCCGTCAGGGGCGGACTGGTGGCCGGCTGGCCGGGCCAGCCCTTTTCCACGACGCGGTACCCGCAACGAGCCAGAATTCCGGCGCCGGTCACCACCCGGGGTATGGTCCTGCCGCCCGATTCCAGACGCAGGAGGCCCAGAGCCGCCGGCAGTTCGACAAGAAGCCCGGCCGGCGGCAGGTGAAAAACCGGCTCGCCTCTCAGGGGCAGCAGGCGCTGATCACCGATCACCCTGTGGGAGGCGGGGCTGAGCCCGGTGCGCACACTGGCCCAGGCAGCCGCGGGACGTGGCGGACGGGGTGCCCGCAGGGGCGCTGAACTGCCGCGGCTGAGCAGCGCGCTGAAGTGAGGCAGGCGCCCATCGGCGACCATGGGCAGGAAGTCGCCTGGTGAAGCCCCTTCCAGGCCCAGAAGAAGAACCCCCTCCGTGGGTCGAGACGGCTGGATCTCCGAGGCTGACCGCGGCGGGGCCGTTGGACGGTACCGATCCCGGATGGCGAACATGCCCGCCGTGAGGAGCAGCATGACCACCACGGCCTGGGCCGGGCGCGTCCTCCCCCGGCCCAGGCCACGCCAGAGGGCATCCACCGCCAGCAGCAGGGCCACCACGGCCAGCAGAGTCGTCCCCACCTGGAGATGGCGAATCATGGCCGCCGGCAGGTAATCGCGGGTATAGCGCAGGTTCAGACCAAAGAGCAGGGTCAGGACACAGAGGTCGGCCACCAGAAAACGCCAGAACGGACGGAAACCGATCCACGGGACGCGCACCCGAAAGGCGGCAAAGAGGCGTACAAGGCCGGCCAGAAGGGCCCACATGAGGCCGCTGGCCGGAGCGTAGAACAGGATGAGGGGCAGGGCCAGAGACAGGTAATTGCGCAGGTTCAGAGAGACATCGGCGTTGAGATAGAACGGCAACAGCGCCAGCAGTGCTGCCGCCCAGGCCCCGGCCAGGGTTGCATTGACGGCCATCCGCGCCAGGGTTGTGGAAAACCGGGGCGGGCGATGCGGACGTGATGAAGAACTCATCCGGGGGCGAATCGTAGCACGGCCGGTTGCCGCCGGGGTTTGCGAGACGCTAACCTTGCAGCGATGATTTTCAGCGGTCCTGTAAGCCTCCTTGAAAACCTCGATCTGGGTCATGACAACTTTCTGGCCGTTCTGGACGCGCCTGAGGTCGGCGCGTCTACGGAACCGGCGCAGTTCGTCATGGTCCGCGTGGGAGAGGGTACCGATCCCCTTCTGGGCCGGCCTTTCTCCGTGGCACGCATCGGGGAGGGGCCCAACGGCGCCACGGTCCAGCTCCTGTACAAAGTTGTCGGCCGCGGCACGGGCATCCTTGCCGGCCTGCAGCCCGGGGCCCGGGTCTCCATGGTCGGACCCCTGGGGCGGCCATTCCCGCCGCCCGAAGACCCCCAGGCCCCGGTGTACCTGGTCGCAGGCGGGATCGGAATCGCCCCGTTTCCATTGCTCAGCGCGCGCCTCCTGGCGGCGGGTTACCACCCCCGGCTTCTGTATGGCGCCCGGAGCCGTGGCGATCTGGTGGGCCGGGACCTGTTTCCCCCCGGTATCGAGATGGAGGTCGCAACCGACGACGGCTCGGCGGGACACGCCGGTTTCGTCACCCAGCTCCTGGACCGGCACCTGGCGGCTCTCGACTCGAGGACACGCCGGCGGGCCATTGCCTATGTCTGCGGGCCGACACCCATGATGGCGGCAACCGACGCCGTCCTCTCACGCCATGAGGCAAGGGGACATCTCTCCCTGGAGTCGTTCATGGGCTGTGGGTTCGGCGTCTGCCTGTCCTGCGTTGTGCCCCGGGTGGGGCAGGCAACCGGCTACGCGCGCATCTGCGTCCATGGGCCGACCTTCCCTGCCGGCAGCATCGACTGGCAGAGGATTCAGCCCCTGTGAGCGCCGTCGATCTCACCGTCAAGCTGGGCCCTCTCACCCTGAAAAATCCTGTGGTCACAGCCTCCGGGACCTTCGGCTACGGCACCGAATTCAGTCCTTTCCTCGATCTCTCCACTCTGGGCGGCATTGTGGTCAAAGGCCTGTCCCTGCGGCCCCGGCGGGGCAACGAGCCCCCACGGATCTGCGAGACCCCATCCGGCATGCTCAATGCCATCGGGTTGCAGAATGTCGGCGTGGACGCGTTTCTGCAGGAAAAGCTTCCGGCCCTCCTCCCTTTTGACACGGCCGTTCTGGCCAATGTTTATGGTGAACGGGAAGAGGAGTACGTCCAGGTGTGTGAGCGCCTGGAAGGAGCCAGGGGCCTCGCCGGTATCGAGCTCAACGTTTCCTGTCCCAACACCTCCAGGGGCGGCATGCAGTTCGGTGTCGACCCGGTCACGCTGGAGCGTTTGGTGGCCGCGGTGCGCCGCGTCACCAGCCTGCCTCTCATAGTGAAACTTTCTCCCAACGTCACCGACATCGGCGAACCGGCCCGCGCCGCCGTCGCCGGTGGTGCCGACATCCTGTCGCTGGTCAATACCTTCACCGGCATGGGCATCGATGCAGAGAGCCGGCGACCCGTGCTGAACAACGTGGTGGGCGGACTTTCAGGACCTGCTATCAAGCCGCTGGCACTCTACATGGTCCACCGGGTGGCCAAAGCCGTCGACGTGCCCATCATGGGCATGGGCGGAATCATGAACGCGGTGGACGCGGTTGAGTTCTTCCTCGCCGGGGCTGCTGCCGTGCAGATAGGCACCAGCAATTTCCTGAACCCCGGAGGCGCCGCCACCATGGTGCGGGACCTGGAACAATGGTGTTCCCGTCACCAGGTGGAAAAAGTCCGGGACCTGACAGGTGGTCTGCGGACCTGAGGCGGTGTTCAGATCGACGACGGAAAGCGACGCTTGAGTTCGGCAAGGACGGCGTCGGCCCCTTCCACCAGGAGGGCACCCGATGGCCCGTACATCTGCAGGTAGGGCAGGTAAGTGAGCTCATACTGGCCCACCACCGGCGTATCCCAGTTGACGATGTTGATCTTCCGCAGGGCGATGTCGGTGTGGGTGCGCGTGTAC
>SMYD01000114.1 GCA_004356015.1 Acidobacteriota bacterium | reverse complement strand
TGGGCCTTGGACCACGGGTGCCTGCAGCCGCCTGCGACACGCTCGAGCGCCTGCAGGTCCAGGGCAACGCCTTCACCACCTACGGTGAGGGAGCCTACACGGCCTGGCGATTGTGGCCCCGGGTCCGAATTTCCATGGACTCGCGAAATTCAGTGTACGGCGAGGATCTCTACCTTGCCTATCGCCAGGCCCTGCGTTCCGTTCAGGGAATGAAGGATTACCTCCGGCGGTGGCCGGTGGACCTGGCTGTCGTCGCACACATGGGACCGTTTCGCCATGGCTACCTGCCGGACCTGGATCGCGACGCGGACCTTCCGCACCGAGGTTTGCTGGCAGACGCCGGCCTGCTCCTGCTGGACTTTGATGATGCGACAGCGGCGTATATCCGTCCCGGCGCCGACAGCAGGGGCACGGCTGCTGCGGAAGCCTACCGGATCATCCACCCGGTCCTGGCCTGGTCGGGCTTCCCGGCGGGCGACCTGCCAGGCGCCATCACCGAGGCCCGGCGGGCGGTTGAGCGCCGCCCGCGCTCGGTGGCGGCGCACTGGATCCTGGCCAATGCACTGGCTCAGGCCGGGGAGACCCATGCCGCTCTGGCTCAACTGCAGGCCATCGAGCAGATGGACACGGCAGCCGTCGCCCGGTCGTGGGGCGTTCCCCACACCCTGGACGCCGCCCGCCTGGGGCTGGAGGCCTTCATGCACCAGCAACGGCATGACTGCCCCGCGGCCCGCCGCGCCCTGGAGAAGGCCCTGCGCCATGACCCCGATTACCAGCCCGCCAACGATCTTCTCGCCCACCTGGACTGCTGAGTTCACGGTTGCCGCGCAACCTATAATCACCCTCGCATGTTCCCTCGCCGTTCCAGCTCTTCTTCACCTTCCCGGCAGGAGCCCGCCGCGACCTCCCCCATGGTGACGGAGGACATTCCACCGCCAACCAGACTCCACTGGGCTGTCTTCTTCTGGGGCGGCCTGACGCTGATACTTCTCTTCCTGGGACTCAGCATCACGTCGCTCACCAATAACGACATCTGGCTGCACATGGCCAACGGCCGCTGGATCCTGGAGCACGGCCAGGTCCCGCTGACGGACCCCTACTCATTCTCGGCGGCCGGCCACCGTTTTCATGCCCATGAATGGCTGGCCGGAGTGATCTTCCATCTCGTGCATATCCTGGCCGGCGTCAACGGCCTCATCTTTTTCAAGACCGCTCTGGGCGGCACCGCCCTGGCCCTGACCATGACGGCAGCCTACCGCCAGGGTGCCCGCCCGGTCTCCCTCGCCCTCTGCACCATGGTCACCCTGGCCGTGGTCAACTCCCGCTTCCTCGAACGGCCGGAGATGTTCTCGTTCGCCTTCACGGCCCTCTACATGCTGATTCTCGCACGGGACCACCAGCGGCATGGACAGCCGGCGGCAGCGCGCGGCGGGCTGCGGGATTTCCTCCAGGCGAGTCTTCTCTGGTGGCTGGTGCCGGTGCAATGGCTCTGGGTTCAGATCCACGGATACTTCATCACCGGCCTGGCGCTGGCGGGGACGTTCCTCCTGGCGGAAACCCTGGATCGCCTGCTCCGGAGAGAGAATCCCGGGAGCCGGCCGCCCCTCCGGCGCCTCATCTCAGGATGGGCCGCCCTCGGGGTGATGACGGTCCTGGGACTCATCAATCCCAACGGCTATGAGATTTACCTCTTCCCGTTCCGACTGGCGGGTGGTGACAACATCTTCATGCAGACCATCTTCGAATGGCGGCCGACCTTCACCACCGGCCTCATGACCCAGTCATCCATGTTTCTGGCCTTCTGCGCGTGGCTGTCCCTCCTGACCGTGGGCTGTCTGGCCTCTCCAGGCCTGCTCCGCCGTGACCGGCTCTGGCGGGGTGTCTCCATCATCGGCCTCCTGCTGCTGCCGGCCTTGCGCCCCGTGCTGGCGGCCGGAGCAACCCTCTCCCAGGCCTGGGAATCGTTGCGCACCGGCAGCGCCCTGAGCGCTCTCCCCCTCCGCGCCGGGACCGGGTTGCCGGGAGCCGCCTGGCTCTGGTCGCCGGCCGAACTCATGGGCAGCATCACCGGGCAACCCGGACTGGCCGCCGCCCTGAGTGCTCCCCTGGCCCCGTTGCGACTTCTCGGCGGCTGGGGCGATGATCTCTTCACCCTGGTCTGGCTGGCCCTCGCCGTCATGACCGTGCTTCGCTGGCGCCGGCCCGCCGCCGCAGGCCTCGCGGTCCTGGCCACGCTGCTCACCTTTCTGGCACTGCTGGCCGGTTCCTGGGCAGCGGGACTCATGGCCCTGACCCTGCTGCCGGCTCTCGCCTGGGCAACATGGAGCAAGCGCCTGCCCTTCTGGCACATGGCCGTGACCCTGGTTTTTCTGGTGCTGGCCCTGCGGCAGAATCGGAACATCGTGAACTTCGCTCTCGTGACCCTGCCGCTGGTGGCACCCGCCCTGACCCGCCTGCGGACCGCACTGCCCCGCGCGGCATCCCCCGGTGACCGGCGCCGCGCGGCTATGGTGGCGGCCGCCGCCACGGCCCTGGCAGGAACCTTTCTGGTTGTGCTGACCTTCACCACCGGCTGGCCCTACACGCCCGGCATCACCAAGAAGGTCGGACTGGGAGTGGGGTCGCGCATCCCTTCCGGCGCCGTGGCCTATATCCGGGATCGCGATCTCAAGGGACAGGTGTTCAACAAGTACGCCTACGGCGCCTACCTGATCCATGAACTGTATCCTGCCACCCGCGTCTTCATGGACAGCCGCAACGCCGTCTATGGCGAAAAACTCTACAAGCTCTACCTGAACACCCTGAACGTGGAGCAGGTCGCGGCACGCACGTTCAAGACCTATCACTTCGACTATGTGGCCATCGACTACACCTTCTACCCGGGACGCAGCCCCGACCAGGGCTTGCTCTCCTACCTGCGCAGCCGGCCTGAATGGGTCCTGGTGGAATTCGATGACAGCTCTCTCATCTACGTGCGGGACGGTCCCGAGCACGCCGACCTGATCCGCAGGGACGCTTACCGCACCCTGGATCCAACCGCCTATGCGCCCGGCAGGCTCCGGGATGCCAGCGCCCGGGTGCGCGCGGCTTTTGCCGCCGAGAGCAGCAAGGCTCTGGCACGGCATCCCGGGAGCCGTGCTGCCCGCCTCCTCAGCGCCGAAGCAGCTCTGGTGGCCGGTCGGGACACCGCCGCTCTGGAGCTTTACGAGCAAGTCCTTGCCGCGGATCCGGGAGACATTTTCGCCCTGGTGACCGCTGCCCGGGTCGCCCTGCGCCTGGGACAGCGCGAACAGGGTCTCGCCCACTACCGCCACGCCCTGGCCCTGCGCCCGGCGCTGGAGGATCTGCGCACGGAATTTCTGCAGGCGCAGGAGAGGGGCCTGTGAATCGCGCCGGGAGGGTCATGATCGGCCTGGCCGCCGCTGCGCTGATCTCCCTCAGCGCCGGCAACACAGGTTGTTCGCGCGCAACTGCGCCATCGCTGCTTCTCATCACCATCGACACCCTGCGCGCGGATCATCTTCCGGCCTACGGCTATCATCGCCCCACGGCACCCCAGGTGGATGCCCTGGCGGCCCGGGGCATCACCATGGATCAGGTTGTCGCCACCATCCCCGAAACAGGTCCTTCGTTGGCGGCCCTCCTGACCGGCCGCTGGCCCGCGGCACTGGGCATGCGGGGCAACGGCCGCCCCCTGGAGAAGGAGATCCCCACTCTGGCCACGATCCTTGCCGGTGCCGGCTACGACACGGCGGCCTTCGTCTCCGGGTTCCCTCTGGTGGCCCGCTTGTGCGGACTGGAACGGGGCTTCGACATCTACGATGACAACATGCCCGATCCCAGGGGAATGGTGGCGAACGTGCAGCGCTTCGCACCCCACACCACCGATGCCGCTCTCACCTGGCTGAAGAAAAAGGGACAGGCCCCTTTCTTCCTCTGGGTCCACTACTACGATGTTCATGGCGATTATGCGCCGGGGGCACCTTACGACAGCCTGTTCAACGACGGCCCATGGGGACCACGCATGGCGACGGCCCGGATTCCCGCCTACCAGCGCCATGGCGACGACACCGACGCCGGCGGTTTCATCGACCGCTATGACGGCGAGATCCGCAAGGTCGACGATCAGGTGGCACGACTCCTGGATCAACTGGGGATCATGGGCCTCACGGAGAACACCCTGGTGGTGATCACGGCCGACCACGGCGAGAGTCTCACGGAGCACGGCTACTACTTCGACCATGGCAACGAACTTTACGAGCCGTCTCTCCGCGTGCCACTGGTCATGGCAGGGCCCGGGATACCGGCCGACGGCCGGCGGATCGCGGAACTGGCACGCCTCCCGGATCTGATGCCTACCCTCCTGGAACTTCTGGGGAAGCCTCTTCCCCAGGGGATCGCCGGTGTCTCCTTCAGAGACTGGTGGCGACCCGGCGCGCCCCCGCCAGCGCCCCGCGAAGCGCTGTCCGAGGCGCGCTTCCAGCCCTACAGGGCCCTGACCCCCGGCGGTGATGTGGGACCCAAGCTGGCGGCCCGGGATAAACGCTACACCTTCATCCTGCGTCTTCAGGGGCCACGGTTCGAACTCTACGACCGGCTGAGAGATCCCGGCGAGACCCACAACCTGTTCGCGGACCCCGCATGGGGGCCGGGACTCGCGGATCTGAAAACCGAACTGGCTGCCCGCCTGCGTCGCCGCCTGCACACACGCGGTGGCGGCGACCCGCTGGCCACGGTGTTCACTCCCGAAGTGCGTCAGCGCCTCGACGGGCTGGCGGCCCCGGGAGCGAGTCCTTGAGAGCCGGCCTGAAGCATCCACTCCTTGTTCTCGCCGTCCTGTCGGCAGCCGTTCTCATCCTGGGCTGGCCTCTTCTCACACATCACGCCCTGCCCGGCGGGTCGGACGTGGTCTTCGCCTACCACTCGGCCCACGGCTTCAGCCAGGCTCTCTTCGAGGGCGTTCTCTACCCGCGCTGGGTCGAGAACTCCAACAACCATTTCGGGGGACCCACCTTCATCTACTACTGCCCTCTCCCTTACTACGCCGTCAGCCTGCTGAGCCTGATCACGCCGGACCTGGTGACAGCCTTCCGCCTGGCGATCCTCCTGGTCGCGCTCCTCTCCGGCTGGACCCTCTACCTGGCGGCGCGCCCGATTTCCACCCGTGCAGGCGCGACCCTGGCTGCCGCCCTCTACGTGCTCCTGCCCTACCATGTCCTGGATCTCTACGACCGCTTTGCGTTTGCCGAATTCTGTGCGTTCATCTGGTTCCCCCTGATCATCCTGGGTCTGCGGCGTATCCTCGCCCAGGGACGCCGCGACACCTGGCCGGCGCTGGCCGCCGCTTTCACCGGCCTCCTGTTCACCCATCTGGTCACCGCCTACATGGGAATCCTGGTGCTGGGTCCTTACGCCGCCTATCTGGGCCTGCGGCGGCGGGACTGGCGCGGGCTGGCCACCGTCACGCTGGCCGCTGGAGTGGCACTCATGGCCGCGGCCATCTACGTCATCCCCATGATGCACCAGCGGCCGGAAGTTCACCTGGACTGGGTGGTGGACGCTCCCTACGGCGACTGGCGGCGCAACTTCGTCTATCGCGATGAGGTGGCCTTCGGTTACAACCGGGCACCCATCAAACCATGGGTCAACCGCGTGACCACCACCCAGGGCATGCTGGCCCTGGCCGCGGCGGCCTTCTTTGTCTTCGCTCGCCGGCGCCGGCGGGACACGGCACCCGACGCCTCCACACTGGATGGCGACGCCATGGTGGCACTGGCCTTCTGGACATTCTTTCTGCAGATCCCGGCATCGGCCCTGGTCTGGCGCCTCGTCCCCGAACTGGGGACGGTGCAGTTCCCCTGGCGTTTCGGACTCTTCCAGGGGCTCACTGCGGTCATGCTGGTCGCCGCCGCCTGCTCGGTCGCGAGCAAGCCGGACTCAACCCCGGACACCGAACCCGATGCAGGCGCCCGCCGGCAACAGCCGCCGTGGCTGGCACCGGTGATCCTGCTCCTGGCTGCCATGCCCGCCCTGGCTGTCAGCCTGAGGCTGATTCACCATCCCTCACGCCCGGTCAACTTCGACGCCACCCTGGCCGCCAGCCCGTTCTACATCTCGAGAGTCATGACCGAGTATCTGCCCCGGGAGATGAAAGGCTGGCGCGAGTTCGTGGACCAGCAAGTGACCGACCTGCCTCGCGCCCAGGTGGAGGGCCCGGGAGAGGTGCATGTCACCTCCTGGCAGACCCACCGCCGCCGTCTGACCGTCACCGCCCGGGCGCCCGTGCGCCTGGTTCTGCGCACCTTTCATCACCCGGGCTGGACCGCCTGGGTGGACGGTGAACCCACCCAGGTACAGGCCGACAATCCCCTGCATGTGATCACGGTGGCGGTGCCGACCGGAAGGCATGAGGTCGAGGTCCGTTTCATGGCCACCAGGGACCGGTTGCTGGGCCGGACTCTCAGCATCCTGGGCCTTGCTACAATTGCAGGCTTCGCCATACGCCGACGCTTCACAAGGCCAGGGCCCCGGCGTCGGCCGGATGAGAACCCGCTATGAGATTCCTCGTCAGGACCAGAAGCGATCATCCCAACACGCCGCCTCTCCGCGTATCTTCCCCGGCGGAGCGATTCTGGCCACGCCTGGCCATGACCATGGCGGTGTGTGTCCTGGCCCTGGCAACACCGGCCTGCAGCAGGACGCCGGCGGCACCAGACTGGAACATCGTCCTCATCAGCGTTGATACCCTGCGGATCGACCATCTGGGAACGTACGGTTACGACCGTCCCACCAGCCCGGCCATCGATGCCCTGGCCACCGGAGGGGTGGTCTTCGAACAAGCCATCTGCCAGAACACCAATACCAATCCCTCCCACGCCTCAATGCTCTCAGGGCTGTACCCCCACAGCCACGGTAACCGGGACAACTTCTATCGCATGGCCGAGGACGTCCACATGCTGCCCGAAGCCCTCCATGAGGCCGGTTACAAGACGGCCGGCTTCGTGTCGGGGTACACCCTCAAGGATCGCATTTGCGGTCTCGCCCGGGGCTTCGATGTTTACGACGATGACTTCAGCGGCAAGGAGCGCCGGGGCGGGGAGACCACCGACCGGGTCCTCGCCTGGCTGCGCACCCATGCCGAGGACCGGTTCTTTCTCTTCGTCCACCTGTTCGACCCCCACGGGCCCTATGATCCGCCGGCCGACCGCGCCGTCCGCTTCGAGCCCCGTGGTCCCGAGCGCAAGGTCGCACCCGATCGGATTCCCCGCTACCAGCGGCTTCCCGTGGACGCCCCCGAAGACGCCCACTGGACCGACTTGCGTCTCTACGAAGCCCGCTACGACGAGGAGATCGCCTACGCCGACAGCCAGGTGGCACGCCTCCTCGACGAGTTGCGTCAACTGGGCCTCTACGAGAAAACCATCATCGTCTTCACATCGGACCACGGCGAAGCCCTGGACGAGCGCGTGCATCTCCTCGACCACGGCGGCGGCATCGGCGATGAGGAGATCCGCGTACCTCTGATCCTGCGGCTCCCTGACGGCCGGTTCGCCGGCCGGCGGTTCACGGGCCAGGTGGAACTCATCGATATCGCCCCCACCCTGGCGGCGCTGGCAGGCGTGGACATGGGCGACGGCATTCAGGGCGTGAACCTTCTTCTTCACCTGGAAAAAGGGAGTGGCGATCCCCACCCGACCGCCTTCATCGAAACCCGCGTGATCCCGCACCGCTGGCGGGAGCGCGGTTACCGCCTGAACCCCCGGGAAAGCCTGAAGGCGGTGCGCCGACCCGGCAGCAAGCTGGTCGTCTTCCCCGGTCTCCCGCGCAACTACATCGAGCTCTACGATCTTGAGGCCGACCCGGCGGAGAAAGACAACCTCTACCCGGGCGCACGGGATCAGGCCCGCCCCCTCATCGTAGAGCTGGACCGTTTCCTGGCCCTGCCATCCCGCCTGAACCAGGTCGCCAGCCCCGAAGCCGACCCCGAGACCCTTGAGATTTTCCGGACGCTCGGTTACGCCGATTGAACCGGCCGCGGACGCAAGCAGGCGCCGCCGGACTGCTGGTGGTGGTCCAGGTCCTGTTCGGAGTGCATTACTTCGCCGCCAAGATCGTGCTGGCGGAGATACCGCCCCTGGCCTGGGCCGGCCTGCGCGTCGCTGCCGCCGCCCTGTTCCTCCTGCCCCTCGCCTTTCTCATCAGCGGCCGCCGGGCGGTGCCCAGACCCGCGGACCTGGCACGCCTGGCCGGACTCTCCCTGCTGGGCGTGGTCATCAATCAGTGGGCCTTCGTGGAAGGACTGTCGCGCACCTCCATCACTCACAGTGCCCTCATCAACACCGGCATCCCGGTGTTGACCCTCATCTTCGCCGTTCTCATGCGCCAGGAGCGGGCCAATCCCGGCAAGCTCGCCAGCATTTTTCTGGCCATGCTGGGAGTCCTGGTTCTCTTGCGTGTGGACTCCATGGTCCTGGACCGGGCGACACGCGGCGATCTCATCACCCTCATCAACGCCACATCGTTCTCTCTCTTCCTGGTGCTGTCACGACCCCTTCTCACGCGCCTGGACCCGCTCATGGCCACCGGCTTTCTCTTCGCCTTCGGCAGCCTGGTGCTGCTTCCCCTGGGTGCCCCTCTCTGGCTGCGGATTTCACCATCCACCCTGCAGCCCGCGACCTGGCTCTGGGGCGCCTTCGTCGTCCTGGGCGCCACCGTGGTGGCGTACTCCCTCAACTACCTGGCCCTGCGGCGAATGGAATCCTCGGTGGTGGCCCTGTTCATTCTTCTGCAGCCGCTTCTGGCCGCGAGCGCCGACGTCTGGGTCATGGGCAGCAAATGGACCCTGCGCCTGAGTGCCGCGACCGTTCTCATCGGCGCCGGCGTCGTCTGTGCCCTCCTGGCCGGCCGCAGGCGAGCCGTGACACCCTTGCCCCGGGGCGGATGAGGATCAACCGGGCGCAGATGAGGATCCGCGGGGGTAGCCTGGCGGAATGCTTCCTGTCCAGCGGCGTCATCTACGACGCCGAGGTGGA
>SMYD01000113.1 GCA_004356015.1 Acidobacteriota bacterium | reverse complement strand
CCGGGAGATGACATCATGGGTTTGTTCCTTCCCTGCCGGATGAGACATGGTCAACAGCGTGGCGGTCCCTGCCCGCCTGGAAGGATCGCGACAGGGAGAACACCATGCCCCACGATCAGGGGCATTCTGACCTGCCTGACCGCAGTTCTGGCAATCTCCATCTCACCGGCCCTGGCCGAGGATCTCCGCCCCCTGGCGGTCACGGTGGACGACCTGCCCCTGGCCGGCGGCTCGCTGCACACCAACCCTGAAGAGAGGGAGAAGATCACCAGCGATCTTCTGGACGTTCTGGCCCGGCACCGGATTCAGGCGGTGGGACTCGTGATCTGGGGCAATGTACGCAGCAAGATGGACCGCCGGATCCTGCAGATGTGGCTGGATGCCGGCCACGAACTGGGGAACCACTCCGCAACTCATCCCAGCTACACCACCACCAGCTCGGAGGACTACATCGCGGATGTGGAAGCAGGGCGGGAGGGACTGGCGGAGTTTCTATCGCGCCGCGGCGCCACAGTACGCTACTTCCGCTTTCCCATGCTGCGGGAGGGTGAGACTCGAGCCAAGCTCACGGCCATGCGGACTTATCTTGAGGCCAGCGGCCAGCGCAATCTCCATGTCACCATCGATGATCAGGACTGGTCCTTCGAGAGGCCCTGGGTGGAGTCTCGCCTGGCGGGTGACTCGGCCGCCATGGACCGGCTGGGCCTTGAGTACCTGGAGTCGCTGCACTTGTCGGTACGCCACCATGAACACACCGGCGACCGGCTGGCGGGACGGGTCACACCTCAGATTCTTCTCCTTCACGCCAATGAGGTCGGCGCCGCCAACTGGGATGCCCTGTTCGCCTGGCTCGCCGAGACCGGGCACCATTTTGTTCCTGCCGAAGCGATCCTCGCGGATCCGATCTTTGCCACGCCGCCGGCCTATGTGGGCACCCATGGACCCGGCTACTGGGATCGCCTGCTGGCGGTGCGCCGCGGCGCCAAGGCCAGGGCGGCAGCCCACGACCTGCTGCAGGAGCAGACTGCCGCCTGGAATCGCGGTGATCTTCCGGCGTTCTGTTCCGTTTACGCCGAGGACGCCACCTTCGTTTCACCGTCCGGTCTGACCCACGGACGCGAGCAGGTCCTCGCTCGCTACCGCAAACGCTATCCGGATCAGACGGCCATGGGGCAGCTCAGCCTGGAGATCCTGGAGATCCGCCAGGCCACGGGGATGGAGGTCTCCATGCTCGGAGATGCCCGGCCCAGCCGCGTCCACGGACTCACCATCACAGCCCGCTGGACCCTGACCTACCCCGACAGGGAGGCAGCCACAGGCCTGACCCTGCTGGTGCTGAGGCCCGGGCCACGCGGCTGGCGCATCGTCCAGGACGCCTCCATGTAGCCCGAAGCCACGGCCTCTTGTCCCGGCCGGCCCCATCCTCCATACTGGGGTGCATCTCTGCTCAGGAGGAAGACTCATGTCCCGAACAAAACACTTGTTTCCCTCGATTCTGGCCGCGACCTGTTTCCTGCTGACCGTTGCACCCGTGCCGGCCCAGGAACCCAGCGAGGCCGACATGGCCGCCATGATGGCCGCCGGCCAGCCCGGTGAACATCACGGGCATATGGCGTTCATGGAAGGCTCATGGAACGTCGCTGCCACCTTCTGGATGCCCGGATCGCCCGAGCCCATGGAGACCAAGGGCGAGGCCACCTACCAATGGATCCTGGGGGGCCGCTACATGCAGCAGACCTACACCGGCGATTTCATGGGCGCGAAGTTCGAAGGCATGGGGATCACCGGATACGACAACATGGGCGAGAAGTATGTCGCCACCTGGACCGACACCATGAACACCGCCATCATGAGCGAGACCGGCCAGTGCGACGGCACCGGCAAGAAGACCGTGTGGAAGGGGCAGATACCCGACCCGAGCACTGGACAGATGGTGACGACCCGCACCGAGCAGGTCGTGGAGAGCAACGACAAGTTCGTCATGACCGCCTACCTCACCAGTCCCGACGGGACCGAGTCCCCGATGATGAAACTGGTTTATACCCGCAAGTAGGCTCGTAAAAAAACACCTCATCATGACCAGGCGCGGCCATCCGCGCCTGGTCGATTCATCTCCGCTATCATCCAGGATTACCCGGCGCAGCCCGGTCCTCTGTGTTCCAGCCTCTGCCTGTCATGCCCAGCGCTCCTGCGATTTCATCCTCGGCCGCCACCGCACGCCGTCGCCTGCTGCGCCGCGGCTTGCTGCTGGAAGGCCTGACCATCGTCTACAACATCGCCGAGGCGATCATCGCCATCGTCGCAGGGATCCTGGCAGGCTCGGTGGCCCTGGTGGGATTCGGCTTCGACAGCATCATCGAGGTGATAGCGGCCACGGTGGTGGGCCACCGTCTCCTGGCCGAAGCCCGGGGCGGCAGCGCCAGGGAGGCGGCACGCCAGGATCGCCGCGCCCTCCAGGTGGTTGCTGTGACCTTCTTTCTTCTCTCGGCCTACATCCTGTGGGATGCCGCACGCAAACTGGGCGGCTTCGAACCACCGGCACCATCCCTCATCGGCATCATCATTGCAGCCCTTTCTGTCCTCCTGATGCCGGCCCTGGGCTGGATGAAGCACCGCACCGGCCGTGAACTGGGCAGCAAGGCCCTCATGGCGGACGCCAAGGAGACCATGGTCTGCTGGTACCTGTCCGTGACCCTGCTCCTGGGGCTGGGACTCAATGCCGCCCTGGGCTGGTGGTGGGCCGACCCGGTGGCGGCGCTGGCCATGATCCCGCTTCTGATCCATGAAGGCCGCGAGGCCTGGGAAGACGCCAGGGTGAGTGGCTGAGTCGCTGCGGCGGCCCCGTCAGACGCGCACGGGGACGGGACCCAGGTAGAGCGCTTGACCTGCCGCCGTCAACCGGTAACGCACAGCCCGGAGCATGACCCCGGCCTGCCGGGCCATGGCCAGTGCCCTGGCGAATTCCGGGTCGGTTTCACCGTGGGCCCTGACACTGCCGACATCAGGTCGCTGCACCACGAAGAGAACCGCCGCCCGCCCACCCGCCCGCACGTGGTCCGTCAGCTCCCGCAGGTGGCGGCAGCCCCGGGTGGTCGGGGCATCGGGGAAACGTCCCACACCGTTCACCACCAGAGTGACTGACTTGACCTCCACGAAGGTGTCCCTGGCGCGCCGGGGCGACAAGAGAAAGTCGAACCGGCTGCGACCGTGGGTGACTTCCCGGCGCAGGGCGGCACAGCCTCCCAGACCGCGGATCGCCCCCCGGCGCAGCAGGTCCCCGGCCAGGCGATTGGGCAGGGTCGTATCCAGGGAAACCCACGGCCGCGGCGCCATGGGGGCGTGCACCAGGACCACGCTATAGGCCGTGCTTCGCTTCGCGCCGACCGGCGCCGGGCGCAGGCGGAGGTCGACATCGGGCAGCAGCAGTTCCCGCAGCCGCCCCGGGTCGGCCATGTGACAGCGCACCAGGCGGCCGTCGGACAGCCGGGCCATGACGATGAAACGGTTGGGACGCGCCACGAAGCGCGCCGCCACCAGGGCCGGCATCAGTCGATCTCGAGTCCCGGCCCGCCGGCGCGCACTTCTCCAATCATCGCCGCGGTATGCCCTTCTGAGAGGAGATCCGCCAGCAGGGCCTCGGCGGTTTCGGCCGGTACCGACAGGAGCAACCCGCCCGACGTCTGGGGGTCATGCAGCAACTCGCTTTGAGCCTTGCTGAGACCGAGACGGTCGGTGAGAAACTCGGCAACGTGCCCGCGATTGGGGCCGGTGGCGCCGGTGGTGACACCACGGGCCACCAGCTCGTAGAAGCGTTCGTACACCGGCAGGCTGGCAAAATGAAGACGCAGGAGGACCCCCGAGGCGCGAGCCACCTCCAGGGCATGCCCGGCCAGGCCGAAGCCGGTGATATCGGTCGCCGCGCGGGCATCATGGACCAGCGCCAGCTCGGCGGCACGGGCGTTGAGGCGCTCCATCTCCACCATGGCCGGCTCCAGGCCGGCTTCATCCAGGCGGCCGGCCTTGAAGGCATTGATCATGACGCCGGTCCCCAGGGGCTTGGTGAGGATCAGGTGATCACCCGGCAGAGCGCCGCCGTTGGTGAGGATTCTCTCCGGGTCAACCTCACCCACCACGGCCAGTCCGAATTTCAGGTCCTCATCGTGCACTGAGTGGCCGCCCAGCAGCGCGGCACCGCACTCACCCAGGGTGGCCGCCGCCCCTTCAAGAATGGCTTTGGCGACCTCGGCGGGAAAGTTCTTCTTGGGAAAACAGCACAGATTCAGCGCGAACAGGGGCCGCCCCCCCATGGCATAGATGTCCGAAATAGAATTGGCTGCGGCCACCCGGCCGAAGCGGCCGGGATCGTCGCAAACGGGAGTGATGAAATCGGCGGTGGCCACCAGGGCTTTCTCCCCGTGGCGATAGACACCGGCGTCGTCTGAGTGCTCCAGACCCACCAGGACCGAGTCACGGCCGCCGGCCAGTTTGGAAAGATTCCCGATCATGCCCGCCAGGTCCGCCGGACCCACTTTGGCGGCTCAGCCGCCGGTCAGGGCACAGGCAGTCAGGCGAAATTTGGACTTTTTCCACGCCATGCCGGCAATCTTAGCCGCAACAGTGCAAAGTCACCAGCGGCCACTGCTTGTGGCGCCGGGGAGGGCATGATAAAAATCAAGACTTCCACAGCGGGAGAGGTAGCGAAGTGGCTGTAACGCGCCCGCCTCGAAAGCGGGTTGTCGGCTTATACCCGGCACGTGGGTTCGAATCCCACCCTCTCCGCCAACCTGAGACCTCTCACTCGTCGACGGTCAACTCACCCAGGGTGCCGGTGATATCCACGTGAATCGTGGGGGCGCCCTCGATGGTCGGACGGAGATTCCCCCACTCAGGCGTCCGCTGATCGCCGATGCTGATGGAGGCCCGCACCAGGTCCACATTCACCCCTTCGCCCGGCAGGCGCACACCGCACGCACCGACGCCGCAAGTCACCTCCACAGCGCTGTCGTTGCGCCACTCACCCCTCAGGTCGAAATACACCTCACCGAGACGATGGGAAAGAGTGGCCTGGCTGGGACTGGCATTGCCGATGCGCATGACCTTGACCTCGCCCACCCATGAGCTCAGATGCAGGGTCTCAAGAGGTTGGGCCAGGGGCTCACTGAAGCGGATCGTGTGGTCACCGATACCGATATCCAGAGACACATCGGTGAGCCAGAGGCCGCCGAGTTCCAGGTCGGATTGACCCACACCAAGGTCACCGGCCAGGCTCATGGGAGTCCCGCGCGGGAGAATCAGGCGAATGCTGTTGTTCTCACCGTGGCTGCCGGCGAACAGGCGGCGAATCCAGCTCACCTTGGGACGGAACGACAGATTGTAGGTCCAGCCGAGCTCCCCTTCGGCCTGGTATTCCTCCACCAGTTCGTAGGTCCCTGTATCGTAATCGGCCTCCACGCGGATGGGCTCCCCGGCCGGGCCCGGCTCGATGGTGAACGATGCCATGCTGAAGTCCACATGGACGCGCCCGGTGGGTAGAGCAGCCAGGGCACCTTCAGGCAGAGGCAGACCCCCTTGTGCGGCCAGATCAGGGTTGCCCGGCAAGACATGGGTCAGTTCCTGGGTCTCACGCCGGGTCTCGGGCACTCCCCGGGCCATCTCCAGGAACACCCAGCCCAGGGGCAGGACCACCGCCAGCAGGATCACACCCAGGCAGCCGAAGCAGCCGTTCTTGAAACAGCTTCCCTTGCGGGCCGGCCGACGGCCTGCCTCCATGTTGACCATGCTCTCCTCCCGATCCGGACCCCGGGTTCGAGACAACCCGGTCCTGACACTGATACGGAAGGAGGTCTACAGGGGTTCGCAGGGCGAACGAACCGGGCCCAGCTAAAGGCTCAGTCGCCACCTTCCATGGCGGCGAGAAACTCTCTGTTGGTACGGGACTGGCCCAGGCGATCCAGCAGGAGTTGCATGGCATCGGAGGAATTCAGCGGCGCCAGGGCCTTGCGCAGGCGGTGGATGCGAGTCAGATCATCCGCCGGGATGAGGAGGTCTTCTTTGCGGGTGCCGGACTTGTGCAGGTCGATGGCCGGCCAGGTGCGCCGGTCGGCCAGCGTGCGGTCCAGCACGATCTCCATGTTGCCGGTTCCCTTGAACTCCTCGAAGATCACGTCATCCATGCGCGAGCCTGTATCGATGAGAGCCGTGGCGATGATGGTCAAGGACCCCGACTCTTCCACGTTGCGGGCCGAGCCGAAGAACCGCTTGGGCCTTTGCAGAGCCGTGGCGTCGATGCCTCCTGACAGGACACGCCCGCTCTGGGGGGAGACCGAGTTGTAGGCTCGGGCCAGACGAGTGATGGAATCCAGCAGGATCACCACATCCTTGCCGTACTCGACCCAGCGTTTGGCTTCTTCAATGACCATTTCGGCCACCTGCACGTGCCGGGACGCCGGTGCATCAAAAGTGGACTTGATGACCCGTCCCTTCACCGAACGCTGCATGTCCGTGACCTCTTCGGGACGCTCGTCGATGAGCAGTACCATGAGGTAGGCGTCCGGGTGATTGAGGGCCACACCGTTGGCAATGGCCTGCAGGAGCATGGTCTTGCCGGTGCGCGGCGGGGCCACGATGAGGCCCCGCTGTCCCTTGCCGATGGGAACGAACAGATCCAGCACCCGCCCCGACATGTTCCCGTCGGTCGTCTCCATGCGCAGCATGCCCTCAGGGTAGACAGGCGTCAGGTTGTCGAAATAAGTGCGCTGCCGGCTGTTCTCGGGCGGAAGAAAGTTGATCGCCTCCACCCGGGTCATGGTGAGATAACGCTCATCAGGGCGCGGCGGGCGCACCTGCCCGGAAAGGGTGTCCCCGGTGGCCATGGTGAACATGCGGATGAGGTTGGGCGGCACGTAGACATCCTGTTCGCCCTGCAGGTAGTCGTTGTCGGGACTGCGCAGGAAGCCGTAGCCGTCGGGCAGGACCTCGATGACTCCTTCGAAGAAATGAAATCCGTTCTTCTCGGTCTGGGTCTTGAGGATCTGGAACGGCAGGTCCTGGACGGCGGTTTGCGCGAACCCTTCGATCCCCAGATTGGCCGCCGCTTCGGTCAATTGCTGCTCATTCATCGCCATCAACTGGCGCAGAACGAATCCCGCAGGACGTTCCCCGCCACGGCCGTGGTCGCGGCGGGGACGGGAAACGGTGCCCTGGGGACGTGAACTCACAAAAACTCCATGAGGCGGCGGGTGCGCTCATCCCACTTCAACTTCTTGAGCGCCCGGGACTCGATCTGCCTGACCCGCTCACGGGTGATGTTGAGAGCCTTGCCCACCTCTTCAAGAGTGTGGTCCGAGTTCTCGTTGATGCCAAAACGCAGGCGGATGATGCGCTGCTCACGCTCGGTCAGCATGGTCAGGGTATCGCCGATCTTCTCCTTGAGGTTCAGGGTCAGGGCCTGCTCAAGGGGCGACACCGAATGCTCGTCCACCAGAAAGCGGATGGGCCCGGCGTCGGCATCTTCGTCGTCCCCGGTATTCTCGATGGGTAACGGACGACGAATGGACCGCAACACTTCCTCGATCTTCTCCTCGGGAATCTCGGTCAATTCGGAGATCTCATTGACCTTGGGCTTGCGTCCCAGCTTGCCGGTCAGTTCCGCCACGGCGTTGCTGACCTTCTTGATCTTCTCGTTCATGTGCACCGGGATCCGGATGGTGCGCGACTTATCCGCAAGAGCACGCTGAATGGCCTGGTTGATCCACCAGTAGGCATAAGTGGAGAACTTGAAACCCCGGCGGTGCTCGAACTTCTCCACCGCCCGCATGAGCCCGATGTTCCCCTCCTGAATCAGGTCCAGGAAGCTCAATCCCCGGTTCAGATATTTCTTGGCGATGAAAACCACCAGCCTCAGATTGGCCTGGGTCAGTTCTTCCCGTGAGCGCTCCATGAGTCGCTCGGCCCGCAGGCCGCGCTGGGCCAGAACCGCCATCCGCTCGGGCTTGAGCTTGACCCGCTTGAGGATGCTCGTGATCTCCTTCAGGCTCTCCTGGCGGCTCTTGCCACGCTTGCCCTTGGCACCGCGCTGGACCAGCCGGTTGAGGGCCCTCTGCGCCTCGGTGAAGCGCAGGAGGACATCGCGCTCAGGCCGGGCCACGGTGGACTGCCGGAAGACACCGGAGGGAATGACCTCCTTGCCCAGGGCCGGATTCTTGACAATGATCTTGCGGATACCCCGGCGGCCGGTCTCCATGCGCCGGGCCAGGCGCGCCTCACGCTCGGGCGTGAGCAGCGGGACCGTCTTCATCTCCCGGAAGTAGATGGGCAGAAGGTTACCGCCACCACCGCCGAGGTCTTCATCCCGCGCCTGGGGAGTCACCACCGTCTCCGTTTCGACCCAGGTGGTGGTTTCACCCGCTTCATCATCGCCGGTGTCGTCGTCGGAAGCTGCGTCAGCGTCGTGCTGATGATAACGCTGAGCGCTGCGTTCGTCGTCATCCATCAGCCCTGTCGTTGCTGCCAGTGAACGTTTTGCCATGTTCTCCACACCTTCATATCTGCCCTGAAACGGGGCTCTGCCTGTTCCGGGGTGTTCCCCTCCCGCCAGGGGAACTGGGTTCGCATGTCATTCTGGGTTCCGCTTCGGGCGTGGAGGCGCATCCCGCACCTTCCCGAGTGAATTCTGGCCTTGTTGAGAAAGCCGCCCTGTTCTACCACCGAGTTGAGCTCTGCCTTACCCTGACCTTAGAGTCCGACGCAGGCAACGATGTGGGTCGTTGCACATCAAGCGCCTTCACAGGCATGCTCGTCAGTAAGTATATACGAAAGATCCCCCCCTGGTGACTCTTTTTTTGCACCTGGAGGGCCGGGAGTGCGTAAAAAATACGGACATGTCCCTCTTAGAGGACATAGCTCTCCAGTTGACCGCCCCCCCCCGGACTCAATAGGATAGAGGACGTTCCGCCGTCCGCCGACCGGAGCATGAAACACCAGGAGAGGTGTCCGAGTGGCTGAAGGAGCACGCTTGGAAAGCGTGTG
>SMYD01000112.1 GCA_004356015.1 Acidobacteriota bacterium | reverse complement strand
GCGTGCCAATCCTGTTCGTTCTCTCCATCGTGGTGAATATCGGCATGTGGTTCGAACGCTATGTCATCGTGGTGACCTCCCTGCACCGGGATTTCCTGCCCTCCAGTTGGGGGTACTACGTGCCGTCATTCTGGGATATCTCGACCCTCATCGGTAGCTTCGGACTCTTCTTCACCATGTTCTGCCTGTTCGTGCGGTTCCTGCCCACGGTGGCCACCGCCGAGGTCAAGGCGGTGTTGCCCGCGGCCGATCCTCACTACCCAGGAGATGAGAAGGTCATGGGAGGCGTCGGCCTGGCGCCTGACGGAGGGATATCCTGATGGCCTCCCCGAGTCCGCAACTGCCCTCATCAGGTGAGTATGGCGTGCTGGGCGAGTTTGACTCCCCCAGGTCGCTCTACAGCGCCTGCAGCCGGGTTCGGGATGCCGGCTACTCCCGCTGGGACGCCCACACGCCCTTCCCCATTCACGGACTGGAGCGGGCCATGGGACTGCAGGAGTCACCTCTGGCGTGGCTGGTGCTGGCCCTGGCTCTCGCAGGCGCCACCAGTGCCATGGTGTTGCAGTGGTGGGTCAGCACCCAGGGCTACGCCCTGGTCATCAGCGGCAAGCCATTCTTCAGCTGGCAGGCCTTCGTGCCGGTGACCTTCGAGATCGGCATCCTGGGAGGCGCCCTGGGCGCGGTGTTCGGCATGTTGGCCTTCAACAAACTGCCCATGTGGCATCACCCGCTGTTTTCCTCCCAGCGGTTCCAGCGGGTCACCGACGATGGTTTCTTCATCTCCATCGAGGCCTGGGATCCCAAGTTCGATGTGGAGGGCAGCCAGGAGTTCCTGCGGGAACTCGGGGCTACGCACGTGGAAGTGGTGCTCCGATGAGCAACCCGACTCGGATGCCCGACTTGAACCAGGACGGCCTCACCATCCCACCCGGCACCCGGCTGCACAAGCTGCCCTGGATCGGCCTGGGCCTGGGCCTGGCCGGCATGGCCGGGTCGGCATTCCTTGCCCAGGGGCACATGCAGGAATTCCTCTATGCGTGGCTGGTGGCCTTCCTGTTCTTCCTCAGCATCGCCCTGGGCGGGTTGTTCTTCGTGCTGGTTCTCTTTGCCACCAAGGCCGGCTGGGGTGTGTCCGTCCGCCGCCTGGCCGAGCACGCCATGGCGACCCTGCCCATCTTTGCTCTTCTCTTCCTGCCCATCGCCTGGGGGGCAGGCCAGATCTTTAGCTGGTGGGAGGGACCCGGCGACGACGCGCTGCTGGCGCTGAAGGAACCCTACCTGAACTCCGGCTTTTTCCTGGCGCGGGCGGCCACCTATTTTATTGTCTGGTCGGCCATCGCACTCTGGTTCGCCTCCCGGTCGGCCCGCCAGGACATCAGCGGCGAGCACCGCATCACCCGCCGCCTGCAGGCGGCCAGCGGCCCCTGCCTGATCCTCTATGCCTTCACGGTCACCTTCGCCAGCATCGATTGGATCATGGCCCTGGACCCCCACTGGTACTCCACCATGTTCGGCATCTACTTCTTCAGCGGCTGCCTGGTGGGAATCTTCGCCTTTCTGGTGCTGGCCGTGGGGCTCCTGCAGGAAGCCGGGTATGTCAAGCAGGTGATCCACAAGGGGCACTACCACACCCTGGGCATGCTGCTCTTCGCCTTCATGGTGTTCTGGGCTTATATCGCCTTCTCCCAGTACTTCCTCATCTGGTACGCCAACATCCCCGAAGAGACCATCTGGTATCTGCACCGCTTGCACGGCACATGGAGCAACCTCTCCCTGATCCTGGCGGTGGGCCATTTCGGGATCCCGTTCTTTTTTCTCATGCCGAGGGCGATCAAGGAGAATCCGCGCCTGCTCATGGCCGGTGCCGCCTGGATGCTTCTCATGCACCTGGCGGACATCTACTGGCTCGTCATGCCCAACTTGTATGACCACGGGCCGCACTTCGGGCTCCTGGATGTGGCCGCGCTGGCCAGTGTCGGCGGGATATTCATGGGAGCCTTCGGCTGGAGCCTGCGCCGGCATGCCCTGATCCCGGTCAAGGACCCTCGCCTTCCCGAATCCCTGCAACCGGACCACGCCTGAGAGGTTGCCGGACGCTCGACCCTGCGCATAAGCTCATGAGTGCAATCGCCCTGGCTCCCGGCCTGGCCGGTTCCTACTCCGCGAAAAGGAAAATGGACATGCTCAAGAGAATGATTCCCCTCTGCCTGGCGGTGTTCCTCTCGACGGCCGCCTATGCCGACGGAGTCGCCATCGAGTACGACGAGAACATCAAGCCAGGCGCCTACAAGACCTTTTCCTTTGTCGACGCCGCCAAGAACTCCCTCTCATCGTCCAATCCCGCCCTGCACGAGCGAACGGTGGCCAAGATCCGCGTGATGTTCATCAGGAGCGGCATCCGGGAGGTCAAGGCCAACCCCGATCTCCACGTGACCTACTATGCCGCCAAGGGAGAGGACCTCAGCGTGCATATCTCGGACTACGGCTACAAGTATCCCCGCCACTTCATTCGTACCGGGAACAGCCGCAGCACCGCTCTGGAGGCCACCTACGAGCAGGGCGCCATCATCATGGATGTCTGGGATACGAAGACCGACGAGGTGGTCTGGCGCGGCGTGACCTGGAAAATCCTCAATTCCAATCCCGAAAAACGCGGGAAACAACTGGACAAGGCCATGGAAGCGATGTGGCGGAAGTGGGAAGCCATCAAGAGGAAACGCACGGCCGGCAAGTAGAAACCGCCCATGGTGTGTGCGACTCCACTCCGCCGGAGAATGCCCCTGACCGCTTCTTCAGGGACGAGGCAAAATCCATGGGTTAGCAGGCTCTGAGGTCTCAGGCCCGGCTTGCGGGGACGGCGCCCTGCACGCCGCCTCGGTAGCGCCGGCGGACCAGGCCGATGATGAGGAATTCCACCAGCAGGGTCAGGAGGACCACCTTGACCACCGGCCCTGTGACTGACTTCTTACCGCCCGGCTCCAGGAAGAGAGAGACCCAGCGGGTCAGTCCCCTCTTGTTGCCCCGCTCACGGTTGAAGCCATCCCAGAGCGAGAAGGCCATGGGCAGAAAGCTTCCTTCCTCGAAGATCACGCCGCCATCGCGCAGGGGTCGCGTGTACACCACGGTCCACTGGCCACGGTCGAACGAGGCGACAGCACTGAGCTCGCCCATGCCCTGGGACTCAAGAGCGCTGCTGCCTCGACCCACGAACATCTCGGGCCGCTGGCGGGCCAGGTCCATGAACCAGATATCAACCGGACTCTTGCCGTCACCGAAGATGAAATAGGGCTTCCGGTTGCCGCTGAGAACCTGGGAGGGAAATTGAATGGCCACGGCGTCTGAGAACTCGGTTTCGGGACCCGAGGGAGCGCCATCAGCCTCTGCTTCCTCATCACCCCAGAAGTCGTCCTCGTCGGATACTTCCTCTTCCTCGGCCCAGAAATCGTCCTCTCCGGATGATTCCTCTTCATCACCCCAGAAGTCATCCTCGTCGTCGGATCCCTCTACGCGGGCGGTGCCGGCAGAGGCGCCGCGCTCCGGGTCATCCTCGAAGCGGGGCACTTCCAGATCCGGCCCGTTGCTGCCACTTGTTTCGGCGCGCATGTCGTTCCAGCGCAGTTCGACCGCCAGATCAATCTCGTTATAGACAGCCCGCACCTTGACGCCGGTTGCCGAGGGGTGGAATTCCCGCCCGGGTTCCATGATCTGACCGATGACCGGGAAATAAGCCTGCTCCGCCGCATCAAAAAGGCCGTCCAGATCTTGCAAATCGATCTGGCGACTGATCTTCTTGGCCCTCAGCACGTTGTCGTAAGCGGGATCGTCGCCGGGGCTCAGGGACCAGACGTAATCGGTGAGTTCCCAGCGCTTCTCTACGCTCATGGACTCGGCGTAGGAGGGCATGGGAGTGCCGTTGAGGGCCGTGGTGAAGGCCCGGAAAATGTCCTTGCGGCGCGGACCACCCCTGAAAGTCCAGCGCTTGGTGAGGTCGGCCACACGGATGGAATCACCCCAATCATCCGTGAGGGTCGGGGCGGAACGGCCGTCGCCCCGGGCCAGTTCTCCATGGCAGAGACCACATCCGATCTCCGTGTAGACCTGGCTGCCTCGCTGGGCCGATTCTTCCGTGAAGGGCGGCGGTTCAGGAAGGTCAAGAGGCTCGGAGAGGAAATCAGGATCTGCGAACGCAGGCGCAAACGCCTTCAGATAGTAGGCCAGTTCGGTCAGTTCGGTCTCTGAAAGCTGCGGCCATGGCGGCATGGAGGTGTACGGCAGGCCCTTCCTGATGATGTCCATGAGATCCCGGGTCGTGGGCAGATTGCCGCTGGAGGTGGAACGAATCTTGTACTTGCCCGATGTGAAGTCCCGGGGCCTGGGGTTCAACCGGTCCGCGGCGATGCCCTTGCCGTCTCCGGTATCACCGTGGCACTGGGCGCAATATTTGTCGTAAAGCACCCGTCCAGCCTCGCGCTGGGCATCGCTGCCCAGATCCAGGGTACCGGCGGTAGCGGCGCCTGTGCCCATGAGAACCAGCAGGGCCATCGCTGTGAGGTGCCTGTTCATTCGTTCACGAACTCCCCGACTTCCCGGGGCGTCCTGTCGGTGAAGTCATAGAGAAAAATCAGGACGTCCCACATCTCATCTTCATCGAGAAACTGCTCCCAGCGGGGCATGGCCGAATCCCAGGGGCCTCCTTCTGCGGGCAACCCCGGACCGCCCTTGGCCACCCGCCAGAAGAAAAATGATTCCTGAAAATTGGGCAGCACGCCGGCGTCGGTGAAGTCGGAGGGGAGGGGGTCCAGACCATGAGCAAACATGCCATCGCCGCCCAGGGCATCGCCATGACAGTAGAAGCAGTTCTCGTAATACACCTCTCGCCCGGCACGCGCATGCTCCTCAAACGCTTGAGGATCACTCTCTTCGAGCTCACGATACGGGTTGACGGAGCGGATCAGATCGACTTCCCTCTCTCCCACCGTGATCTGGGGCGGCGGCGCCGGGTGGACCGTGCGACTGAAGTATGGGGGCTCTTCCCTGAGACCTGCCGCGAGATAGGCGTTATAGCCCGCCAGACCCGGGATGAGCAGCGCGATCGCCACCAGCAGAGGGGTGTACCTCTTTTCGCTCATGAGGCGGATCATGGGGCCCAGCACACCTTCCGTCCGCTCCCGGCTCGACCCCACGTAGGCAGCCAGGGACAGGGTCACAATAGACATGTACAGGGTGATCACCGACTGAGGTGCCGGTGCCGCCAGCCCGTAGCGCATGCCAATGTACAACGCGCCCCACCAGACCAGGACCCAGGTCAAGAGGCCCACCTTCAGAAGACGCAGGAGGGCCATGACCGCGAGCACGGGCAGGACGACCCATAGATTCATTATTCAGCCTCCGGGGCATCGGTGTTGTAGCTGTGCCTGGTCTCCAGGGTCACCGTCGCCTCACTACCCATGCTCTGCAGCCAGGCGATGACACAGAGCATCTCATCGTTGGTGAGCCCGATAGGCGGCCTGGCGATGTTGGGCATGCCCGGATTGAAGCCCGGCACGATGTAGATGTCAGGCTCATAGAGCGACTGGGCAAGGTACTCGAGGCCGCTCTTGTCCGGTATCCGCGTGGTGCAACTTGAACCGATCCCCGCCAGGTCCGGGAAACGCAGGGCGCCGGATTCCCCGACAGTGTGGCAGGTCAGGCAGAGCCCCTTGCCCTGGGCAATTTCTTCACCGATGGCGATCATCTCCTCGGTGGTGATGTCCGAGCTGATGAGCACCTCGGCGGGAGGCTGGACCTCCTTCTGGGGCACCAGCTGGCCCACATAGGTGTAAAACGCGCACGTGCCCACCACCAGGGCCACAATCTTGATCTCGGCGGGGATTTTCATGGCTCAACCGCTGAGGACCTGGGCTGCCAGTCCTCCTTGCTGGATAGGCCCGAGATCCAGAAGACGAACGCGATGAGCACAAAGAAGATCAGGACGGTCACCGAGACCACCTGGGTGGCAAAGCCCAGAGTCGGCGTGAACGCATCCACCGAGTTGTCCCGGATGACGCCGTAAACGTGCCAGTGCATACGCAGGCCTGAGCGCAGATAACCCATGAGTCCCATGAGCCAGGTGAAGGTGACGGCGATGAAGATGAGGACGTACTGGGAAATGGGCGGCAGCTTGCCCCAGTGAATTTTGCCGGTCTTCTCGGCACCGCGCAGGAGGAAGATGTCGATGATGGTCATTGCGCCCATGGCCGCCAGAACCGCCAGAACCTGGGGGACCGACAGACGAATGCGGGTGGCCGCGTCAACGAAGTAGCTGACCACCCCCAGGAAAATGACCACTGCCGAAGCCAGGGCGAAGAGAGTGAACTGGGCGATGTTCCCCCATTTGGCCCACTTGACGATGGGTCGTTTGCCGGTGCGGCGGTAGAGCATGAAACTCACGTAGGTGGTGAGAATCATGATGTTCACGGCGGTGTTCTTGGCCGCCATGAAGCCCAGGGCCCCCAGAATTGGATGGGTGGATCCTCCCATACCCCGGACCTCCGCTGGCGTGGAGATGAGGGAGCGGGGTGTGGCCCAGATGGCGAAACAGACGGCAATGGCGATGAGCAACCATTTGATCAGCTTCTGAAACGGAAGCGTGCCTTCGATCCGACCCATGCCCAGCCACAGATAAAAGTTGGCCGCAAGAAAGAGACAGCCGATGAGGACGGCCTGGATGATGAACAGCCACGAGAACGCGCCCCCCATCATCATGATGCCCAGAGCCTGATTGAAAGCGTAGATTTCCCGGGCCAGGTAGTACCCGGCAAACGGCAGGGGTAGAAAGGCGGAGATGGCCACGAACATGCCGATATAGCCCATCCAGTCATAGTGGGCGCGCTCTTCGTCGGTCTTGGCACCCAGGAACTTCCAGGCGGCATACGCCCCGGCCACAGAACCTCCGTAGGCCACATTGGCGATGACGCGGTGAATATTGATGGGCATCCAGGTGAAATTCATCAAGGCTTCCCAGGCATTGATGACCGCCCCGCTGTCCGCCACCCCGGCCGGCGACATCATGAATGTCAGCCAGCCGTTGGCGATGAACATGATGGCCGTGCCCACCACATTGAGCATGAAACCCAGACCCAGGTGAACGAGGGGATGAAATTTGCCCCAGCCGTAGTAATAGCTGTAGAAGAACAACGCTTCAAAGAAGAACAGCAGCACGTAGGGCAGAAACGTCGGCGAGAAGACGTGCATGAGGTAGGTGGTGAACTTGGGATAGAGGGCGATGAGAGCAAAGGTGAGAAACGCCCCGAAGGTGGCCGTCAGGGAGAAGGCTGTGGCCATGAGCTTGGTGAATTCATAGGCGAGCTTGTCGTATTTCTTATCCCCAGTGAAATAGCCCACCGCTTCGATGATCATGGCGAAGATGGGTACGGCCAGAACGAAGGCGGCAAACAGAAGGTGAAGCTGGGCCAGCACCCAGACCACCACCCGGCTGCCGAACACAGGGGCCTGGCGGTATTCCTCATCCACATATGGTTTGGCCTGTTCCCGTGCCGCCCTGTCCTCGGCCAGTTCAGTGAGAGCCTGATCCCGCGGCGTTTCGACCGTATCAACCGCCGCGACCGGCGACTTGAACTCACTGGCCTGCAGGACCATGAGGACCTTCAAGGCCACCGCCATGAAGGCAGCAATTCCGAAAAGGGCCACCAGGATCTGGAGCTTCCTGTTCACCGGCTACTCGTCATGTTCAGCCTGCAACTTTCTGACATAGGCCACAATCGCCCAGCGGTCCCTTGGCGAGAGGGGATACCCGTAGGCGGGCATCAGGCCCAGGCCATTGGAGATGACGTCGAACAGGTCGCCGGCGCTTGCATCCCGAACCCGTTGCAGGTGGAGACTGGTGGTGGGAATATTGCCTCGCTTGTACATGATGCCAAGGCCTGTACCCCGGCGATCATGGCAGGGCAAACAATAGATATTGAATCGGTCCTGCCCCCGGGCCACCAGCGCGTCATCCACAGCGACGGGAGACTCCTGGACCAGTTCGCCGGCGGCGTCCCGGCCGGTGTTGTACTTGCTGTCGGTCCAGATGGCGAAAGGCAACGGGTTGCGGGCTATGGTCCCTGCCACCGGCGTGCGCATGGTCATGCCATCGCTGAAGAAATCGCTGGCGGCCTGGGCTTCATAGCGCGGCTGGTCATCCATGTTGGGATTGGGATGGATGGGCGGCCGGCTGGAGGTACAGCCCCGCACACAGCCCAGGGTTCCGGCCAGAGCCGTGGCAAGCAGCAGAAAACGCAAGACCTGCGGCAAGTCAGGCTTCCCCTTCTCCAGGCCTGGGATTGCGGATCTTCGCCAGGTACGAGTTGCGCGGCCGGTTGTTGAGTTCGGCCAGCAGTTCATAATTGCGGTTCAACTTCTTCTGCTTGGCAACCTGGGACCGGGGGTCGAGAATATTGCCGAACGAAATAGCCTGGGTCGGGCACGCCTGCTGGCAGGCGGTACGTGGCTCATCGGCGGCGAGAGGCCTCCCGGCGGCCTTGGCGTC
>SMYD01000111.1 GCA_004356015.1 Acidobacteriota bacterium | reverse complement strand
TCTACATCTCGTCCATCTGCGTCTTCGGTCGCGCCTACGACTATCTCGTCACCGAAGACGAGCCCACCTGTCCGGTCTGTGATTACGGCCGATCCAAACTGGCCGGCGAAGAAGAAGTCAAGAAACGAGCCCAGAAGCTGGATACCGACATCCTGCGCGTCCCGACCATCGTCTCGGCCGGCCGCCTGGGGTTGCTGACCATCTTTTTCGAGTTCGTGAAGGAGGGGCGGCGTATCTACCTGGTGGGCGACGGCTCCAACCGCTACCAGTTCATCTTCGCCGGCGATCTGGCCACCGCCTGTGTTCTGGCGGCACGGGCTCCCGGCAGCACCACCTACCACGTGGGCAGCGATAACGTGAAAACGCTGCGGGAGGTTTACGCGGCCGTCATCGAGGAAGCAGGAACCCGTTCGCGGTTTTTCTGCCTGCCGGAGAAGCCGTCCATTGCCATCCTGAACCTGCTGTTCAAGCTGGGCCTGTCACCCCTCGGCCCGTACCATTCGCGGCTCATCGCCGGGACGTTCGTCTTCACCACAGAGCGCCTCAAGGCCAACCTGGGCTGGCAACCGACCCGCACCAACGAAGACATTCTGCGCGAGGCATACCGCTCTTACGACAAGAACAAGGGCGACCGTTCGGCGGCTCTCTCAGCCCACCGGCAGGGCGCCAAGATGGGAATTCTGCGCCTGCTGAAGTGGCTTTCGTGAGCGGCCTGCCGCAACAGAGCCAGACACCGCGATTTTCCCTGGTCAGCCGGCTGACCGCTTGCGTCCTGGGCCTCGTCCTGGCTGTGGCGGCCGCCCTTTTCTTTGCCGTTGCCTGGCGCATGCTGGCCTATCCCCATGAAGTGATTGTCACCGAAGGAGCCATCGGCCTGGCGGTGCGTTCGCTCACGGACGGTCTGGGGCTTTACGACCCGGCGCGCTGGCAGGAGGCGCCCTTCGTCATCATTCACTACACACCGCTCTACTACCTGATCACCGCAGCCTGGGTCATGGTCACCGGGGGCGGCCTGTTTGCCGGCCGCTGGATCTCCATCCTGGCCACCACCGGCGCCGCCATGGTGGCGGGTCACCTGGTGAGAAAGGAAACCGGCCGTGTGGGTCTGGGCCTCATGGCCAGCGCGCTCTGGCTGTCGTTCTACCAGGTGGTGTTCTGGGGAACCACTCAGAGGGTGGATGCCCTGGGAACTTTTTTTGAAGCGCTGGGCCTCCTGGTCTTCGCCGCCGGGCGCCGCCGTGGCAGGACAGGTTACCTCGCGCTGCCATTCCTGGTGGCGGCGTGGGGCACCAAGCAGGTCATGATTGTCGCCCTGGTGGCGGCCACGCTGGACCTTGCCCTGGAGGATAAGCGTCAGGGACGCTCGATCTTCCGCGGCCGCGCCGTGCGCTTCGCCGGCGCCGGCTTCGGCGCGCTGGCAGCCCTCTTCGCCGGCCTGCTGATCTTCAGCGGCGGTGGTTTCTGGACGGCTGCGGTCATGGGCACGGTCAGCGCTGCCGCCGACCCGCCATGGGTGATCTTCAGCAACGCTGAACTTTTCTTCGGCAGCCCCTGGAACATGGTCGTCTTCATGATGGCTTCAATTTTTGCCACCCTGGGTTTCTCCAGGCGGCCAGGGCAAGAGTCGAAGCCGGCAGCATGGTCGCCGTTCCGCCTGCTGGGGCTCTATCTGTGGCTGGGGCTGGCCCTGGCCATCGCCACCGACGCCAACCTGCCGCGCTTCTTTCCACCCATGCTGGCCATGGGGATGCTGGTGCCCCTTGGTCTGCACCATATCGCGGGCCGCCCCCGGTTACGTGCCGCCTGCATGGCCATCCTGGTCTTCACCGGCAGCCTGCACCTGGTCTATGAGATGCGTTCGCTGGTGCGTGAGCGCATCGTGACGCTTGAGGATCAAAATCAGCGCCTCCTCTTCGCCGCGGCGGCAACACGGCATGCTCCCGGCGGCGGACCGGTGCTCGCCCAGGATGCCGGCATGCTGATCTCCGCCGGACTGCCGGTCACCATGGCCGACCCTTATGTCTTTTCCATCCTGGCGGGTAATGACGCCTGGCGGCCCGACATCCTGGTGGACGGCATCCAGCGGCAGCGGTACGAGACAATCATCCTGAACCGGCCGGCCGAAGACCTGAACCCGGACGAGTGGACCACCCTCTGGATAGCACCGGCACGAGATGAACTGCTGCAGCATTACCGCCTGGCCGAGACAGTGACCATCGACCAGGAGTGGCGATTTCTCGAACCCACGCGCTACTACTACGTGCCCCGGGAAGAGGTCACTGCCGCCAATCCTCACCCTTGAGTGCCGCCGATCAGCGGCGCAGAATGCGGTAGACCACCCAGCCATTAGGAGCGCCCGGAATTTCCCGCAGCGTGATCTCCGGGCGCAGCGCCAGGCGGGCCAGGGTCACCGGCAGATCTTCCTGCCCCGGCAGGACAGCCTTCGTCACAGTGACATCACCTTCGACTCCGCGGGCACCGCCTCTCACACCGGGCGGCAGTCCCGGCGTGGCCCAGGGGCGAGCCGGGTCGAACTCCCCCACCCAGGGGCGGCCAAAGAGCAGGTACTGGATAGGCGAAGCGGCAATGTAGTCAGAGACTGTGCTGTCGCGCAAGGCCGCAAGGAAGCGCTGGTCGTTGGCCAGACCATCCAGGTTGACCACCGGGCGACCGGAGAAAAAACCGAGCTTGCCCGCGTCGCGAGCGCCCAGAACCGCATCGGGTGGCAGAGTGCGGCGGATCCAGCCATAGACATGGCTTTGAGCCACCGCTCCTGCCGGAGCGGCGTAGAGACGCCAGGTGTCGGACACTCCCCGGCTCAGATGAAAGGTCAGCAGGAAGAACCCCAGGGCCATGGCCACCGTGCGCACATCGGTGCTTGCCAGGCGCTTCATCAGCCAGGGGCCGGCGACAGCGCTCGCAGCCGCCGCCAGCAGCATGAACTCGGGCATGAAGTAGTACAGACGATAACGGGCTTCGCCACCGGTCCACAGCCAGGCCATGTAGATGCCGGCGTGAAGCACACAGTAAGCGGCCAGCAGCATGAGAGCATCGCCGGAAAGGCGGCCGTGAAGGCGCCGCACTCGCAGCGCGCGGACAACCAGGCCGGCACAGGCCAGAAGGAGCAGCGCAGCCCCTGCCATCCCGCTCTTCCACAGCCTGCGCGATAATCCCGTTTCGCCCAGGGCGGTACGCGCCGCCCGCAAGGGCAGTCGCACCAGACCCTCGCCGACGCGGCGCTTGAGATGGGCCAGGGACAGCGCACCTCCCAGCTCCGACCGCTGGGCCGCGGCGGACATGGCCACCACGCGGCCGCTCACGGGCATGGGAGCCCCGAAGCGGGCCTCATTCCAGGCCAGTACCGGCCCCGCCACCACCAGGGCGCCCAGGGTCAATCCGGCCACCGCCGAGAGGGTGGCACCGACAGCCGCACCACGATCACCCGGCTGGCCCCAGGTGGTCACTCCGTGCCATGCCAGAAGCACGGCCGCGGCCACCGCCAGCAGACCCGCATCCAGGCGCGCCAGGATCACGGCGCCCAGAACCAGCCCTACCGCCGCCCAGAGAAGAAAGACCTTCACCACCGGCGGCGTGCAGAGATCGGACATGGCAGCGGCATCCCTGGCGGAAGGTTCGCCGCCGTGGCCGTCTCTCTCCGACGGCTTGTGCACTTGCCAGCGGTGGTTTGCCGCGCGCTCGAACAGACCGAGAAAGAGCGCCAGCAGGAGGGCCAGCAACGGCGTCTCGAGTCCGTTGGGGCGGGCCAGACTCAGGGCTACGAAAGGCTGCAGGCCGAACAGCGCCGCCGCCGGCAGAGCACCTGCGGCAGAACCGCGCCGGCGCAAGGCCCACCACAGAAGCAGCGGTGCCGATGCTGCCAGCAAAAACCACAGCGCCGCGGCGAGGCGCACAGCCGTCCCCGGGTCGCGGGTCATGCTCATGACAAGAACGAGCAGACCGCACCAGAGAGGATGGTAACCGTTGGTGGGGTTCACGCCATCGAAGGTGCTGCCTTCGCCTGCGGCCAGATGGCCGGCGACGCCCAGGTAGTAATAAGCGTCGTCGTAGAGAAGAAATGCAAGCCGTTCTTCGGAGCCGGCAACAGCCAGGGCACCTACACAGAGAATCACCAGGACCACCAGGCTGATGGCGACACATTCCAGCGGTGAAACCCGAGTCACCTCCCGAAGGGGGTCGGATACCGCGTCTGACAACGACGTCGCATGTCCCCGCCGGCCCTCACCGCCTCTTGATTGTGCTCTCGCGGTCATGGCTTCCCCTGCCGCTCACACCCGGGCCAACTCACTATGGCACAACATGCGCCAACGGATGGTCGGCTGCTTGCACGGGGCATCCAACCTCCCGTATCCGGACTCTCGGCCCCTCACGACAGGCACGACTTCGATAGGCGACTGATAGACCGGCCTGTCGCTCCCCTGGCGCGCGCCACCGCACTGTCAAGCCTCGCCTCCCGCGAATCCTTCGACCGGCGGCATAGTAGACTCCAGAGAGTCGCGAGACCTCCTCCACCCCCCATGGAATTCACTGTCGCGCGGCTGAACGCCGGCCCGGCCATGAGGTGAACCGGAAGGAGGGCATGCGATGTCTGGTCATGAGGGCGGCAGGATGGTTTTTCGCACTGCATTCCTGGGTGTCGTGATCGGAGCCGCGCTCCTGCTGGGGGCCTTCGTGCTGAACGCCCGCCGCCCCCGGGTCGAGGTCGAGCAGCCCAGTGCCGCCGCCGTACGCGCAACAGGCAAGTGCGCCGGGTGTCACCGCCTTGAGACGGCAGCCGTGGTCCACGAATTCGAGCTCAGCGCCCACGCTGATCGTGGCGTCACATGTCTCGATTGCCATCAGCCTGCGGCGAATCAGAAGTCCATGGACCACAAAGGCTTCGTCATCTCCCAGGAGCTCACCTCCAGCAATTGCGCTGGCTGCCATCGCACCCAGTACGAGCAGTTCCTGCGCAGCCGGCATGCCGCGCCGGCGTGGGCGGCGGTGCGCGGCGTACAGGACTTCACCGCCGAGCAGGTGGCCTTTGCAGAGCGGTACCACCCGGGGTGGATCGATCGGCCTGCCAATAAACTTGCGCTCCTCGAAGGCCCCTCAGCCATCCAGAGCGGCTGCGTCGCGTGTCACGACGTTGGAAAACCCAACTCGGACGGGTCCATCGGCACGTGCACGGACTGCCATGCCCGGCACGCCGCGTCCCTCGAACTGGCCCGGCTACCCGCCACCTGCGGTCAGTGCCACATGGGACCCGACCACTCCCAGGTCGAGATCTACCGGGAGTCGAAACACGGTGTGCTCTTCAACGCCCAGCGATCCATTCTGAACCTGAAGGCCGACCCCACCACGCTGAGCACGGCCGACATGTTCGTGCCCACCTGCTCCACCTGCCATATGAGCGGCCTCGACGGTCTCAACTTCACCCACGACACCACCGAGCGCCTCTCCTGGTGGCTCTTCTCGGCTATCTCCGAGCGCCGCCCCACCGCCGACCAGGGTGAGACGCGGATGAAGGAACTCTGCCTCAAGTGCCACACACAGCCCACCGTGGACAGGTTCTACCAGGAGGCCAACCAGGTTGTCCTCGACACCAACGCCAAACTCGAGGAAGCCAGCCAGCTCATGGCGGCCCTGAAAACTGAAGGGCACCTCACGCCCGCGCCCTTCGACCAGCCCATCGACTTCGTCTACTTCGACATGTGGCACTATTACGGGCGCACGGCGAAGCACGGCGCGTTCATGGGCGGGGCAGACTTCGTGCAGTGGCATGGGAACTACGAACTTCTCCGCAAGATGGTTGAACTCCGGGAAATGGCTCGTCAACTCAGGAGCCAGGGTCCTGATGGCGGCAACTGACCTCCTGCGCGGGGCGCTGGCCCTGGCAAAGCCGCGCAAGCTGGTCGAAGCATTTGCTCTCGCCAACCTCGCCTTCCTGGGTGTGGACATCGGCATAGCTCACGCGGTGAACAAGTTTGCCGTGCCTGCCGAGTGGATTCCCGTGTTCTTCTCGGCGGTGGCCCCCGGCGTCCTGGCCTGGGCGTGGAGACTTGAATCCCGCACCGGCCCCGCCGGCGCAGGCCGCCTTCTTGGATTGGCAGTGGGCTGGCTCTCCGTGGCCGTCGGCATCGCAGGCATGGTCCTGCACCTGCGCAGCGGGTTCTTCATGGAGGCGACCCTTCACCACCTGGTCTATGCGGCGCCTTTCGTGGCGCCCCTGTCCTACACCGGCATCGGTCTTCTCCTCATCCTCAACCGTATGCGAGTGGGCGACGAGGATGAATGGGCGCGGTGGGTGCTCGTCCTGGCCCTCTTCGGCTTTGTCGGGAATTTCGGCCTCTCCCTGGCCGATCATGCCCAGAACGGGTTCTTCCACTGGCCCGAGTGGATCCCCGTCATCTCGGCGGCGTTCGCCATCGGCATTCTGGTGCCGCCCGTAGCACTGGAGACAGACAGGAGATCTCTGAGGTTGTGCGCGGCTGTCATGGCCGGACAGATGGGCGTCGGCCTTCTCGGGTTCGTCTATCACGTCCTGGCGAATCTGGCCGGACCGTCGAGTTCTGTCGTGGACAACTTTCTCTACGGAGCGCCGGTCTTCGCACCCATGCTCTTCCCGAACCTGGCGCTGCTTGCCTTGATGGGACTGTGGAGCCTGGCATCCCGTTGAAAAAGTCTTCTCCTCACGGCGTCCCAAATTTCGTCCGGGGATCGACTCCCCTGGATCCCCCTGGTAAAATGGCACGTGCGACTCAAGCTTGGGAGCCCAACGCCTGTCGATATGGACGCAGGCGCAGAGTCACCAGGAGACCTTGTGGAGTGCCCATGACGCCACAGCTTCGGGCCCGGGCTATCCTTGTTTGCACCTGACACCACGTCTCATCACAACGATTGAAATGGAGAAAAAATGAAAATCCAGACCCACGACTGCCCCACCTGAAAGAACAATCAAGCCAAGGCTGCGAGGCTCGCAGCCCTTATCAAGCAGCGTCTCCATATCGATGTTGAGCTCACATCCGGAACGACCGGCCAGTTCGAGGTGATGGCCGACAAGGAGACGATTGTGCAGCGTGGCGGAAATTGGTTCACCCGCAGCTTTGGCGCAGGCTATCCCGATCCCGAGGACATCGTCGACTTGCTTGCAAAGCGTCTTTCAGGAGGAACAGCGTCAGGCTGAGCTCCCCCTGGCGAACCCTGCAGCGGGCGCAGGTCCGGCGGTGGTAGAATCATGGAGATATGAGCGTCATCGCCATCATTCTCACGGTCGTATTCTCGGTTATTTTCCTGGGTGTGATCATCGTCCTGGTTCTGAACCGGAGGGAAAGCGGCAGAGAACGCATCGACTTCGATATCTCGCGGCCCGCGTCAGAAGAGAAAAAAGGGTTTGACTTCGCCTCCAAGCGTCAGGCCCACCGGAAATCGTTCCCCGGCCCCTGGAATCAGCATCGCTGAGTGTCGCGGCCGTGTCTGCCGGTAATTTGCCGGGAACCAACGCCCCTGCAGCACGCACGACCTTCACCCCGCCGGGGCCATTCTCACGGAGAAGCCGATGCCCCGGGCTATCAACCTCGAAGCGTGTTTTCAGAAGTTCAACGATACGTTCGCCCCGAAGATCGTGGGAGAACTCAATGGACAGCATGTCAAGCTGGTCCGCCTGGAGGGCGACAAGGTTCCCTGGCACACTCACGATCGCGAAGATGAGTTGTTCTTCGTGGTGGAAGGGACCCTGGACGTCGAGGATCGCGCAGGCAAGGTCACCCTGCAACCGGGAGAATTCTGCATCATCCACCGGGGAGAAGAACACCGGGTCGTGCCGCACGGCCACGTCAAACTGATGCTCTTCGAGCCCGCGGGCATTGCCCACACCGGGCAGGTGCAGGCAGAGATCACCCGGAATGAGTGTGAGCGCCTGGACGTCTGAACTACCACCATGGCTGAACCACCCGTTGAGTCCAGCATCCGGAACGGCTCTTCGACCCGTGTCTAGTCTCTGGCCGGGAGCAACGCCAGCACGGCCTGGGCGGCGCGCTCGCTGGGCGGGGGCGTGGTTCCGCCAAGGCTGGCGACAGCGCGCTGAAACCCGGATAGCTGCGCCTTCCGGGCCGCCGGTTCGTCCAGGAGTTTCTCGATTTCCGCGGCAATGCCTCTCGCCCGGCAATGTTCCTGCAACAATTCCGGAACGAGGGATTCTCCCACCAGAAGATTGACCATGGAGACATGGCTGACATGGAGCAACCGCCGGGCAATCAGCGCCGTGAGCCCGCTGACCTTGTGAGCGACCACCATGGGGACACCGGCCAGGGCCAGTTCCAGGGTGATGGTCCCTGACTTTGTCACAGCGGCAGCGCAGGCTGCGAAAGCATCGTATTTTTCGGCC
The DNA here is from genome assembly GCA_004356015.1 of Acidobacteriota bacterium. Classification (GTDB taxonomy): domain Bacteria; phylum Acidobacteriota; class Polarisedimenticolia; order SMYD01; family SMYD01; genus SMYD01. The sequence goes on along the minus strand of SMYD01000111.1, from coordinate 7,637 downwards.
GTTTCACTCACCACGATCACGGGCACAGGCCAATTCGCGGTGCCCCGGGCAATACCCCCGGCCTGGCTGTCAACAGCGCAAACCACAGCGACCAGATCCGGCCGCTTGCCTGCCAGGCGTGCTACCACGTCGCCGAACACCGGGAGCAAGCGCCGGACCTCCGATTCCCGGCTGCCCGGCAGGATCGCCACCACGGTTGCGTCGGCAGGGATGGCGTGGCGTTCCCGGAAGACCTTGCCGTCACCGCCATCCACCCCGTACTCCACGATGGGATGCCCCACGAACCGGCAGGGCACGCCATACTGGGCGAAGAACTCCGGCTCGAACGGGAACAGGGCAAGAAGATGATCCACCTGCCTGGTCAGCTTGCGACCACGGCGTGAATTCCAGGCCCAGAGCTGGGGCGCCACGTAGTGGACTCTGGGGATACCGAGTCCGCGGATGCGTTCCCCCAGGCGCAGGGAAAATCCCGGGGAGTCCACGGTCAGGACCAGGTCGGGCTGAAGTTCCCTCACCGCGCCAACGGTCATCTTCAACCGCCGCAGGAGAAGGCGAGCCCGGGGAAGGATCTCTGCCAGTCCCATGACGGCAAGGTCCGACATGGGAAAGATGCTGTCAAGACCTTCGCGAGCCATGGCGGGACCCCCGACGCCGGCGAAGCGTACCCTCGCCCCTGTGAGGCGCTTCATGGCGGCCATGAGGACCGCGCCCAGATTATCCCCGGAGTACTCTCCGGCGACGATGAACACCAGCGGTCTCTCATTGTTCGTTTTCAAAGGACGCCCTGCCCCAGCCTACCACGTCTTTTGTCCCACCCAAGCGGATATCATGACCCGGAAGATGCCCGTACCATGATGCAGCGAGAGCACACGCCTGAGCAGGCAGCTTTGCGAGTGCGCACCTATGGCCAGTCGGGGCCGGATGTCGTGCTGCTGCATGGCGGCCCCGGTGCCCCTGGCTACATGGCTCCGGTGGCGCGGCGGATCTCTGCTTCGTTTCGCGTTCATGAGCCTCTTCAGCGCGGCAGTTCCCGGCAACCCCTCACTGTGGCCTCTCACGTCGCCGATCTTCACGGCCATCTGGCCACGCTCGAAGCGCAGGAAAACCGACCCATGCTGGTAGGTCATTCATGGGGCGCCATGCTGGCCCTGGCTTACGCCGCGACACATCACCAGGCCGTGGCTTCCCTGGTTCTCATTGGCTGCGGTACGTTCAATCTGGAGGCCCGGCAGAGAATGGCCTCTCGGCGCCGTGATGGAATGGATGACGACCTGAAAAGGGACTTGTCCCGGCTGAGCCGGGATATTCCGGATGAAAACGAGCGGCTCGGGGCCATGGGCGATCTCCTGCTGCGGTCTTACTCGTTCGACCCGGTGGAGACCAGCCTGGAGATGGAAGGTTGTGACGCCCGCGCCTATCACGAGTCCTGGGACGACATGATGCGGCTGCAGGAGACAGGCGTCTACCCCGCCTCATTCGCGCACATCAGCATCCCGGTGCTCATGCTTCATGGCGATGTGGACCCACATCCCGGCCACATGATCCGCGAAAGCCTCAAACCCCACCTTCCCCAGCTCATCTATCACGAGATGAAAGATTGCGGGCACTACCCCTGGCTCGAAAAGAACGCGTCCCGGGAGTTCTTCATCACCCTGACAGCGTGGCTGAACCGGCAGTCTCCACCATGGCCCACAACCCTTTTGGGATGAACGGACCCTGTCGTGCTCTTCGACCAGCTACCTGGACTCTCGGCAACCTGCCTCGCCCGTCAGCTCAGGGTCAGAGTGCCGGTCTTCTCGGCGCCACCTGAGAAGACCTCGGAGTGCGTTCCGGCAAACTCTCCATTCTTGAAGGCGCCTTCGAACGTGAATGTTCGTTCCCGGTCTTTGTCCAATACCGTGCCGCGCAGCGCGCCCTGGAAGAGACTGCCCTCCGCGGTCCCCCGATAGACATGGGACTCGCCGTGGAACCTGAAATAGAAAACCACATCCCAGGTCCCCTCGCCTGTGGGCGTGAACACGGAGCGGAGGTCGCCACCTCTGCCGGACTCCTCCCACCAGAACTCACCCGTGAGCGTACGTTCTTCCGCCGCCGCCACAGTCGCGCTCTGAAACATGACCAGGACGAGGACTGCAAGCAACATGTACGGGACTTTTTTCATATTGACTCCAGGAAGAATTCCCAACCCACAGTAGACGCGCGACGCCGGTGACGATATTTTCATTCCGTCCAGACGTCAACATGGGCCATGACCGGGAGCACTCAGGATGATCCGCGAACACCTCTTTCACAAGCATGCACCGGCCGACCCCTGTTCACCCTGCCACCAGGTGTGGCCTGGGGCGCGGCCTCCTACTTTCGTCCACGGCCTCGTGGGTTGGCGCACCGCCGTTCATGCGGAGAAAATCCAGGAACGCATGTCCGCCAGCGCGTCCGCATGAACCGCGACCCTCCTCGCCCTTCGTAGATGCCACGGACCCGTCTCTCACTGAACGAGGCACGCCGTCTAGCCCTGGCAGCCCAGGGCATGGACCGGCCACGCCCGCAAGGCCGGGTGGATGCCCGCCATATTCGCGCTGTGATCCACCGGCTGGGCCTTCTGCAACTCGATTTCGTCAACGTCCTCATCCCGTCCCATTACCTGGTTCTCTTCTCGCGCCTGGGCCCGTACACCCGATCTCGTCTGGATGATCTCGTCTATGTCCGGCGGGAATTCACGGAACAGTGGGCTCACGAAGCCTGCATCCTGCCCATGGAGCTATGGCCCTGTCTTCGCCATCGCATGGAGACCTACCGGGTGCGACCGCGGGGCTTCGAGACGTTCATCAGGAACAATCCCGACTATGTGGCCGGCGTCCTGAAGGAGGTGCGCAGGCAGGGACCGCTGGCGGCGGCCCGGTTGCCGGCACCCCAGGGCACAGTGCGACGCCTGGAGCATGCCTGGTTCGGCACGGTCCCCAGGGCGGTACTGGAGACCCATTTCGGCCGCGGCGATCTGGCCGTGGCCTCAAGGCGGCCTGACTTTTCCCGGGAATATGACCTGGCCACGCGCATCATTCCGGCTCCCCTGCGCCGGCGCCGGATTCCCCGCGAAGAGGCCCGCCGCCAGCTCCTGCGCCTGGCCGCCCGCTCCCACGGCATTGGCACAGCGGCCGATCTGGCCGACTACTACCGCATGCCGGTGCGCGTGGCACGCCCGCACCTCGAAGAGTTGGTGGCCGCCGGCGAGCTGCTGTGCGTCCAGGTGGAAGGCTGGCGGCAGCCGGCCTACCTGCACAGGGACGCCCGGCTTCCCCGCCGGGTGGAGGGGGCGGCGTTGCTGTCGCCCTTCGACCCGGTTCTCTGGCACCGGCCACGCACCGCACGCCTCTTTCAATTCGACTACCGCTTCGAGATCTTCATACCCGCGGCGAAACGGCGGTGGGGAACCTATGTGCTGCCGTTTCTTCTGGGCGACCGGCTTGTGGCGCGCGTCGATCTCAAGGCCGAGCGCGAGCAGGGAATCCTGCAGGTCCGCGCCGCCTACCTGGAGCCCGCGGCCAGCGCCGGGATGGTAGCGCCGGCGCTGGCCGCCGAACTGCGGACACTGGCCGACTGGCTCGACCTTGAGACGGTCCGTATCGAGCGGCGGGGAAACCTTGCCCGTCCTCTCGGCGCCGCGTTCCGCCCGGGACGATCCCCGGCAAAATGGTTTCTCTACGTGCTTCGCTGCAAGAACGGCTCCCTCTATACGGGGATCACAACCGATGTCACCCGGCGTCTGGCCGAACACCGCCGCGGCCAGGGCGCCCGGTTCCTGCGCGGCAAGGGACCTCTGCGCCTGGTGCTGCAGACGGTCGCCGGCTCCCACAGCCGGGCCCTGAGAGTTGAAGCCCGCGTCAAGAGACTCCCCAAGGCCGGCAAAGAACGCCTGGTGAGCCACCCGGGCCTCGTCAGGGACCTGCTCAAGGCGGTAAAGTCCCGGCGGGAGCAATGCCCATGAACCGATGGAGACTCGATCCAGGTGACGTGACCTCGGGGTGGAAAACTCCGAAAGCCGAGAGCCCCCGGAGCCAGATACCTGCCCGCAGGGTCTGGTTGGAACATGGGCCCACGGGCCTACAGGTATCGGCCGAAGTCGTGGTGGTTCCCGGAGTCCCCGATACCCCCCCGGTGCTGGAAGCCGAACTGCGCAAGAGCCTCTTCGCCGAGCTCGAACTGAAGGTGGTACGCCACCTGGGCATCCCCATCCATCGATCATGATCCGCGCCTGGATCAGGGCGCATTTCTATGATCGCGCGATGCGGACGGCGGAAGACCGGTGCCTGGCCGGCTGGCGGCGCGAACTGGTCGGTGACCTATCGGGCCATGTCCTTGAGATCGGCAGCGGCACCGGCTTGAACCTGTCCCATTACCCCAGCACCGTCACCCGCCTGGTGCTCAGCGAGCCGGACCCGTTCATGCGCCGGCAGCTTGAAACCAAGGTTGCCGATCGAGCTGGAAATTCTGTCCAGGTGGTGGACTGCGTGGCCGAGAAGCTGGAATTTCCCGACGCCTCCTTCGACACCGTGGTCTCCACCCTGGTTCTTTGCTCGGTGCGCGACCCACAGCAGGTGCTGGCGGAAATACGCCGGGTCCTGCGCCCCGGCGGCGTGCTGGCCTACTTCGAGCATGTGGCGGCCGACAATCCCAGTACGCTGCGCTGGCAGCAACTTGTAGAGCCCGCATGGAAGTTTCTGGCCGGCAACTGCCACCTCACGCGGCACACTCACGAGAGCATCCAAGCGGCAGGCCTTGACCCGGTTCGTACCGAGCATGTCGCCATGATCCCGGCGCCGCAACTGGTGCGCCGGGTGGTCAAAGGCCTGGCCCGACGCGTTCCGGAAGATGCCGGCCGCGCACCTCGCCGGGCCGGGTTCTGAAGCGTGTCCGCCGCCGCGCCCCCTCTCCCCGGACTGATCCGAGCCTATGCCGGACTTGTCACGGAAGCCATCGCGCAGACTCTCGGCAAGAACCTGATGGGGATCGCCACCACCGGGTCCCTGGCCCTGGATGACTTCATGCCCGAGCGCAGCGACATCGATCTCATCGCTGTCTCTCGCCGGCCCTTATCCCCGGCCGAACGCAGGGACCTGCCGGCACGCATCGATGACGAGGTTCTCCCCTGCCCTGCCACCGGCCTGGATCTCATCGTGTTCACCCGGCAGCAGGTGTCCTGCCTGCCCCGGCCCATGCCGTTCGAACTGGCCGTGACCACCGGCGCCCGCTGGGGGCTGGACGTGGTGGGTGCGGCCATGGACGCAGAAATGCTGCTGGATCTGGAGATCTCCCGCCGCCACGGCCACGCGTTGCATGGCCCCGAGCCCGTGGCGCTGCTCAAGGAAGTTCCCGCTGAACGACTGCGGGAGGCACTGCTGGTGGCACTCACCTGGCAGCGCGACCATCTGTTCAACCCCCGCCATGACCCCCGGGGCACCGAAGGAGTTCTGGCAGCCTGCCGCGCCCGGCACTGGCTGGATACGGGCGACCTTGTATCCAAGACGGTGGCCGGCCGGCGCCTGGCACAGGTTCCGGGATATGGTCCCCTGGCGGGCGCCGCCCTGGCCCGGCGCTCCGGACGCATGCGCACATCGCTGCGTGGCAAGGAAGTGCGGGAGCTGCTGGCCAATGTGATCCCGGAACTGGAGAAGACGTGATGGGGCGTGTTGAGTGGACCCTCATGCTGTGGGTGGGAGCAGGTGGTTTCATCGGTTCAAGCCTGCGCTTTCTTCTCAGCGGCTGGGTCCAGCGCCTGGTGAACTTCGGCACTTTCCCATGGGGCACTCTGGCGGTGAACGGCCTGGGCTGCCTGGCCCTGGGAGTCCTGGGCGGTCTCGCCGAATCCCGGCAGATGTTCGGCCCGGCCCAGCGCGCCTTCATGTTCATGGGTGTGCTGGGTGGCTTCACAACCTTTTCAACCTTCGCTCACGAAACTCTAGGCCTGGCGCAAGACTCGGGACTGCGCGCCCTGACCAACGCCGCCCTGCAACTGGGCCTGGGACTGGCTGCCGCCGCCGGCGGCTACGCCCTGACCCGCTTCCTCCCGTGAGGACGTCATGATCCTGCCCGAGAACGGACGAGAATTCCCATGCCGGCTCTGATCGCAGCACCGGCCCGCATCGAGGCGGCCGGCACGGAATCCAAGATCATCGATGAATTCGCCGGCCGCGTGAATTCGGGGCACACGGCGGTCAGTGTGGCCCGCATGCAGTCTCCCGAGGGCTGGCGCGAACCCGGACAGCGGCCGGAGTTCGAGGAGATCACCGTCGTCCTGCACGGCATGCTCGAGGTCGAGAGCGAAGAGGGCACTCTGCAGGTGCGCGCCGGGCAGGCCGTATCAGTGAAACCCGGCGAATGGGTCCGCTACAGCACTCCTGAGGCCGGTGGCGCCGAGTACATCGCGGTCTGCCTGCCGGCCTTTGCGCCCGAGACGGTTCATCGCGATCCACAGAGCTGACATGAACTTCCTGCGCCTGCTTCCTGTTCTTCTCAGTTGCCTGCTCCTGGGAGTCAATTTTCTCTTCCGGGGGAACACCGTCATGACCATGGTCTGCCTCGCCTTTCCCCTCCTGCTGCTGCTGCGCCGGTCATGGGTTCCTCCACTCATCCAACTGGGAATGTTTCTCGGTTCCATGGTGTGGGTCCAGACCCTGCTGTTCCAGGCCTCCGCCCGCCAGGCCCGGGGTGCTCCCGTGATACGCGACGTTGCCATCATGGCGGGCATGACCCTCTTTACCGGCGTGGCAGCCCTGGTGTTCATGCTGCCGGCCCTCCGGCAACGCTATGGCGCCAGCGTTCCCGGCGAGAAGGCCCGCTCCTAGTCCTCCGGCCGGCGGCGGTCGCGCTTCTTGTCCGCGAGATGCTTCTTGGCGGTCAGGCGCCGTTCCCGGGCCGCACGCCCCGGCCGGGTCGGGCGGCGGCGCTTGGGTGCGATGGCCACTGCCGCCAGCATGCCCCGCAGTTTTTCCAGGCAGTCGGCCACGTTGCGGCCCTGGTCGCGAAAGCGCTGGCTGGTGAGGACCAGATCGCCATCCAGGGTGACGCGGCGGCCGTAGGCGGCCAGGAAACGCCGGCGCACCCCTTCAGGCAGGCTCGGTGAACGCAGGATCGCCCAGCGCAGCACCGCCTTGGTGTTGACCTTGTTGACGTTCTGACCGCCGGCGCCACTGCTGCGGGCATAGGTGAAATGGAACTCCCGCAGGGGAATCCGCAGTTTGGGGTTGACCTCGAGCATGTCAGGACTCCGCAGTTCCGGGCCGGCCCAACGGTATGGTCACGGTCTGCGGCACGCTGGTAACCACGGACTGAGGAGGAGGAAGGAAAACGCCGGGGACGGTTCCCCGTCCCCGGCGTCCGGTTCCTGATTCAGCGGCTCTTGCCGCCGCCATCCAGATAGCGGAAGAAATCGCTGTCGGTGGTCATCACCAGCCACGCATCCTTGTTCAGCGTGCTGGGATAGATCTCCATGGTCTTGTAGAACTGGTAGAACTCCGGGTCCCGGTTATAGGCCGCCGCGTAGATATTGGTGGCCTCGGCATCAGCCCGACCCTTGATCTCCTCCGCCTCACGGAATGCCCCGGACTCGATGAATTTGAGCTCCCGCTCCTTCTCACCGCGGA
>SMYD01000110.1 GCA_004356015.1 Acidobacteriota bacterium | reverse complement strand
ACTCCGGGCGGAGTGGTCACCTGCAACCGGGTGCCACCGAGACGGACGCTGACCGGGTCGCCGGGTGCCTGCAGCAGCCGGCCGCCGCTGTCACCGGACACCGGTTCCAGCTTCCAGACATCCAGTACCGAGAGCGTCAGGGGCGGCGGCTCGCCGGACAGCGTGGCTGTGAGTGTCACGTCCGCCACCGAGGCGATGACCGCATCTCCTGTGCCCAGGCGCGCCCCCACCCCCAGGGGATAGAGCACACCGTCCAGTTCCTCCGCCTGCAGGTCGCGCAGCGAGATCACCTCTCGCCCCAGGTAGTATTCGATGACGTGAGGCGCCAGGTGATAGACGTAGTAGTACTCATCGCTGCGGCTGAAAAGATGGCGTGGCGGCACCAGCGGGTAGAAATTCCCGACCCACCCGAGGCGCGCCGGCGCCGGGGCGGCTTCGTTCATGGCTGCTGCCAGTTGCGCCTGCGCCGGGTGCCGGAAAAACGGCTGGGCCATGACGCTTCCCTCCCGCACCGTGCCCACCAGACCCAGGCCCAGCAGGAACCCGACGGCCAGCAAGCGGCGGGGCAGGCGGAGTACCGGCAGAAGCCCGCCCAGGGCGCGCATCCCCCAGAGCAGAAAGAGGAAGAGGGACGGCAGTGCCGGCAGGATATAGCGCGCCTCCTTGTGGCTCGACACGAGTGAGATGAAGGTCAGATAGACCGCCAGCCAGAGGGCGTGGAGTCCCTCCCGCCGCCCACCCGAGCGCAGGGCCGCGAGCATGCCCCAGATCATGAGCAGCACCGCCGGCAGGGTGCAGGCCAGGATCAGCATGGGACCGTGCTCCCACCATGGCTCGAGGCCGCGCACGGAGATGCCTCCCAGACGCGCGTTGCGCTGGATCATGTCGGTGATGGCCGCCAGGGCGCCACGGGGTGAATGAAACGGCACCAGGTAGATGGTCAGATGCACCAGCACCAGGGCGAGGCCGGCCAGGGTGGCCGCCACGGCATGGTCCAGGGCCCGGCGCAGGATCTTCACCACGCCGCGGTTGCCCGCGGTGGCCGTGACGAGCAGATCCCACAGGATGCCGACCGGCAGCACGAGCCCGGCAGGGTAACGGGCGAGGATGGCCATGGTCACCGCGGCGGCGAACGGCAGGCGCGCCCGCCAGCCATCCCTGGCCTGCCCTCTCTCCAGCGCCAGCAGGGCGAGAAGAACGCCGGCGGCAGCGGCCAGGTCCGACATGGCGAAGACCGCATAGCGGGTGACCAGGCGGCTCCCCAGGAAGGCGAAGGCGCCGGCCCAGGCCAGGGTGGTGCCGAAGCGGGGGCGCAGGAGGCGCGTGACGGCCACGCCGAGGGCCGTGGTCAGGAGCAGCATCACCAGGTGGGATCCGGCGAAGACGGCCACCTCGGGAAGTCCCGCGCGGCGCATGAAAGCCAGCGGCAGGACAAGAAGGGAGACCAGGGGCGCCTTGGTGACTTCATAGTGGAATACCGGCCCGCCGGCCAGGTACCAGGCATTGGAGAGGTACCAGTAGCCGTCATACCCTTCCACCCGTAGCGTCAGGGCCAGCAGCACCTGAGCCGCCAGCCATGCCAGCCACATGAAGGCGATGACACGCAAACCGGTGAAACGGTTCTCCACGGTGAACCTTCTACCACGTGAGAGGCGGCGACGCCATGCTAGATTCGCTGCCATGAGGGACACCGGCACCATCCTGACAGCGAGAGGAGCGGCGGCTCTCGCGCTCCTCCTGAGCCTGCCTGCCTGCCTGGAGGCGCCCAGCCCTCCACCCAGGAATGTGGTCCTCATCACGTTCGACACCACGCGCGCCGATGTCCTGGGAGTGTATGGCGGGGACGCTGCCGTGAGCCCTGCCTTCGATGCCCTGGCCGCGCGCGGCACGTTGTTTCTGCAGGCTCAGGCCCAGGCCGCGGTGACGCCGGTGGCCCACGCGTCCATCCTGACGGGTCTCAACCCTTACAACCACGGCCTGCGCACCCTGCACGGCAACCGTCTGTACCACCTGCCCGGGACCATCCCCACTCTGGCGGCGCGCCTGCAGGATCTGGGGTATGACACCGCGGCTTTCGTCTCGGCCTTTCCGTGCAGCCGTCGGTTCGGGCTGGATCAGGGTTTTGAGGTCTTCGACGCCGACTTCGGTGGGGCGCCTGAGGCGCGCATCGGCCCGGCCGGCAACATCAGCACGGGGCTGGCCCAGCGGGACGCTGCGGCGACCACCGAGTCCGCCCTCAGGTGGCTCGCAGGGCGCGACCGGGAGCGACCTTACTTTCTCTGGGTGCACTACTTCGATCCTCACGATCCCCTGCTGCGGCCGCCTGTGCCGCGGCAGGAGCCCTTCATGGACGGCTTCCCCCGCTTCTCCGAGATGGAAGAGGCCTTGACTCGTGACCCTGAGCGGTTCGTGGCCGACTACGTCAAGGACCCGGACCTCATGCGAAGCTGGTTGCGGCGCCTCTACCGGGCGGAGGTTTCCTGGGCCGACACCCAGATGGGCCGCCTGTTCGCCGCGCTGGACGCGGACGGCGGACTGGAACACACGGTCATCGCGGTCACATCCGATCACGGCGAAGGGCTGGGCGATCATGACTGGTGGGGACACGGCATCCTGTACCAGGAGCAGCTCCACGTGCCTCTTGCCCTGGCCGGCCCCGGTGTGCCGCGTGACCTGCTGGTCCAGGACAGGGTGCGCCACGTGGATCTGGCGCCCACGCTCCTCCATCTGGCCGCAGGATCCGACTTCGGGCACAAGGTGGATGGCATCTCCCTCCTGCCTCTGATGACGCGACGCGCCGCCGGCGACGAGCCCCGTGCCGGCGAACTCCCTGGCCCGGCCTATGCCGACGCAGTCACTCTCATGCGTTATGGCGCCGTGTTTGACCCGGGGGTCAGCGAGGTGAGGGATGACCAGCTTTACGTCTGGATCGACTCCAACCTCAAGTGGATCCGTCATCGCCTGCACGCCGACAGGAGCGAGCTCTACGATCTGGAAGCCGACCCCGGCGAGCAGGTCAATCTGGTGCCTGTGCGGCCAAGGGACGCCGGCCGTCTGGACCGCGCCCTTGAAGAGGAACACCCCATGACCGCGGAGATCGACTTTTCTCTTCCGGAAGACGACGAGGTGCGGCAGCGTTTGAAGTCCCTGGGTTACGTGGACTGATCAGGCCGCAGGTCATAGCGCCCCCGCCAGCCGTTCCATGCCACGCGCAGCAGGCCGCCTGCCGACACCAGGATGTCACGGCGCAGGCGCACCCGGGTCGCTCCCCGGTTGGCCCAGGCCACCGGCAGCTCCAGCACCGGGACGTGGCGGCAGCGGGCCACGTGCAGGAGTTCGGCGTCGAACGCCCAGCCACTGAGCGTCAGGGGCGTGAAGAGGGTGTCCACGACCTCGCTCCGGAACGCCTTGAAGCCGCAGGTGAAATCGGCCACCTCCGGGTGCAGCAGCCGGCGGGCCGTCCAGGAGAAGACCCGCCCCATGAACTGCCGCGGCCAGGGCTGGCGCCGGGAGACTTTCTCGGGCTCCAGCTTGCGTGAGCCGATGACCAGGGGATTACCGGCCTCCAGCTCGCGGATGAAGCGGTCCAGTTCCGTCAGCGGGGTCGACAGGTCGGCATCGGTGAACAGCACGAAGCGTCCCTGCGCCGCCAGGACGCCCCTGCGCACGGCGTCGCCCTTGCCCATGTTGCGTTCGGCCGGCAGCAGGCGCAACGGCGTATCGCCCAGGGAAGCGGCACGAGCCCTTTCCAGGGTCTGGTCGCCGGAGCCGTCATCGGCCACGAGGATCTCGCCCTTCAGTCCCAGGCGGCGCAGGTGGGTTGCTATCTCCTCAAGCGTCGTGGTGATGATCTCGGCCTCGTTATAGGTCGGCACCACAACGCTGAGATCGGGACGCGGCACGCGTCTCACTCGCTGTCGTAATGGACCAGGCTCCAGACCGGGATGCCGGGCAGGCGCTCACGCCCCTTGAGAAAATCCAGTTCCACCATGAGGGCAAGGCCGATGATGTCGGCCTTCGCCAGGCGCAGCAGCTTCACCGCGGCGGCGGCCGTGCCGCCTGTCGCCAGGAGATCATCGACGATGACCACCTTCTCGCCCGGCTCCACCGCATCGGTATGCAGTTCGAGTTGGCCGCTGCCGTACTCCAGATCGTAGGAGACCTGCAGTGTCGCGGCCGGCAGCTTGCCGGACTTGCGCACAAGCACAAACCCGGCTCCAACCCGGTCGGCCAGGGCCGTGCCCAGAATGAAGCCGCGGGATTCGATGCCCACGACCTTGTGAATTTTGAGGCCGCTGAAGAATGCTTCCATGCCGTCCAGAACGGCGCGCAGGCCGCCGGGATCCTTGAGCAGGGTGGTGATGTCGCGGAAGACAATCCCCTTCCTGGGAAAGTCCGGAACATCGCGAATCAACTTTTTCAGGTCCACTCTTCTCTCCTGGGCCGGCGGGCTGATGACGCCGCGTCAGTGCTCGACATGAAAACCGTTCACCATGTCATGCAGGCGGCCGGGCGCCTCCTGCAGGGAACGCACCCGCGCTGCTGCCGGGCCCTTCTTCAGGCGTGCTGCCAGGTCATCCAGAGCTGCCCGATGGCCCCGGGCCACCACCTCCACCCGGCCGTCGGGTAGATTGCGCACCGTGCCGTCGAGGGACAGCGCCCCGCCCTCACGCAGGACAAACCAGCGAAATCCCACACCCTGGACCCGCCCGTCAACCAGCCATTGCCGGCAGATCATGTTCGTCTCGGCCACGGCACGCATCGTAGCGCCGGGGCCGGAAAGACGTCAACGGAGCCTGTTTGACCGCAGGGCGCGTCATTCCTACCATCGGCCATATGGGTTCGAGGCGTTCAAGGTGAAGCGAGAGCTCGTCGAGTTTCGGCGTGCGGAACAGGCGGCCATCACGGGTCTCCTGGAAGAGGAAGTGGCCGAGTGGTCCACCCGGCTGAGATGGGATAGACCCCGGCTTCTGGGTCAGCTGCGCCCTCTGATCCGGCGCCGCCGGCTGGCCGGCTGGCTGCTTCTGGTGGATGGGCGCCCTGCCGGAAAGATCCTGGTCGGTGAGCAGGGAGGCGTCTGCAGCCTTGAAATGGCCTACTTGTCGCCGCCCTGGCGTGACCACGGGCATCTGGCCTGGCTTCTGGGTCGAGCCTCGGAGGAGCTGATCCTCGGCGACCCCGGGCAGCGGGTGGAAGCGGGGCTGTTCCCGTTCAGCCGGGAAGATCCCGGCAGCCTCCTGCGGCTCGCCGGCTACCAGGAGATGTGGCGCGACTACATGGTCATGGAGATGCCGGATTCCATCCCGGTGGCTGCTCACCCCCTCGCGCCATGGCCTGACGATCTGGCCGAGCCTGCGTCCCTGCTGCTGGAGGCGTACCGGGGCAGCGCTGACGCCGAATACAGCGCCTTCTACACCATGCAGGGCGGCTGCTGCGCCTACCTGAAAGCCTTGCTGAGCGGGGCCGAGTGCGGGGGCTTCAGCCGGCCGCTGTCATGGGTGCACCGCGATGGGACGGGCGCTCTCGCGGGCCTGGTTCTGGGCACCGTCCTGTCACCGGGGGTCGCTCATCTGGCCCAGATCGCCGTGCGCCCGGACCGGCGTGGTACCGGTCTGGGCCGGAGTCTCGTGGCAGGGTTCCTGGACGCAGCCTGCCGGCAGGGGTTCACGCGCTTGAGCCTCATTGCCAGCCGCGCCAACGGCACGGCCCATGCGTGGTACCGGCGCCTGGGTTACTGTCCCACCGAGGCGTATGTCTGCTACTGGCGGCCCGGGTTCCCCGTCAGATAAGCCCGCAGGCGGTCCAGCAGGTTCTGGACCGCCCGGGCCAGCGCCGGCGGCAGGTCTTCCCCGGCGTCACCTTGGTTCTCCGTCTCCAGTGTATCCGCGCCGCGGGTACCCAGTTCGCGAACCAGCCAGGCCACCTCGCCCGGACGCGGGATGCCCACCCTGGACGCCAGATCCAGGAGGCGGCCTTTGGCGATCCCGGTGGTCCGGGCCAGTCGCTGGGGCCCGCCAGCTT
>SMYD01000109.1 GCA_004356015.1 Acidobacteriota bacterium | reverse complement strand
CGGGGCATGGGGTCAGCGGGTGGCGGTCAACAGAACGATGAGGGCTTCGTCACCGCCGTTCAGGCGCGAAGTGCCAACGACGACCGTTTCGCCCACTTCCATGCCAAATGACGTTCGCAGCAGGGACTCGGTTTGGGTGACGTTGAACGTGCGGGGATCGCTGTCATCTCCACCTGCGGAATGGTCCGCATCGCCGGTGTGAGGCCGTACCACGAATGTGCGCCGGAGCTCAAAGTTTTCGAACTGGATCGTACTCCCGTCCTGGTCCTTGAGCCTGAACTCAGCGGTGAAAAAAGGGAGGCCACCCAGCCTGATTTGCCCGCGCTTCTGGGCCAGCAACTGTCCGGTTTCCAACACACGGAATCCCCGGTAGGGGAGCAGTTGCCGGATGTCGGACAGAGCCGCGGTCTCGCTCTTTCCCAGGCGCACCTGAGGACGGTCAGTGTTGTCAGCCATGAGCAGGGTCAGGCGCAGGGTCAGGCTGCTCACGGGCACGTCTCTATGGCTCAGGGCAGCAGCGATGGCTTCCTGGGTCCGGGCATCGGTGTTGTAGATGAACCAGCCATGGCGCTCGACTTCATGGCGACAGGAGTTGCGGTCACCCCGCCGGTCCAGGCAGGTCTGGTGCGCCAGCATGAGAGCGTCGCCGGGGTCCATGTGGCTTACGCTGTAGACGCGGCTGACCAGAACCTCCTGGTCTGCTGCGCCCGAATCTTCCTGGGCAGCCATGGTGACGGCCACCGGTGTGGCAAGGAGAACGAGAAGAGCGGTGATTGCGCGCGGGTCGGGTTTCATGACGAGCCTCCGTGAAGATTGAGTCGAAATTCCGGGTTCAGGGTCCAGATGATGCGAGTTCCCTCCGGCGCCGTGAACTGAAGGGTCCGCGAAGCCGCGGCCGGGATGACTGCGACGGCTGGCGTCGTGGCCATTGTGGCGACGCGAGCCGGTTGCGATTGGGCATCATCCTCAGCCGTGTCGGCCTCAGCAGGAGGAGATGTGCCAACGAGCAGGGGTAGCTCCTGGGCGATAGGAGAGGTGGTCTCGGTTGTGGATCGAGTTGAGGGTTGTGGCAAGGCAATCTGCGGCGCCTCGCGGACAGGCGTTTCTTCCCTGGTTGGAGTGACCGTCTCGGCGATCTGCGATCCCGGCTCCGCAGGGCCGGTGGTCGGGCGCAGGAAGAGTACCGCCAGGACAACGGCGGTGGCCGCCGCCAGTCCCGACAGGGCCACCATGTGAGTGCGTCGCCACGCCTCCCCGGTGTTCTCCGCCACGGCGTTCAGTGTCTGTCGGCGCCACGTCTGAAGTTCGGCCTGGTCCGGGTCGAGTCCGTCGCTTGCAGGATCGCCGGCGCGCAGGAGGCGCGCCAGTTCCCGGTCATCTCGAAAATGGCGTGTCATGATGGCCTCCCGGTCGTGGTCAGCAGGAGTTGTGCGAGTTGCTTGCGGGCGCCGGCCAGGTGCCAGCGCACCGTGACCTGGCGAATTCCCAGCAGGGCCGCGATTTCCGCGGTATCCCGTTCCTCCAGATGGTGGAGAACGATCACTGCTCGCCGCCGCGGCGACAGGACGGCCAGGGCCGCGCCGATGGTGGCGCGAGCCACGGCGGCAGCTTCCGGGTCGGGAGTGGCGGCCGCCTGAGGGAGGGGCTCCATGGGGCGCTGCCTGATCTTTTCCCGCCGCCAGCGATCGCGGCAGAGGTTCACCATGGCGCGCACCAACCAGGCTTCGCCGCCCGCGTCATCGCCGGGGAGACGCCCAGGATGGCGCGCTGCTCGCAGGAACACTTCCTGGACCATGTCCCGGGCCGTGTCGGCGTCACCAACGAGTCGTCGCGCCAGGCGGTAGAGACGCAGGGAATAGGTGTCAAAGAGGGCCGCCAGATGGGTTGTTCCGCCGCTCTTTGCCACCGCGAGGCCTCCGCCCGGGTTCCATGCCAGTGTCCGGTCCACACCCATGAAGACGCACGACCAGCCCGAACCGTTGGGGTGCCGGGTCCGATTTTCTCAGGGTCCCCCGATGACCCGCTTGATGAGCATGCCCCGGCGGATCCGGCTGTCCGGTTGCAGGTGATTGATCCTGGCCACGGTGTCCAGGGTTACCGTGGAAGGGTGCGCGCGGTGGAATTCCGCCAGGGTCGTTGCGGCCCCGATAGGGGTGAGGGTCAAACGGAAAGGTGTCACGTTCAGATCCCGGGAATCGGTCAGGTGAGCGAATGACGCCAGCGCCGCGACCATGGTGGCTTCGCGGGCCGGCCAGTCTGAGGCCGGGGTCGCCCCGAGGAGGCGGATGACCTGGTCACCGAGAGCCACGAATGCCACCAGGCCGGCGATGGCCTCGTCGCCGTTGCCGGCCCGGAAGGATGCTGAAACCGTGGTCATGCCCGATATGGAGGTCCAGCGGGAAGGGCCGCGCTGGACCTCGGTGGCTGAAAAAAACTGCGTGGCGGCGGCCGTGGGGGTCTCCTGGGGAGCGAGGGCGAGCTCAATGACGGATTTCCCCTCGGGGTGAAGCGCGCTGACGTTGCTCCGGGTGTTGGCGGTCTCCCAGCCGCTGGGGAAGTCGATCCGAAACGCCAGGTCGGGGTGCAGAAATCGGTTCCCCCGAAAGAAGCCCTGGCGTGGATCGTCGGCGAAGACGAGGCCTTCCAGGAGTCGCAGCCAGACCGTGTCCTGGGGCAGGGCGGCGGGGGCCTGAGAGATCTGGCCCAGGATCCGTTCCTCGCGATCGCCTGGGTTGGGGTGGGTGGAAAGCCAACCGGGGATCTGGCTGCTGCCGCCGCCGGTGGCAGCGAGCATGCGAAACACCTCCAACATGGATTCGCCGGTGAAGCCTGCCCGGCGCATGTAGCGCAGTCCCAGGTCATCAGCCTGGCGCTCGTCATCCCGTCCGAACTTGAGGAATATGAGGGCGGAACCCTTGCCTGCAAGGCCAGCGTAGCGAGCCACACTGGGGTTCAACGCGGTGCCCAGGTTCAGACCCAGGCCGGCCAACTGCGCCTTGCTCATCTGATTCACGCTGTGGCGCGCGGTGACATGTCCGATCTCATGTCCCAGCACGGCTGCCAGTTCACCGTGGGAGTTCAGGCTGGCCAGAATGCCGCGGGTGACATAGATGTAGCCGCCGGGCAGCGCGAACGCGTTGACCACCGGCTCGTCCACGATCTTGAAACTCCAGGGCAGATCCTGCCGTTCGGAGCCGGCCGCCAGGCGCTTGCCCATGTCGGCGACGGCTTTCGCCAGGGCCGGGTCCTGGTAGATCCCCATGTCGGCCGAGATCTCCCTGTCGGCCTCCGTTCCCATGCGAATTTCCTGGCTTTCCCCGATGAGGGAGATCTGCCGGCGCCCTGTGGCAGGGTTGAGAGCGCACGCGGTTGCCAACAGGGCCGGCAGGAGAAGGGCCGTCGTCAGGAAGGTCTCGCGTTTCAAGGGCAGGCTCCCGGGATCACCATGTCCGCTCCCGGCTAGCCATGCTAGCCCAAGGGGATGGTTTCGGGTCGTTGTATGTCTCCCGGTGGAGTCCGCCGGAGGCCAGGGGGTTGATTCGCAGCTTCTGGCCGCCTGATTTGGTAGGTCTGCCCGCGCCCCCACCGCCGGCAGGGCGCTGAACCGGAGGGTCAACATTCTTCTCAAGGCCAAGGCGCGCTAGGAATTGCCCATCATACCGCCGGCGGGTCCAGCACCGCGTTCCGCCAGGATCCGGGAACGCCGGATAGCGGCGTCTGCCTCTTCCACCCGGCCTGCCCGGCGCAGGAGTTCAGCGTAGTAAGCCCAGATCTCCGGGGCTTCCGGGTTCAGGGTCGCGCCGCGTCGTACGGCGCGCAGGGCTTCCTGGTGGCGCCCCAGTCGAGCCAGCGCCATGGCTCGATTGGCATGATGTGTGGCTGTCCAGGGGCTTATGGCCACGGCCTCATCCATGAGACGTAAGGCCTCGAGAGGTCTTCCGGCGCTGAGAGCCAGGCGCCCCAGTTCCTCCAGGGCGCGATCATTGTCAGGGTGATCGTTGAGCACCGCGGCGTAGATGGGCACGGCCTTCTCAGGTCTGTTCAGTTCCACCAGGGCCTCCGCCCAGTCCAGGGCCGCCTCCTTGTGGGCCGGGTCGCGCTCCAGAGCCGTGCGAAATGCGGACTCCGCTTCGGCCCAGCGTTTTTCCTGACTGAGGTTCTCGCCCAGCTGGTACCAGACGTCCGCCGTATCCAGGTCGCCGGCCAGTGCCTGGCGCAGATAGCGCTCCGCTTCCCGGCGCAGGAAGGTGCGCTCCGGGCCGGCGGTGTTCAGCGTCATTTGCAGGTACGCGCGGCCGAAGGCAAAGTCTTGTTCGCTTTGATCCAGGCGTGAGAACTGTGCCGACATGACCGGCTCGAGATCATGGCGGGTGCGCTGGTCCGGTTCGCCATCGGCCGGCAGGCGCTTGCGGATCCAGTGATCGGTGAAGAGGGTATGGGGATGGTCGTGCGGTTCAGCCTTGCGCATGTGGCAATCGACACAGTCATCGGGCGTTTCTGTCTGCCGGCGCTTCTCCAGCGATTCGCTGCAGCCATGATCGCTGTGGCAGGCGGTGCATCTGGCCGTGAAATAGTCGTCTGGGCGATCGGGCTGGTAGATCGAAACATGGGGGTTGTGGCAGGTGAGACATTCCAGCTTGCCCTCGCTCTCCTTGAAGCAGCGGCTGAGCATGAGGCGATCGGCCTGGGATGAAATCCCGAAGCTGGCGGCGAGGGGTTCCTTGTACCGGAACTGGATGATGGACTTCTGGAGGTCCTGCCCCGGGCGCCAATCCTCCGGTGGCGTCCTGGGATTCAGGACCCAGACACCTGCATTGGAATCGCCCAGGTGGCACTGGAAGCAGACCTGGAGGCGCTGGTCCACCGGCAAGCGCCGGGGGTTGACGATGGTCGGATCCAGGCCGCCGCTGGGCACCGTGTCTCCCTCACGCCACTTCTTCACGTGGAGAGCGCCCGGCCCATGGCATCGCTCGCAGCCGATGCCGTCGGGAATCGGCTCGAGGAATGCGTTATCCGCCGCGGGGGAAGTGGTCATGCGGCCGTTGTGGCAGAACACGCAGAGGGAGGGGATGGTGCGGGTGAAATGGTCGTTGGTTTCCTCGTAGTCGGGACAGAGATCCTAGATTCGCTCCTGGGGATACCAGCATACCGGCATCTGGAGAAACCGATCGTCTTGCAGGGTGATGTAGGAACGGCTGTGGTTCCCCGACCCGATGACGTAACGTATTTTCCGCTCATCGGGCAACCACTCCTCGCCCTCGGGCGTGAGGATGAATTGCCGCTGGTAGTAGTGCTCATTGCGGGCTGTCATCTTGTAGCCCATATCGGTATGGGTGAGGAGGCCGTTACCATCGCCGCTAAAATTCTCTTCGGCCATAGCCGGGCTCATGGTCGTGAAGCTCCTTCCCATTCCTGTTTTCAAAAAGGAAGCATAGATCTCGAAGTGGCAGGTCTTGCAGGCATCCCGTCCCAGGTAGGCGACTTCAGGGTTCTGGTTGAGAAACTGAAGGGCCGGTGTGTCGGGTGGGGGTGGGGTCGTGCAGCCGCCGGCCAGGAGTGCCAGGAGCAGGCAGGCGAGTCTCCCTTTCCCCATGGTGACAATTTTTCTGAGAATCATACCGTGTCTCTCCCTGCCTGATTCGCCCCAACATACTCCTGCAGGGAGGCCAATTCAACCTGAAGTTCAGGTCGGGGATTTCCTGCCCTTGCTCCTGTCGCGCGCAGAGTCAGTGTTCCTTTGCAGGCGTGGCGCGAATTTCAAGGGAGCGCGACCGGCGACGGCTGGGGCTGCGCCCCCAGGCGATGGACTTTGAAACCGTGTTGCTTCAGGAGAGTGGGCAGGCCATCGTCACCGGCGAAATGGGCCGCGCCCACCGCGAAAAAGAAACTGGTCTCCGGTTGTTTCTGAAGAAGCGCGGCCATCCTGTCGGCCATGCGCAGATTGCGCTGCTTCAGGAGGCTGTCCATGAATCTGCGGCTCACTTCCGAGTCCATGTCGGTAGAGGCCAAGGTCTCCTCCATCAGGGCCTTCAGGTCACCGGACAGGTAGATCCGAATGATCTGCTCGGCCGGACTCTCGTTTTTTTCCTGGAGGCTCTCGAGCTGGTCCAGTGTCTGGCTGAGCAGTTCGGCCTGATCGGGCGTGGGCAGATCGGTGAAGAGGCTCAGCTGCTCCTCCAGGGTCTCCAGGCCGGCCACCTGCTTCCCGTCGGCGACTGCTTGCTGGTAGAGGGAAAAATCCATGGGCACGCCGGTGAGAAATTTTTCATAATCATCCAGCAGGGTGAGTTGCAGCATGAACGACCAGATGGTGAAGCGGTCAAATAAATCCATGTCCCGTTCCTTCGACTCCACGTAGGCGGTGGCCCGGCGCGCCAGGTCCGGGCCGAGCAAGGCGCGCAGGCTCTCTCCCTCGGGCAGGAGGATGGCGGCTGAAGCCTTCAATTGGGTGATCATATCCAGGGGAATCTCGGTGTAGATAGCATCGCTGGCGCTGAAGGCGGCCCGCACCGGTGCCGGCAGGGCCAGGACGCGCTCATCGGGAAGATGAATGGTGCCGAACATATAGGACGTTGTCTCTCCTTCGATCTCCCAGAGGAAGGGGCGTTGTTCCCCCGCCTGAGCCACGGGCAGGATGACCGCCAGCAGCAGCAGAAGAAAAAGGGTGTGGCGGCGGTTCTGAAATGGCATGGAGAGGACTCCTGGGATGCGTGTTGGAGAGATCACCCTGAGCACCGGGGGGGCAATGAGGCTCCTGGATGTTACATCGTCAGCCAGCGGTGCAGAAACGGGGGAAGCGGTTCGTGCCCTGATTCAGCTCCGCTCCGGGCCAGGTGAAAGAAAAGTGCGACAAGGATGATGCGGGCACGGGCGACGTCTTCCTCCCGTGGAGGCCGGGCCTCGGGGGTTGGCCTCTCCGGAGACGTCTGTGCCAGGCGGAGTGCCAGGATCGCCAGCACCGAATCCTCCGTTGGCGGCGTCGGGCCATCCCCCAGTTCTTCGCGCAACAGGAGCAGGGGGAGGGCCGGGAGCTGAAGGGCCTGCCGGGTGATGGAGTCGATCCATGCGTGTTCGGCATGACCAGGGCCGGTCTGGGCCGGGCCTGCCATGGCCCGGTCCATCCCGGAGAAGAGTCCCAGGACACGTCGGCGGACAGCCAGGTAGAGCTGCTCCTTGCCACCGAAGTGGTAGCTCACCAGGGCTTTATTGACCCCGGCCTGGTGAGCGATGGTCTCGACGGTTGCCCCATGGTAGCCCTGGTGAGCGAACCTGTCCGCTGCCGCCCGCAGCAGAGATTCGGGAGCGGAGAGGGTACGTGACTTCCACTTGAGTGTTGAATTCATGGTGGAATTCTATCATTTTAATTACTGGTTTAAAATAAACGATTATTTAATATTTGTAAAGAATAGACTTGATCTGACGAGAACCACATCCTGCACATCACCCCAGGTCATCAGGATGTTGTTTCAGCATTGTCAGGCCATGTTCGAGATTGAATTGTTTGAGCAGGTCAGAGATCTTGCCTCGCATGGGTACATCGCCCTCAACTACAGAAAGCAAAGGACTTGTTGGTTGAACGCTGGCGGCGCATCCGGCTGGCACGGGTTTCGCTCAGTAGATGCGGAATCTCGGATACCCCATCCATCAACCGGAGCAATCATCAATGATTCATGGATCTCGCTCAAGCCTCTTTCTGGTCGCGATCATCCTTCTCATGGGGGTGGTGGCTGTGCCGGCCCAGGCCGGCTCGGTCTCCCTGGCGTGGGATCCGGTCAGCGATACCGATCTTGCCGGTTACCGTGTCTTCTATGGTCCATCGGCCGGCAGCTATGACCAGGAGATCGATATCGGCCTGACAACGCAGCACACTGTGACCGCCCTGACCGATTGCACGACCTGGTATGTCGCCGTCAAGGCCGTGGATGCGGTGGGCAATGTCAGCGCAAGCTTCTCCAATGAAGTCACGGGGTGGCCGCGCCCGACCGTGTCCGCCGCCAGTCCGTTGTCAGCAGAACAGGGTCGGCAGATGGATGTCCAGATCGACGGCACGAACTTTCAAACCGGGGCCACGGTGGTGTTCGACGACCCTGAAATCACGGTGAACAGTGTGGCGGTCAACGGCTGCGGCCAGGTGGTGGCCAATATCACCGTGGGAGGCAGTGCCGTCCCCGGAGTGACCGGTATCAATGTCATCAATGCGGATCAGACATTCGGCGCCGGCGCCGGCCTGTTCACGGTGGAAGCGGCTGTCGCTCCCACCGTTCAGTCCCAGTCGCCGGCCGATGGCGCCAGCGGGATCGGCGTCGCCGTGCAACCGTTCATCATCTTCAGCGAGCCCCTGGATCCGGCTTCCGTCAGCGGTGCCACAGTGCAACTTCTGGATGGCGGTGGCAGTCCTGTCACTCTCTCGTCCGGCTCCCCCAGCCTCTCGGGAGATGGTCTGACGGTGACCTTGTCGCCGGCCGGCACTCTGGGGTTGGGCGAGACCTACCGCCTGCGCGCCATCGGTGGCGCAGGCGGGGTGAGTGATCTTGCGGGTCATCCCCTGGCCAGCACCTTCACCCAGGCCACGGGTTTCAGTACCGAGGCCGACAGTTTGCCGCCGGTCCTGAGCTCCATCGCCAGCAGCGGCGTCGCGGCAACCAGTGGCACCGTCACCTGGACGACCGATGAGCCCTCCGACAGCCAGGTCTTCTACCGCGTGCAGGGTGGGACCGCCTACCAGCAGACTGCGGTGGACCCAAGCCTGGTGACCGATCATGGCATCTTGCTGCAGGGCCTGATGCCCGCGACCACGTACGCCTACCACGTGCGCAGTCTCGACAGCAGCGGCAACGCCACGGTCTCCAGTCCTGACGGCACCCTCACCACCCTGGCCAGCAGCAGCAGTTACCTGACCTTCGAGGCCGAGGGCGGCTCCCTGACGGCACCCATGCGAGCCGTGACCGGCGCCGATTCCTTCGGGGATGCCTGGGTGGACACTCCCGCTGGCACGCCCACGGGCACCAGCAATTCACCGGCCGGCACGGCGACGTTCGGGGTCCATATTCCCAGTAACGCCATCTGGTACCTGTGGGTGCGAGTCATGAATCCCACAGGCTCCGGCGGGACCTTGTACGAGTCCATGGACGGCGCTGCACCCCAGACTCTGGACGTGACCACCGCCGGTGCGTGGGAATGGATTGCAGGTCGCTCCTATGCCTTGACCATCGGCCAGCACAGTCTTGAACTGGGCGGTCACACGGCCGCAGGCCGGGCGGATCGCATCCTGCTGACTGACGATGTCGATTTCGTGCCAACGGCCCAGCCGGTGGATGACGTGAGCCCGCCGGCGTCACCTTCCGGGTTGTCGGTGGCCAGTTCCGAAAGCGTCAACGTCCTCAACTGGACCAATCCATCGGCCAGTGACCTGGCACGCCTCATCATCCGGGTGCGCACGGACGGGGTCTATCCCACCAGTCCGCTGGATGG
>SMYD01000108.1 GCA_004356015.1 Acidobacteriota bacterium | reverse complement strand
TTAGATCCGTGCCGGTCACCCGCAGGGCGACGATGGCCAGCGCCATGGCGATGCGGTGATCTCCGTGGGCCGAGACGGCGGCACCGGACAGAGGGGCAGGCGCGGTGATGAGCAGTTCGTCCGAGCCTGCGGCGACCTGCCCTCCCAGGCGTGAGAACTCCCCTGCCAGGGCCGCCAAACGGTCCGACTCCTTGACCCGCAGATGCGCGATGCCGGTCAGCCGGCTGGACGTGGGCGCCAGCAGGGCCACGGCCGCCAGGGGCGGCACGAGATCGGGGGTCGCATTGAGATCGGCGCTGAGGCCCATGGTGGGCGGGCCTGAGGCGGCCAGGGTCGTGCACGTTGCCGTGACGTCACAACCCATGCGCGCCAGCAGGTCGAGAAAAACGACGTCGCCCTGGCTTGAGTCCGTTCCCACTCCTTCCACCAGCACGCGGCCACCGGTGACCACGCCCGCCGCCAGCAGAAAAGCCGCCGCCGAGGCGTCGGCCTCGACACGGTAATGGAACGGTCCACCGCTATCGGCGTCAACGGCATTGCCTGTGGTGCGTACCGGCTTGCCCGCACCGCGAGTCTCCCGGGTACCAGCCCCATGGCGCGCGCTCTTCTCGCCGACAGGACCCCCTGGAGCTCCCGGATGAACCCTCCATGCGGCGCTTTCCACCCTCTCCACATGGCATCCGAAGTCCTGCATCACGGCAACGGTCAGATCGACATACGGTCGCGACGACAGCGCCGTGGCCCGCACGGTCAAGGGAGAAGGAAGGGCGGCGCCGGCCAGCAGGAGTCCCGAGACGATCTGACTCGAGCCACCGGCGTCCACCACCACCTCGCCGCCGCAGAGAGGGCCACGGACCCGCAACGGCAGGCAACCCGGCTCACCCAGCTCGTCCACCTGTGCGCCCAGGGCGCGCAGCGCCATGGCCTGGACGGCCGCCGGCCTCTGCCGCAGCCGCGCTGAGCCATCCAGGACCACCGGCCGGTCCAGCAGGGCGGCCAGAGGCAGCAGGAAGCGCAGGGACGACCCCGAGTTGCCCAGGTCCAGAACCACCGGGTCGCGGTTCCCACGAGCCTGGGTGGCTGCCCCGGCTCCAGACAGACGGCCGGCAGGCAGGAGTTCACCCCTCACTCCCCGGCGGAAGCCGGTCACCGACCAGACGCCTTCTTCACGCACGACGTGGGCCCCCAGGGCGGAGAGGGCCATGGCGGTCAGGCGGGTGTCCTGGGCGTCCAGGGGATTTTCGATCCGCGTGATACCACGGCCCAGAGCCGCGGCCACCAGGGCCCGGTGCGTGATCGACTTGGAGGGGGGCGGCGTCACCCTCCCCCGGATGGGGCCCGTGGCCCGGCGCAGCAGCATGAATCCTCCGCGGATCGAATGCGGCGCCATCAGTCTACCGTATCCGCCGCAAGGGACCTTTGGGCTATACTTTTGCTTTGTTCAGGGATCTCCGGGGGGCGGTCGATCTCTGCTGTGCAGGACTCTCTGACCCATGGCTAAAACTCTTCTGCGAAGTGGCGCCCTCACTCTTCTGCTGGCGGCTCTCGTCCTGGGCGCGGCCCCGGCCCGGGCCACGAGCATCAAGAAGGAGATGGCCTACGCCGTCGATCTGGGCAAGAAGGGTCTCTGGCACGAAGCCGCCCACCGCTTCCGCCTGCTGCTGGTGCGTGCCCCCGATCACCCCCGTCTCTGGAACGATCTGGCGGTGGCCTACGAGGCGGTGGGACGCTACGACGACGCCCACCAGGCCTACGAGAAGGCCGTGGCTCTCATGGACTCCCCACCTGAAGAGATGCTGGCCAACCAGGAGGCGTTCGAAGTCTTCTACCGCCAGTGGAAAGGCGCGGAGCCACTGCCGGCGACACCCGCCACGGAAAGTGAGAGCCCATGACCCGCCGCCTGATGGTGGCCCTGTTCGTGATCCTCATCCATATGGGCTGGCCGGCGAGTCCGGCCCTGGCGGGGCGGCCTCAGACGGTGCGCATTCAGTTGCCCATGGAGGCGAGGATGGACACCGAGGGGTATCGACGCATCCTGGTGGGCGGCTTTCTCCACAACGATTCGCCGGTCATGGATATCGAGAAAGAACTGGTGCGCATCCTGCGCAGGGAACTGGAGAAGAACTCCGATTTTCTCATTTTGGCCGACCCGCCCCCCAGCCTGCCGGAGCAGCGCCTTGAAGAACTCAAGAAGAACGCGCCGTTTTTCGTGGCCCTGGCCGAGGAGTTTCGCGCCGATCTGATCATCACGGGGCGGATTCTCTACACCTCGGTGGATCGCTCAGGCTTCGTGCAAGGTGAATACATCAGCCCCACCACCGGGCGCCGGACCATCCGCAGTTACTACGTGGATCGCACCGGTTACACCCTGAAGCTCGACCTGATCTTCGTGCGCGGCTCCGATGGCCAGCTCGTCTACGATACGTCGTTCATCCAGGAAGTGATCCTGGATACCGACGAGAGCGACCCGCTGGGCGTTTTCTTCGACCTGGCCGAACGTTTCCATGATAATTACCTGGCTGTCATGGTGCCCCGGTCGCGCACCGAGATCCGTTATCTGTTCACCGAGTAGGCTGGAGACACAAGACGTGAAAATGCCCACCTGGCTCCGTTCCGTCCTCATCATCAGCCTGGCCCTGGGCTGTTCCGCAGCAGGCATGGCCCAGTTCAGCCGGCCCAAGGTCACCTATGACCGCTTCAAGTGGCAGGTGTACCACGCACCCCACTTCGACATCTACTACTACCCGGAGGAGGAAGCCTTCCTGGAACGGATGGTCTCCTTCTCAGAGAGCGCCTACCTGAAGCTCTCTGAAGATCTGGATCATCAGCTGTCCATCCGGGTCCCCCTCATCTACTACAAGACCCATCCCGAGTTCGAGCAGACCAACATCATCCTGCAGGAGATTCCCGAGGCGGTGGGCGCCTTCGCCGAGCCCCTCCAGAGCCGCATGGTGCTGCCCATCGACGGGCCGCCCGACAAGACCTACAAGCTCATCCTCCACGAACTGACTCATATCTTCGAGTACGACATCCTCTTCAACAACCAGCTTGGCCGCACCTTCCGCGCCAATCCGCCCCTCTGGATCATGGAGGGGCTGGCGTCGTTTCTGGCCGAAGACGAGGACAGCTTCGATCAGATGGCCATCCGCGACGCGGTGGTCAATTCACTGGTGCCCCGCATCCAGGAACTGGGTGGCGGGTTCCTGACCTACCGTTTCGGCAACGCCGTCTTCACCTTCATCCATGAACGCTGGGGCATGGAGGGGGTGCGCAACTTCCTCTTTGAATACCGCAAGGTCCTCTTGCGGAACAACATCCCCAAGGCCCTCAAAGAGGCCTTCGGCATGGATATCGATGAGTTCAACCGCCAGTTCCAGAAGTACCTGCGGCAGCGCTACCTGCCTTACCTGCTGGAGAAGAGCGAGCCTGCCGACTACGGCCGGGAGATCGGCTTTCAACGGCCCGGGGTGTTCACCTTCGCGCCCACCGTCTCCCCGGGCGGCGAACTGGTGGCCGTGCTGGCCAACCGCAAGCTCGAACTGGATCTCTGGATCGTCTCGGGATCTGACGGCGCACCCCTGCGCAACGTCACCAAGGGATTCACCAACAAATGGCAATACCTCACCACCGAGGTCTTCGCCGGCAAGCGCGACCTGACCTGGTCGCCGGCCGGCGACATGGTGGCCGTCTTCGTGCGCAAGGAGAACCGGCGCAACCTGGTCCTGTTCAACCCGCGCACGGGCAAGCGCCTGCGGATCATTCCCATGCCGTCGCTGGCTCTGCAGGCGTCCCCTGCCTTCTCCCCCGACGGCACGGTGGTGGCCTTTTCGGCCAACGTGGGCGGCGTCTTCGATATCTACACCTACGACCTGGTGAGCGGCGAGATCATCAACCGCACCGACGACCCCTACGTGGACAGCAACCCCATGTGGTCGGCGGACGGCACCACACTGCTCTACAACCGGCGGATCAACGCCTACGAGAAGATCTTCGAGGTCATGGCGTCCGACCCCACCCGCAAGACGCAGCTCACCTTCGGCGAGTCGTCGGACATCATGCCGGCCTATGCCCGTGACGGCCGCCGCATCTATTATTCCTCGGACCGGGGCGACGGCATCTTCAATCTGTTCGAGCTGGACCTGGCGGGCGGCAGCGAACGGCGGCTGACCGACATCATGACCGGCGTTTTCGCCCCGGTGGAGCTGGACACCCTGGGCGATAAGAACGTGGTGGTCTTCACCGCCTATTTTCGCGGCCGCTACCGGCTCTACCGCATGGAACTGGGCCCTCCAGAGGAGGAAATCCCCCTCTCCAGCCGGGACCTGTCCACCGTGGAACTGCAGCCGTTCACACCGCCGCTGCAGCTCACCCTGGACGAGGACCAGAAGGAGAAATACAAGCGGAGCTACCAGGTGGAATCACCCGGCCTGGAGGTCGGCGTCACCGATAACGGCACGTTCTTCGGCAACACGGCCCTGACCCTGGCCGATCTCATGGGCGACAAGCGCTGGATCTTCGCAGTCTCGACGGTCTCATCCTATTCCAACCTGGACGTCCTCCACGTGGACTACTCCCGCCGCACGAATTTCATCTACCACGTCTACCAGCATGAAGATTTCTTCTTCTTTCCGCGCCGACTCCCCGGCGGATTCGTGGAGATCGAGATCGCCAAGCAGCGTTTCAGCGGCGGTTCCTTCAGCATCCAGTACCCCTTCAACCGCCACTACGGCTTCGACGCCAGCCTGGGCCTCACCGACGCCTCCGTCCCCGTGGTCGAGACGGCGTTTGATTCCAACGGGAATTCCTTCACCCGCCTGGAAGATGTGGACTACCGCTCGGTCGATCTCGGTTTTTTCTTCACCGCCGACACCACGCGCTGGCAGAGCTGGGGTCCTCACCACGGGCAGCGATTCCGCATCGGCGCCGTGGCGTCACCTGAAATCGGCGGGGAGGGCGGAGATCTCGTGACCTACCAGGTTGACTACCGCAAGTACTTCAAGATCACGCGGCGCTCGTCGTTTGCCATGCGCACCGTGGGCATCATCTCCAGTGCCGAGAATACCGAATTCCGGCGCACCTACTCCATCGGTGGGCTCAACCAGTTGCGCGGGTTCGGGTACCGGGATTATCGCGGCGACCGGGTCTTCTTCCAGAACTTCGAGTTCCGCCTGCCCCTGGTGGATCAGCTCCGTTTCCCGTTCGGCGGGAGTATCCGGGATATCCGCGCCGTCCTGTTCATGGATATCGGCGGCGCCTACTACGAAGGGGGCGAATGGTACGACCCCATCGAGGAGGTGTTCATCGCCAAGATCCCGAAAGGGCAGGACCGCTGCTCTGCCACCGGCTTCATGGACACCTTCCAGCGCTGCCGGGAGGGTTGGGAATTCAGCAAAGGCGGCGAGTTGCAGAACGGGGTGGCCTCGTTCGGCGTGGGCCTCAACATGCGCCTGGGCTTCCTCGAGCTGAACTGGGTCTTCGCCAAGCAGACCAATTTCAGCGAGACCATCGGACCATGGCGCAGCGCCTTCTACATAGGCAATAAATTCTAGCGCGGCTGGATCGCCGACCAGCCCGCCTCAATGCGCGCGGGCGGCCTGGTGGACGGTCAGCAGGGCGCCGGCGGTGCCTGCCACGACAGAGCACGACACCAGGAACAGCACCGAAGAAGCCGGCAAGGGTGCCAGGGCCAGGAATCCCAGCAGCGGGTGCTCCTCGGCCAGCATCGACGCGCCCCTGAAGACGCCCCATGAGGCGGCCCAGGCCAGGAGGGCGCCACCGGCGCCCAGGACCACTCCTTCCACCACGAACGGCCCGGAGATGAAGGCGCGCGGCGCGCCCACCACCCACATGACCGCGATCTCGTCCCGGCGCGTCGCCAGCGACAGGCGCGTCACGCCGGCCACCACGAGGGTCGCCGCCAGGGCAAACGCCAGGCCGGCGGCAAGGCCGGCGCGGCGGATGAGACGGGCGAGCTCCAGCAGACGCCGGGTCCACAGGTCGTCCCCCAGCACAGCCACCACCCCTTCTTCATCTCCCAGAGCGGCGCGCAGCTCGCGCCGCCGGGCGGAGGCAACGGCGTCCGCCACCGTCACCTCCAGATGGGGAGGAAAGGGATTGTCGACCAGCAGATCCACGCCTGCCGACATCTCGGGGAACGCCGCGAGAAAATCGTCCCGTGCCTGGCCGGCCCGCACCACCGTCACCGAGGCAATGCCGTCCCGATGCCGCAGCCGCCGGGCCAGTTCCACCGCCTCGCTGTCGGGCGCCTCCTCGCCGAAGTAGACCCTGAAGACGCCGGGACGGCCGTTGAGCTCCACCGTGGCCGCCAGGTTGCCGGCGGCCAGCAGCGCCAGGGCCGAGACACTGAAGGTGAGCGTGATGATCAGCAGGGCCGCCGCTGTCAGGCCGCGGCCGCGCAGCAGGGCCAGGAGGCCGTCGGACACCATCATGCGCAGCAGTCTCAAGCTCATGGCGCGTCCCCGCCGGCCGCCATCTTCTCGACACCCTTGTCAGTCAGGCAACCGTCTTCCAGGTGCAGCACTCGCCGCCGGTACTTGCGCAGCAGAAACGGATCGTGGGTCGCGATGAGAATCGTGGTCCCCCGGCCGTGAATGCGCCGGAAGATCTCCATGATCTCCACCGACATCTCCCTGTCCAGATTGCCGGTGGGTTCGTCGGCCAGCAGCAGATCCGGATCGGCGGCAACGGCCCGGGCGATGGCGACCCGCTGCTGCTCCCCTCCGGAGAGTTGCCGCGGCAGGGAGCGCATGCGGTGGGAGAGTCCCACCTGGCGCAGCACGTTGAGGGCCCGCTCCTTGCGGGCGCGGAGCGCCAGACCCTGGGCGCGCAGCACGAAGGTGACATTTTCGAAGACATCCCTGGAGTCGATGAGACGTCCGTCCTGAAAGACGATACCCATGCGCCGGCGCAGCCGCTGCACCTGGCTCACGGCAAGGCGGCAGGTATCTCTCCCGGCCACCTCCACGCTCCCCTCGCTGGGACGTTCCTCGCGGTAGATCAACTTGAGCACGGTCGTCTTGCCGGCGCCGGACGGGCCGGTGAGAAAGGCGAACCCTCCCTTTTCCAGATGAAAGCTCACATTCCGCAGGGCGACCACACCCTGCTCGTACATCTTCGTGACTCCCTGGAAGGTGATCATCGGTCGCTCATGTTAGGCCGGTGGCCCCGTGGCCGCCAGTTCAGTGCGGTTTGATGGGCCGGTCATCCGCCGCATCGGCCCCGTCTTCCAGCGCCCAGCGCTCCAGGATGCGGCGGCGGCGGCGGCGCTGGCCCACGGCCCCCACTGCCAGCAGCAGCACCATGGCCACCCACATTGTGGTGGTGCTGGTCATCATGGAAACGGTCCGGTACCACCGCCCCATGGAGATTCGCCAGGCGCGTACCGCCGTCTCCGGCGTCATGGCGAACTCCAGCGAAAAAGCCGTCGCGAACGGTTGCCCGCCGCCGACCCGCCGTGCCACCCTGCCCAGGGCAATCGTTCCCCCGCGCCGCTGAGCAAGCCATTCCACAAAGGCGAAAGACTGGGCGTAGGCCGCGCGCGCCGCCGATGCGTCCCGGGGGAAACCCTGCTGGTGACTCAGCACGGCAGCGGGGTCGTAGAAAAGGACGGCCAGGGTCAGCGACCAGGAATCACGCAGATCCCAGGGCCGAGCCAGCACCATGCAGGTCCCCTCCTCGAACCAGCGGGGCAGGCGCGCCGGCCCCGCCACCCGGCCCAGTTCCGCATGGCCCAGCTCGTGGGCAAAGATGGACGTGGCGTCCCGGTCGGGATAGACCCCCAGGGCACCGGTGCGGATGTACAGCACGCCGCTTCCCGGCACGGTGAAACCGGCCGCCCAGTGGGGTGCCGAAGGGACGTCGGCCTGCCGGGCTTTGTCGCTGTCCCGGGGCACCAGGATGACATCCACAGGTGAGGCTGGATCCGTGCCCAGGGCCCGCGCCACCCGCCCGCGCACCGCCGGGACCGCCCGCGCCAGGCCCTCGGCCAGCGACGCGGCAGACGGCGGGAAATGAATTTCAGTGCCCGCAACGGTCAAGGTGCGCCAGTCGGCCGGCAGCCGCTCAGGATCGAGACCACCCCTGCCGGCGACGGCACCGGGGAGAAGGGCCAAGGCCACCAACAGGATCAGGGCAACGCGAGGGCACCGTCCTCCCGGGCATCCACGCCGGATCTTCACGCCTCGAGAGCCGCCCGCAGCAGCTGGTTGGCCAGCCTGGGGTTGGCCTGGCCGCGGGTCGCCTGCATCACCCGGCCCATGAGATAGCCCAGGACTGTGGTCTTGCCTGAGCGATACTGGGACACCTGGACGGCGTTGGCCGCCAGGACATCCTGGATGATCGCCTTCAGGGCTCCTTCATCGCTGATCTGGGCCAGGCCGCGCTCGGCGATGATCTCGCCGGGAGGGCGGCCCTCGGCGGCCATGACCTGAAAGACCTCCTTGCCAATCTTGCCGCTGATGGCGCCGGCGGTGATCTCCTTCAACAGATCGCCGAGATCCTCGGCAGGGATCGGGACATCGGCCATGGCCAGGTGGCGCTCCTTGAGCAGCCTGGTGAGGTCGCCCATGACCCAGTTGGCCGCCACCTGCGGGTCAGCGCAGCGCGCCGCCACCTTCTCGAAGTAAGCGGCCACGTCCCGGTCCAGCACCAGGTAATCCGCGGCGGCAACTGCCAGCCCCATCTCGTCGAGGTACCGGCGGCGGCGGGCGCCCGGCAGTTCCGGCAACGTCGCCCGGGCCCGGGTCAACTCCTCGTCGCTGATGATCAGGGGCGGCAGATCCGGCTCGGGAAAATAACGGTAATCGGGGCTGTCCTCCTTGGAGCGCATGGTCCGGGTCTCGCCGCGGTCGGCATCGTAGAGGCGCGTCTCCTGCGCCACCCGGCCCCCGGCCCGCAGGATCTCGGTCTGGCGGGCGATCTCCAGATCCAGGGCACGCTGCACGTTGCGAAACGAGTTCAAGTTCTTCAGTTCCGTGCGATCTCCCAGGGGCGCGCCGGCGTCGCGTCGCAGCGAGATGTTGGCATCACAGCGCATGGAGCCTTCCTCCATGTTGCCGTCGCAGACGCCGAGACAGGTGACCAGCGCCTTGAGGCGCACCAGAAAGGCGTACGCCTCGGCGGAGCTGGTGAGCACCGGCTCGGTGACGATTTCACAGAGCGGCGTGCCGGCCCGGTTGAAGTCCAGATAGGTGGACCGATCCGAGTCGGGATACCCCTCGTGCACCGACTTCCCGGCATCTTCTTCCATGTGGATGCGGGTCAAGGACACGCGATGGGGCTTGCCGTCCACCTCGAAGTCCAGGCCGCCGCCGGTGGCATAGGGATGGTCAAACTGGGAGATCTGATACCCCTTGGGCAGATCCGGATAGAAATAGTTCTTGCGGGCAAAGAGAGAGCTCTGGTGAACGGTGCAGTCCATGGCCACGGCCAGGCGGATGGCCATCTCCACGGCGCCGCCATTGAGGACCGGCAGAGATCCCGGCAATCCCAGGCAGACGGGGCAGACGAGGGTGTTGGCCGGGTCGCCGAAACGGGTGGCACAGCGGCAAAACAGCTTGCTGTGCGTATTGAGCTGGGTATGGATCTCCAGCCCGATGACGGTTTCAAAGGTACTCACGGGCATCATTCTAGCGCCCCGGCCCGGAAAAGAAGGGGATTTCGGGCCTTCGGTCGGCCTTCCGGCCGGAAACGGGCCGGCTGGGACAGTTGAAAACAAAAGACTTGCATGCGGAATACGGTTTGGGAGATAATCAATCGGTCTCCGGCAAGGGAGCGAGTGATGAATGATTTTGCACCAACGACCCTGTTCGCTTACGGCACCCTGGCCCTTCCCGACGTGGTGGACGCTCTCACCGGGCGGGTCCCTGAAACCAGGCCGGCCCGGCTGGCCGGCTACCGATGCAGGCTTCTGCACGGCGAGCCCTTTCCCGGCGTCGAGCGCTACCCGGGTTCGGCCACCGATGGCGTCCTCTATTCGGGCCTGTCGCCGGCCGACCTGAGCATCCTGGACACCTTCGAGGACGAACCGTACCAGCGCCGGGTTGTCACCGTGAAGCCTGTGGACGGCGAGCCGATCAGGGCCTGGGCCTACGTGGTTCCCGCCCATGCGGGAAACCTGCTCTCCAGTGAACCCTGGGAGCCGGCGCGCTTCTCCAGGAGCGCCCGCAGCAAAACGTTGCGGACCTGCCGCCGCCTGCGCGCCAGCCGGCCACCGGCATTGCAGGTCTGAGCCGGCCGGGTGCAGGTGATGAATGACGGCCACGGTGCCGGCAAGCTGGAGGCCATATGGATCAAGCCTGCCCGGGGTGTTCCCATGGACCCGGTGCCGCAGGCACGACTCCTGACCAACCACGGCCTGCACGGAAACGCCAACATCGGCGGCAAGCGCCAGGTGACCCTGCTGGAGCGGGAGGTCTGGGAGCGGATCATGAAAGACATGGACGCCGATCTGGACCCCATCGCCCGCCGCGCCAACCTGCTGGTGTCCGGGTTTCCCCTGCAGGGGACCCGCAACCGAATTCTGCGCGTCGGGGCATGCCGCATTAGGATCCGGGGCGAGACCAGGCCCTGCGGGCAGATGGACGCCGCCCTCCCGGGACTGCGCCACGCCCTGGATAGCAACTGGCACGGCGGCGCCTACGGCGTGGTCCTGGACG
Source organism: Acidobacteriota bacterium (assembly GCA_004356015.1). Taxonomy (GTDB): domain Bacteria; phylum Acidobacteriota; class Polarisedimenticolia; order SMYD01; family SMYD01; genus SMYD01. The sequence goes on along the minus strand of SMYD01000108.1, from coordinate 16,176 downwards.
ACGGCACCATCACCCTGGGCGACGAACTGACCTGGGAGACCTAGCCTGGCGAGAGCCGGCCCGCGTCAATCTTCATGGCCGGACTCGGCGTCCTCAGGCGCCCCGGCCGTGAGGCTGGCGCGGAGGGCCGCCACACGTTCCTCCGGCGCCGGCCGCCATTGGCCCCGGCGCTGCTTGGCGGCGATGGCATCACGGGAATAACGCACTGACGACGCCAGGCGTCCCGCCGGGGTGAAGAAGTGGGTGCGGCCGCGCTCTCCCAGGACCACCAGGGTGTCGTTGCGTTCGTCCAGAAGGAAAGCCTCGGCGGGGGCTGTGCGCACGTCGTCCAACGCCTTGCGGGTGGGCCGCTCTCCTGATTGATGGCGTTCCTGGGCGTGGCCGGTGCGCCGGGTGCGGCCGCTGCGCTCCTGGCGCAGCCGCCGTGACAGGCCGCCCAGAATCCCCAGCACCCGTTCCTCCACTTCTCCCGGAGACGGCAGCCGGCGACCGCGGCCACGGCCTCTTGGCACTGCCACCGAGGCCAGGGCGTCCTGGGCCCAGCGCAAAGGCCGCCGCCAGGGCGGCTCAAGATCGATCGGCCAGGCCTCGTCGGGCCCTCCCAGCAGGTTGAGACCCAGGCGCAGGCCCTGACGCTGGGTGCGCGCCGCCGTGACCTGCAGGGTCAGAGCCAGGCGTTCACCATTGCCGATGCTCCCACCCGGCGGCCGGAAGTAGCCCGCCACCAGTTGCCCCACCACTTCGCACACCGGGTTCTGCCAGGCTTTCAGCATGGTACCGCGCAGGGTGGCACTGTCCTGCACCAGGGTCACCAGCGCCCGCGGGTTGTCATAGAGGGCATTCACCTCCGGGTGGCGCAGGGCCAGCAGGGCCTGCGCCATGGGCTCCCATAAGGGCGTGCCGGTGGGGTTGTAGCCTGTGAAAACATGCTGCGCCGTGGGCGGCGATGAGTGCTCACAGGCGGCGGCGCAGCAGCGATGGCAGTAGACATGACCGGGGCGAAAGGCGGCAGCCCGGCGGATGGCATCATCCACCTCGTCCTCGAGGCGGGCGGCCAGTTCGGCGGCGAAGTCCTCGGCATCACCGCCGCCGGCCGGCAGGTGGACGATGATCTCGTCCACGGCACCGGTCACCAGGTGGCCGCCGGACTTGCGGGCCAGAAGATCCTGCACCATGCGGCGCAGCAGGCGATGAATCTCGCGGGCGGCAGCGCTGGTGTCACCCATGGGATCCCTCCCCGGCGGTCAGATCAGCCGGTAGCCGCCATCCCTGTAGGCCACCTCGGACGCCGCCGTTAAAAGTTCATCATCGGGCCCGTCAAGGAGACCGATATTGCGCTCGAAGCGGTCCCGGGCCTGGCGCGCAAAGAGCCGCGTGAGAGTGACATCCCGGGCGGCCCCTTCTTCTCCGTCCGCTTCCAGGCGGGCCGTGCACCGGGACAGGACCGCCAGCAGCGCGTAGAGATCGATGATGGCGTCGGCCGCGCGCTCCTGGACATAGCCCCGGGCCGGCAACTCCCTGCCGTGGCGCGCCAGCGTCTTCGCCATGGCTCCGGCAAACATCCGGGTCATGGCGGCGGCCACCTCGGCCTCGGCGGCCAGAGCCGGATGGACCCTCGTCAGGGACCCCACGGTCGCCGCCGCCGCCGTGTCCCGCATGCCGGCCATGAAGATGTAGAGACGCATGATCTCGTTGGTCCCCTCGAAGATCATGTTGATGCGCGCATCGCGCAGGAACCGCTCGTAGGGATACTCGCTCATGTAACCGTTGCCGCCATTGATCTGGACGGCGTGATTGACCACCCGCCACAGGACCTCACCGGCAAAGGTCTTGCTCATGGCCGACTCGATGGAGAAATCGAGGCCGCCCCGGTCGCACAGGCCGGTGGTGAGATAGACCATGGCCTCGGCGGCGTAAGTCTCGGACATCATCAGGGCGAACTTGTGACGGATCATCTCCAGTTCGGAGATGGTGGCCCCGAACGCCTTGCGCTCCAGGGCGAACTTCACCGAGGCATCGATCATCTCCCGGGCCGAGCCGATGCACCCGGAAGCCAGGGAGAGGCGGCCGGTATTGAGGATCTCCATGGCCATCTTGAAGCCCTGGCCCTGCCGGCCCAGCATGTGGCCGGCAGGCACGCGCACGTTGTCGAACACCACATCCACGGTGTTGCTGCCGCGGATGCCCATCTTGTGCATGGGCGGGGTGGTGGAGACGCCCGGGAGATCGCGCTTGACCAGGAAGCATGAGATGGCCTGGGTCGGTTTGGAGCCGGGCTCGGCCGGCGTCCTGGCGAAGACCGTGAACACCTGGCTGAAGCCGCCGTTGGTGATCCACTGCTTGCTGCCGTTGATGATCCAGACGTCACCGGCCGCGTCGTAGACCGCCCGGGTGGTCATGGCGGCGGCATCGGAGCCCGAGCCGGCTTCGGTCAGGGCATAGGCGCCAATCCACTCTCCGCTGGCCATCCTGGGCAAAAACTCGCGCTTCTGCTCCTCGCTACCGTACATGACGATGCCCTTGATGCCGATGGACTGGTGCCCGCCGATGACGGTGGCGGTGGCGGCGCAGTAGCGGCAGACCGCCTGCATGAGCCGGCAGTAGGCGCCGGTGGAAAAGCCGGAGCCGCCATATTCCTCCGGCACGGTGAAGCCCAGCACACCCAGATCGCCCAGTTGCCCGATGAACTCCTGGGGAATTTCCATGCGCTGGTCGAAGGCAGCACCGTCCAGGTGATCGCCGGCGAAGCGGTGGAATTCGGCGAGAACCATGTCGAGAGCTTCGGCCTCATCGCCGGCCAGCTGCGGAAAGGGAAAGATCAGGTCTTCATCCACGCGGCCGGCGAAGAGGCCGCGGGCAAACGACGGCTTGGACCTCTTCTGTGCCGGGGCACCTGCTGCAGACGGCATCTCGACTTCCTTCATTGAGTGGCGGGTTGCACCGCCACTTTATCAGGTCGCAGGCCGCTCCATGCCGCGGCCGGCCCGGCTTTCAGGTGGTGGCTCTCACCGCGACGGATAGAACAGGCCAGGGTCCTGCGCCCGGCGGCGCAGAGCATCGGGGGGCGCCAGATGGGCGCCGTGAAGGCCCGCCAGCCGGTCCAGTTCGGCCACCATGGCACTCAGGCCGGTGCTGTCGGCCCAGCGCAACAGGCCACCGGTGAAGGGCGGCCAGCCAATTCCCATGACCATGGCCAGATCCACTTCGCCGGGAAGGGTCACCACACCCTCGTGCAGGCAGCGGGCAGCCTCGGCGACCAGGGGATAGAGCAGGCGCCGGTCCTCGGTAGCACCCGGCTGGCGAGTTTCCCCGGGCGGCTTCTCCATGACGGCGCGCACATCTGCGTCATCGGCAAACGGCTTGTCACCTTCATGGTTGTAGAAACCAAGTCCGCTCTTGGCGCCTACCCTCCCGGCCGCCACCATACGGGGCACCAGATCCGACGGCGGCACCTGCTCACCGAACGCCGCCCGCAGGGTGCCGGTCACATGCTCGGCAACATCAAGGCCAATCTGGTCCAGCAGGAGCAGCGGCCCCATGGGCATGCCGAACTTCAGCATGCGCTTGTCCACGGCGGCGAGATCGAACCCCTCCTCCACCAGGCGGATGGCCTCGGCCAGATAGACCGAGAGCACACGGTTCACCAGGAAGCCGGGAGAGTCGGTCACTTTCACCGGCACCTTCTTCAGGCGGCGAGCCAGCTTGATCAGCATGCCGACCGTGGCCGGGGACGCCTTGTCCGGCGCGATGATCTCCACCAGCGGCATCTTCTCCACCGGATTGAAGAAGTGCAGGCCGGCCAGGCGGGACGGGTCGGGCAGGACCAGCGCCATCTCACTCACCGACAGGGCCGAGGTGTTGGTGGCCAGCACGGCGGAGGGAGAGCTGGCGGCAGCTTCCACCAGAACCCGCTTCTTGAGACCGATCTCTTCCACCACCGCTTCGATGATCAGATCGGCCGCGGCCAGGTCACCGGCCTCGGTGGTGTCCTTCACCCGTTCGCAGATACGGCGCCCGGCTTCTTCATCCATGCGGCCGCGCCTGACCTGGCGGTCCACCGTCTTGCGGATGCGCGCAACTCCGGCGGCCAGCGCCTCAGGCGCCACGTCGCGCAGGATCACCTGAAAACCCCGGGAGGCGGCCAGGAAGGCGATACCGGTGCCCATGACCCCGGCCCCCAGGACCGCCACCGTCGCAGGCTCGTCCCCGGCCGCGGCTTCTTCCTGCACGTACCATGTTTTGGCTTCACTGTTCAGGAAGAAGAGGCTCACCAGATGGCCGGAGACGTCGCCCACGGCCAGAACGGCAAACAGATCGCTCTCCCGGGCGAAACCACGGGCCGCCGGGCCACTGAAGCTCGCCTCCACCGCATCCACGATGGCCAGTGGCGCCGGGTAGTGGTGACCGGCCCGCTTGAGCACGGCGTTGCGCACCTGGCCGAACACCATGCGGCGCAGCGGCGGCAGCCAGCGGAGGGCACGGCCCATCAGACCGATCCGGCTCACCTGAGGCACCCGCCCGGAGGCGTGCGCGCCGGCGAGACGGCGGGCTTCCGCCACCGCCTCAGCCTCCAGCTCGGCCAGAGGCACCACCCGGTCCACGGCGCCACGGGCCAGGGCTTTTTCAGGGTTCAGGCTACGGCCGGCGGCCATGAATTCAACGGCCGGGCCGAAGCCGAGACGGCGGGCCAGGCGCTGGGTGCCGCCCCAGCCGGGAAGGATTCCCAGGCGCACTTCCGGCAGGCCGACCCGTGTGGTTCCTTCCGCGGCCACGATGCGATGGCAGGCCAGGGCCCACTCGTAACCGCCGCCCAGACAGTTGCCCGTGAGGGCCGCCACCGTGGGACATCCCAGGGAACCGATGCGGGCCAGGAGGTCCTGTCCCTGGCGGCTGGCGGCGCGGGCGTCCTCTTCAGTGCTCAGGGCAGCGATGAGGGCCACGTCGGCGCCGACACAGAAATGATCCTTGCCGCTGATGAAGACCACGCCTCGCGGCAGGTCGGCCTGCAGCTCGTCCAGGACGGCCGCCAGGGACTCCAGCACCGCCAGGGTGATCTTGTTCACCGGTGATCCGGCCAGGTCGAAAACCACCACGGCGATGCCGTCCAGGCGGCGGTCCACCCGGACCGGAGCTGTGCTGTCCTGTGCTTCACTCATGGCAAGATCCTCCTGGCCCCTATGACCCGAGAACGTGGGGCGCCTCGTGGCCACTGTAGAGATCTTCGATGATGTCCTCGAAGTGCTGGAGAATCACGCGCCGCTTGAGCTTGAGGGTCGGCGTCAGTTCATCCATGTCAGCGTCGAACTCCCGATCCAGCAGGTGGAACCGCCGTACCTGCTCGTGCTGAGCGAACGACTCCGTGGCCGTGGCGATCTCTTCCGCCACGGCGGCCTGCACGGACTCGTGGTCGAGCTGCCGCCGCAACGGCATGTTCTCCAGGCCCAGCTTGCCGACAATCCGGCGCAGCATGTTGAAATCGGGGGCCACCAGGGCCACCAGATAGGGCCGGCGATCCCCGATGATGGCCGCCTGGCTGATGAGAGGCATCCGCTTGAGCGCGTTCTCCAGCGGCTGGGGCGCGACATTCTTCCCCTGGGCCGTGATCAGGATCTCCTTCTTACGGTCGGTCACCGAGAGATAACCGTCGCCATCCAGGCTGCCGATATCACCGGTGTGCAGCCAGCCGTCGCTGTCAATCATGTCGCGGGTCTTCTGGGGCTGATGCCAGTAGCCGTCCATGACATGAGGGCCGCGGGTCAGGATCTCGCCATCGGCGGCGATGGAGATCTCCACGCCGGGCAGGGCCCGCCCCACGGTGCCGGGACGGGGGTCCGGGTAACGGTTGGTGGCAATGACCGGCGAGGTCTCGGTGAGGCCGTACCCTTCCAGAACGTGAATCCCGGCACCCAGCAGAAAGCCGGCCAGGTCGGCGGAAAGAGGCGCGCCGCCTGAATTACAGAAGCGCAGGCGCCCACCCATGCGCGCGCGGATGCGGCGATAAACAAGGCGGTCGGCAAGGGCCCGCTGCAGAGCCAGCCATGGCCCTGGACCGCGTCCGGCCACCTGGCGCGCGGCCAGGCGCAGGGCCAGTTTCGAGGCCCAGCGGAAGAGGCCCTGCCTGTTGGGTGGCACACTTTCCAGGATACGGGCGTAGAGTTTTTCATACACCCGGGGCACCGCCGCGAACACCGTCGGCCGGAAGCGGGTGAAGGCGGTGGCCAGCCCGGCCAGATCGGGAATATGAATGACCGCGGCACCAGAGAGGTAGTAGCAGTAGTCCACGGTGCGCTCGAACACATGGCAGAGCGGCAGGAAGGAGAGCGCCTGGTCATCGGCGCGGAAATCAAAGACACTGGAACAGGCCGAGACGTTGCTGGCGAGGTTGCGATGCGTGAGCATGACCCCTTTGGGATCGCCGGTGGTGCCCGAGGTGTAGATCAGACTGGCCAGGTCGCCGGGAGAGACGGCATCACGGGTGGCCCGGTAGATGCCCGGATGGGTGTCCCCCCAGGCGCGCCCGATCTCCAGAGCATGATGCAACGGCACCACGGCCGGGTCCGCCGCCCCGGGGTCGTCGAAGCTGATGACCTGCTCCACGTCACCGGCCTGCCGCCGCGCCTCCATGAAGGTGGCCAGGTGTTGGCTGGTGGACACCAGGGCCAGGCAGGCAGCCGAATCCTTGAGAATGTACGCGATCTGGGACGCGCTGAGACCGGGGTGAATGGGGAGGCAGGCGGCGCCACTGGCCAGGATGGCGAAGTCGGCCACCATCCACTCCCAGCGGTTCTCCGCGAACAGTACCACCCGATCCCCCGGCTTGACGCCATGGCTGTGGAGCGCCAGGGAGAGGGCGCGAATGCGGTCGGCGAGCTCTGCCGTGGACAGCCAGCAGGTGCTGCCGTCGCCTGCGCCCCAGCCGACCGCCTGATCTTTGGGATGCGCGGTCAGATAGTGGTGCAGGAGGTCGGTGAGCGTGCCGATGGCCGGCGTCACGGAGTCCCGTCCGTTTCCCTGCGGATGCCGTAAGCCTCGAGCTTCTTGTACAGATTGGAGCGGGGCGTGCCGACGGCGCGGGCTGTGGCCGCAACGTTCCAGCCGTACTCCCGCAGCTTGCCCACCAGCCAGGCGCGCTCGGCGGCGTTCCGGAACTCCCGCAGAGTCGTCGCCTCGGGCGCCACTGCACGCACGCTCTCTTCCGGTGGCGGTGGCGCGGTGGATGGGGCCAGCACAGCTTCCACCTGGGCGGCGTCCACCACCTGGCCTTCACCGAGAATCAGGAGCCGTTCGATGGTGTTGCGCAGTTCACGGACATTCCCGCTCCACGCGCCGCCCCGCAGGGCCTGGAGCGCCGCCGGGGTCATGTCAGGCGGCCGGCGGCCGTTGTCCCGGCACCACGCGGACATGAAGTGGCGCACCAGGGCGGGAATGTCATCGGTGCGTTCCCGCAGGGGCGGCAGGCGCACGGGGAAAACGTTGAGGCGGTGGAACAGATCTTCCCGAAACCGGCTCGCCTGAATCTCCGCCATCAGATCCTTGTTGGTGGCGGCCAGCACCCGTACATCCACGTGCAAGGAGCGGCCGGACCCCACCGGTTCCACCTCGCCATCCTGCAGGGCCCGCAGCACCTTGGACTGGGTGCGCAGGGACATGTCACCGATTTCATCCAGAAAGAGGGTGCCGCTGTCGGCCTGGACGAACTTGCCCTTCTGCTTCTGGACGGCACCGGTGAACGCCCCTTTCTCGTGGCCGAACAACTCGCTCTCGATCAGTTCTTCGGGGATGGCGGCACAGTTGACCCGGATGAACTCGCGCCCGGACCGCCGGGACTCCCGGTGGATGGCCAATGCCACCAGCTCCTTGCCGGTGCCGCTCTCGCCGGTGATCAGGATGGTGGCCTGGGTGGGAGCGGCCTTGCGAATCGCCTCCCGGACCTTCTGCATGGCCTGGCTTTCGCCCACCAGGGTGGAATTGTGGCCCGACAGCTCGGCCACCTTCTCCTCCAGGTGACGCTGGCGGAGGGCGTTCTTGCAGGCCAGCAGGATCTTGTCAGTGCCCAGGGGCTTCTCGATGAAGTCGAAAGCACCCAGCTTGGTCGCCTCCACGGCCGTGGCGATGTTGCCATGGCCCGAGATGACGATGACCGGTGCCGTCACCCCATCTTCGCCCAGGCGGCGGAGTACCTCCAGGCCATCCATGCGCGGCATCTTCACATCGAGAAATATGAGGTCCGGCGACGCGGCGCGCACCCGCTCCAGGCCTTCAGGGCCCGAAGCGGCTTCCGCCACCTCATAGCCCTCATATTCAAGGACCATGCGCAGGGCATCGCGGACCCCCGCCTCGTCATCGATGATCAGGACGTGCGCGCCCACGGCCCGGATTTAAGCACAGGCGACCGGGCGGCGGGATCCGCCGGCGTTCTACTCCGGGTGAACCCTGAAGGTGATGAAATTGCGCGATTCCCCGTCCCGGGTGCGGATCCAGACATAGAAAGCCACGATCTCGTTGTCTTTGACTTCCTCGATGATGGCGCGATAATCCCCGAGGGTGGCAACCGCCTGCCGGTTCACCTCCAGGATGACCATGCCGGGGCGCAACCCTTTCTCGTAGGCGTCACCACGCACCGAGACATCGGCGATGACCACCCCCTCCACCTGGGTGGGGATCTGGAACCTGCGCCGAGTATCGGCATCCAGATCGGCGACCTCGATGCCCACCTGGTGAAAGAAGGATCGCTCGGGCTCGCTGCTGCTGTCGTCCCGGGTGATGCTGGCCCCCTGAACGATGGCTTCCCGGTCACCCAGGCGCACCGTCGCGGTTCGCTTGCGACCGTTACGCAGGTAGGTCATCTCGATGGACTCGCCCGGCCGGTGGGACGAGATCCGGAGGATCAGGTCGCTGGAACCGGTCAGCGGCTCGCCATCCACCGCCACCACGGCATCGCCGTAGCGCAGGCCCGCCCGGTCGGCCGGCTGGCCGGCGGTCACTTCCTGGATGAAGGCCCCGTGAAGGTCGGCCAGCCCCCAGTATTCGCGATCGTCCTCGTCCAGGGCGGAGAAATCGGTGATGGTGACGCCGATGGCGCCGCGGGCCACCCGGCCCGTTTCGCGCAACTGGGGCACCACCAGTTTGGCCATGTTGATGGGGATGGTGAAGCCGATCCCCTGGCCGACTCTCGACACGGCACTGTTGATGCCGATGACCTCGCCGTACAGGTTCAGGAGAGGCCCTCCGGAATTACCCACATTGATGGCCGCATCGGTCTGGATGTAGTTGTCCAGGCTGGGATCCCGCGACAGACCGGTGAGACGGCGGCCCTTGGCCGAGACCACCCCCACCGTGAGGGTGTCCTGGTAGAAGAACGGGTTGCCGATGGCCATGACCCACTCTCCCACCCGCAGGCTGTCCGAATCGCCCAGGGGCAGGTAAGTGAGGACGGCGTCACTTTCGATCTTGACCAGGGCGATATCGGTGGCCGGATCGCTGCCCACCACCCTGCCCTCGAAGTTGAATTCCTGCCCGCTGTCGTCATGCAGGGCCACGCGTACGATATCCGCATTCTCCACCACGTGGAAATTGGTCAGGATGTAGCCGTCGGGCGTGATGACAAACCCGGTGCCGCCGCTCTCTTCACGGCGGGGCTGGCGGTGCGGGTTGCCCTCCTGATCGGGCCGGCCGAAGAAGTAACTGAACGGATCCTGGAGCATGTTGCCATCCGGCCGGTTGGCGGGGTCAGTGAACTTGGTGGCGCTGATACTGACCACCGCCGGCAGCACACGGGCATAAATATCGGCGAAATCGGGAAGAGTGACCGTGGCGACGGGGCGAGTGCCGACTTGTTCGTAGAAGGCCGGACGCTGGGCGCTGGCCGGGATCACCTGCCGGGAGGCGGGCGCGGGGGTGCCGAAGGCCGCCGGGGGAGGGGCGGTCTCACTCGCGACACGGACCATCATGAAACCCAACAGGATTGACCCGAGCATGGCCCCCACCAGAGCCGTGGCCTGCAATGTGCGATTCATCGTTGTTTCTCCATCGTCTTCAAATGAGTCATTTCTCGCCGCCAACCGCTGCAACCTTCATGCCAGCCGTTTGGCGCCTGAAGCGTGTCAATCTGGCGCAGGCGGTGGTACCAGTTCGCCTTCCTCCTTGTACTCCTCCAGTTTACGCTGCAACGTCCGCCTCCCGATACCCAGAACACGGGCGGCCCGGGTGCGGTTATTGTCCTGTTCCGCCAGCGTCCTGAGAATATGACGCTTTTCCAGCTCCGCCATGGGCAGGCCCGCCTCGTAGGTCGGTGCGGCCGTGCCGGTCGCCGCCGACACTTCTTTCCCGGCCGGGGCTGCCGCCACGACAGGGACAGGTGTCTCCGGCGTGCCACCGTACTCGGGGGGAAGATCACCGAGACCCAGATCAGGACCGTTGCTCAGGACGACGAGGCTTTCCAGCATGTTGCGCAGTTCACGGATGTTGCCGGGCCAGTCCCCTGCTTCCAGGGCGGCGATCGCCGCCCTGGAGAGATTGAGGCCGGGCCGCTGGTACTCCCTGGACAGCCGCTCCAGAAAATGCCCGATGAGAACCGGGATATCTTCCTTCCGCTCACGCAGGGGTGGAATGGTCAGGGTGATGACCTTCAGCCGGTAGTAGAGATCGGCCCGGAACTCACCCTTGGCCACAAGCTGCTCCAGATTGGCATTGGTGGCCGCCACGATGCGGACGTCCACCTTGATGGTGTCCACGCCCCCCACCCGCATGAAGGACTTCTCCTCCAGCACCCGCAGGAGCTTGGCCTGCATCCCCAGTGGCATCTCACCGACCTCATCCAGGAGGAGAGTGCCACCTGAAGCCACCTCGAACTTGCCCGGCTTGCGCCCCACCGCCCCGGTGAAGGCGCCCCGCTCATGGCCGAAGAGCTCACTCTCCAGGATATCGTGCGGGATGGCGGCGCAGTTGATGGGCAGAAACTGGCGGGAGGCGCGCGCTGATTCATCGTGCAGCGCCCGGGCCACCAGTTCTTTGCCCGTGCCCGACTCGCCCACAACGAGAACGCTGCTGGGGGTGGGCGCCACCTGCAGGAGCTGCTGCTTGAGATGCTCCATGGCGGGGCTGACTCCCACGAGCGCCTGCAGGCCCAGGTGCCCTTTCGCTTCTTTCCGCAGGCGCTCGTTCTCGCCTTTGAGGCGGCGGTTCTCTCGCCGGATATGGCTGCTCTCCAGGGTCTTGGCGACCTTGGCGCGAACTTCGGGCAGACCCAGCGGCTTGGTGAGGTAATCACTGGCGCCCTGGCTGATGGCCTCCACCGCGTTCTCGATGGTGCCGAAGGCGGTGATCAGGATCACCGGCAGCTCGGGATTGGCCTCCTTCACCCGGCGCAGCAGTTCCAGACCATCCATGCCCGGCATCTTGATATCGGTGATCACCAGGTCGAAGCCGGTGCCGTCCCCCAGGCTCTTCAGCGCGGGAGCCCCGGCAGCATGGGCCTCGACCTCGTAGTTCATGCGCTGGAGGGCGCGGCGCAGGGCTGTGCGCCCGGCGGCATCGTCATCGATCAGAAGAATCCGGGCTGAAGGGGTCATAGGGCGGCGCGACTTCCTCGGGTGGCTTGCTGGGGAAAGACCAGGGTGAAGCGGGTGCCCATGCCGGGACGACTGTGGACCTCGATGCGGCCGCCGTGCCCTTCCAGCACCCGCAGGGCGATGGGCAGGCCCAATCCGGTTCCACCCGGCTTTGAAGAGTAGAACACCTGGAAGATGGTATCGAGGTTGGCCGCCGGAATACCCGTACCTTCGTCCTCGATCTCGATCTGGACATCACCATGGCCATCGACTCTGGTGCGCAGGACCACCTTGCCGCCACCATTGGCCTCCACGGCGGCGACGGCATTATGCACGATATTCAGGATGGCCTGTCTGACCTGCGCGGGATCCAGGGCGATGACGGGGAGACCGACAGCCAGTCCGGTCTCGATGCGGACGTCGCGCCGCCGGGCATCGGCCTTGAGGAAGAGCGCCATCTCACTGACGATCTCGTTGAGATCCGACGGCTCCATCTTCAAGCGTGCCGGCCGGGCATAACTGAGGAAGGAGGTCACCAGTTCTCCCAGACGCTCGACCTCTCCCTGTGTTTCGAGCAGGATGTCGCGGGACTCCTGGTCCGGATGGTCGATGGCCCCATCCAGCATCTGCAGGTTCAACTTCATGGCCGACAGCGGGTTGCGAATTTCGTGAGCGAGGCCCGCGGCGAGGGTGCCCACATAGGCCAGGCGATCGGCCATCTGGGCTTCCGATTCGAGACGGCGGGTCTTGTTGAACAGCTTCACCACGAAGACATAGGCCACCACGATGAGTACCAGGCTGACGGCCGCCCCGATGAGAATCTTGATGATCAGATCCCGCCGCAACTGGTCGATCTCCTTGGTCAGCATCTCCCCGGAGAGAGAGACCTCGATGGTGGCGCCGCCCGGTGCCGGTGCCGTCACCGTGATGACACTCTGCCGGCGGCTGACCCGGTCGACGCTGGCGGGGTCGCCAGGGCCCAGGGTCAGGTCGGGAAGAGGAATCCCGTGGATGCGGTACATGGCCAGAAGGGCGGGATTATTGGCGGGCGGCGGACCCATCACCGGCGGCAGGTCGATCTCCCCGGGCAGCTCGGCGCTGGCATCCGGTGTGTTGCGTGGAGACCGGGTGAGCGAGTCGGCATCCCCAGGGGGAAGGGATTGAAGAGGCCTCTGACCATCGGTTTTGCGCTTCAGATTGGCCTGCCGGTAGCGAGTCGGCATGACCAGGCGCCCCTGGTCATCGATGACACGGATCCGCTCCAGAAAGGTGTAGCGCTCCAGCATGCGATCCGCGTAACGGGCGACTGCGTAGGTATCGCGCACCAGGCGGTAAACCGCTGCCGGGCTGGCCATGGTCGCCGCTGATTCCAGGTGGAACTGGCGCGCGAAAGCCCTGGCTTCAGTCAGCGCCCGGACTTTGGCCTCTTCGATGACCTGGCGGGAGAGGTCACGGAAGATCAGATTTCCCACCACCCCCACATCAGCGAGGAGAAGCAGACCGAAAATCACCGAAAACCACAGGAGGCCCCGGTGAAACTGGCGACCGCCACTGGTCATGGCGCGAGGCGTGGGTCTGCGATTCATGGCGGGCGTGACAGGTCTCCAGAAGAGAAAAAACCTGCAAGTTATTTAAATAAGGCGGTTTACAGGAAAATTGTAATGCCCGGATCAACATCTGTCAACGCGCCGACCACCGCGAAGAGGCCAAATTCAGGCTTTTTCAGCCTCCGGCGGATCCGCCGGCTCCCCCCCATGCTGCAAATACACCGCAATCCACCAACTCTCGAGTTGATTCCTGTGAAGGATTGAAGTAAATATCCTAGTGGAACAATTACGATATCGTCTGTCGGGACGCGAAGAGCGCAGCCCGCGAGCGTGGTACAGGAACGGAGCGTGGTACAGGAACGGGGAGCAAGTGGCCACAGGACCGATGTCAAGCAGCGAGTTAAAAGGGAGTGCCCGGCTGGGCACCTACCTGAAGCAGCTTCGCACAGGTTACGGCTTCTCTCTCCGAAAAGTCGAGGAAAAGGCACGCCTGGCCGGGGGCGAGATCGACAACAGCCAGCTCTCCCGCTATGAAAAGGGCCGCTGCTACCCCTCGTTCGACAAGCTGCGCGTTCTCGCAGGGATATTCAACGTATCCATCCAGAGTTTTTCGGACATTGTCGACCTTGAGGAATACGAACAGCTTCGGCCGGACGCTGAATCGTTCGCGGACCTGATGGTGGTCGGGAACGATGAAGCCGCTCTGGGAAATTATGCCAGGGCTTACGCCGCCTTCCAGAAAGGCGTGGAAGTCGCCGAGGCCGGGTTGGAAATGGATGTCGCGCACGAACAGGTCGGCCTGCACAGCACACGTATCGCCCGCGGCCGCTACGGCCTCGCACGCGCGCTCCTCAAGCTGGGCAAGATCTCCCTTGCCGAGAGCGAGTTGCGCAATATTCTCAAGATCGGTGACGGCGTCGAGAGCGAGATCCTGATCAAGACACTGCTGCAACTCGCCAACGCCCATGCTGAGCTTGGAGACCGTTTCCTGGCCCGGCTGGAGGCTGAGAAATGTCTGCTGGTGGCCCGGGAGGCCGGCGATGACCACTCGGTGGCCTACTCGCTCCACTCACTGGGCCGTATCGCTTACGAAGATAATGACTTCCAGGGTTCCCTGAGCTATTTCAGGGATTCCCTCATTCTCTACGACGAGGTGAACGACACCTCCGGCAGCTTGATGATGAAGGTCCTCATCGGTGCCTCGCACACTGCTCTCGGGCGCTTCAAGGTCGGCGGCAAGCTGATCCAGGAAGCCCTGAGGAGCGCGCGCCAGGCAGGTCTGCGGCGTCTGTGTGCCCTGGCCCTGTCCAAGCTCATGGAGGCTGAATTCGCCCAGAAGAACTACCAGCGGGCCAAGGCGTATATCCGCGAAGTGGATGCTCTGGCCGGCTCGGAGGTTGAGGAAGACCGTTATATCGATCTCCTTTTCAACAGCGCGTTCTACCTGTGGCAGATTGCCCGCGGGGAGGGTAATCCCATCCAGGAAAAGATCGCTTTTGGCCGTCTCAAGTACCTGCGTTCGTCACTTGAGAGGACCACGCCCGAGGTGGAGCGTTTCGACGCACACATCGGGCAGAGGAAGACCTATGAGAATCTGGTCTCGTAGGCTGGCACTCGGCTTCGTCGCCCTCACCTTGGCGGCCGGTTCCTGGTCGCCGGGAGCCCGGGCGGAAGTAGCCGCGGTTCTCGCCGAAGACGGCAGCTTTTTGCGTACCGACATCCGTTCGGTCCAGCGCGGGCGCCTTGCCAGTGTCTGGTTCGAGAGCGACCTGGTCGCTCGCCGCAGCAACAAGGATCTGGGCGGTGAGCGCGTCCTCCTCAATCAGAGTGGTGCCCTGCGCGCCGATGGAACCCCATCCATCGCCGTTCACCCGCTCACCGGCCTGCCCTGGGCTGTCTGGTCCTTCAACGAGGACGGCGATTACGAACTGGCCGTGTCATTCTTCGACGGCCGCTTCTGGTCCAGCCCCATTCTCCTGGGGAATTCGGGTAACGGCGAAGCCGACCTGCAACCACAACTGCAATTCACTCCCGACGGACGCCCGCTGATCGCCTGGTGGCGGATGTCCCCCGACGGCACCGAGCAGTCCATCTGGTTCACCAGCCGGCAGAACGGCACCTGGATCCAGCCGGTCCGCCTTTCCTCCACCCGGGAGAAGGCCCGCCGACCCACGCTGCTCCTGGATGACGACCAGCTCATCGTGGCCTTCGAGACCGACAGCGGCGTGCGCATTCGCAAGTTCCACGCCGACACCCCCATGATCGGCGGTTTCTTGCCGGCCGGCGGTGCCGATGGCCCCGATCCACCGACCTATGACGACACCCGCCCGCCGGAGTGCCAGCTCATCGGCTGTGAGGGCGACTGACCCCGACTTCAACAAAGGTATCTGTTCCGGAAAAAGCACAAGGCTCCTCCTCACGGAGGAGCCTTTTTTTTGGTGCGCGCCCGGGACGCAGGTCCCTCCGTGCCAACATCTCTGAGACACTTTCCTCTTCAAGATAACTGGAGAGGGCAGGGAGCTATCACAGATGAGTTCCCATGCAAGTTCCCCGTCTACCAGCGCGCGGACACACGCATCACCACGGCAGAAGGCCGCATCTGGCAGGCTGAAAGGCTGAATTTCTGCGGGACCCAGATCGGATCCGCTCTTTGACAGGCTCTGAGATTGGAAATTTCCGTCAGGAATGCATCTTTTCCCGTCGGGAAACACCTTTCGCCTTATATTCGCCACAAGGCGATGTGGTGATTCGAACGAGGGATACCATATATGCAATACGGCACATTTTCATTGTCGAGCTGGACGAATTAGCTTGACACCCCTGAAAACCTCCATTATTATGCCACTTGTGGCCCAGAGTGGAGTTTTGTGGACCAGGAGGTGATTCGGGGCGGCCTTAATTCGCTCCGGACGATGCCAGGACAAGATCTAGCCAGGGAGAGTCCAGCCGTCGAGATCGGCTTTTCCCCGGAGTCCCGACCCTCGGATGTCCCATTGCCCACGTTTGGCCCGCATGACACCTAGAGAATCCGGGAGAAGCGATGCTGCGGGGAAATGCGCCGGCGACGATTGACGCCAAGG
>SMYD01000107.1 GCA_004356015.1 Acidobacteriota bacterium | reverse complement strand
GCTTGGAAACGTGCTCGCGCCTCCACCTGGGCTTTCTCGGTGGCGGCGATCTGCTCCTCCACCCAGGACAGGCGCTCCGTGTTCGCCGCCCCGCCCACAGCGTCCTCCTCCTCACGGTTGGCTGGAGTCACGCGCTTGAGCAGGGGATTCCGCACTGACAGGAGACGGCTGTTGAGGTGCTCGAGACGAAGATCCAGGGTGGCAATCTCCTTCCGGGCCTCCGCGAGACTCTGCTTGAGGGCCTTGTCTCTGGATTCTTCCAGGGCCTTTTCCAGGGTCCTGCCAGCCTCTCCTTCCCGCTTCTCCGTCCCGTCTCCGGCAGGCGCTTCCGCGCCGTCTCCGCCTGCGCCCATCTCCTCGCGCCGCAACAGAGGGAGATCCGCGTTGGTGAAACGCAGCACATCTTCCGGGGGGGCGGGCGGGATCTGCTCGGCTGCCTTCCCGTGGCTCTCTTCCGATGGCAACCGAGGCTCCTCCGCCACCGAGAACAGCAGGCCCATGGGCAGACACATGAGAATCAAAGGCAGGATATGGCGGAATCGGCGCATGTCGGTTTCGAATCGGGGACTTTTGGGAATCTAATGCCGGCCAGCGGCGGAATCAACTCCGGGCGTTCAGGGGCCCCGAGCCTCTCAGCCTGGATCCCAGGCTCCCGCCGCGGGCCTTCATGCGAAAGCGCCACCAGCCGGTCTCTCTGGAGATCCCAACCCGCGCCACAATTCCTGAGACTGCCCGCCAGGGGTGGCGTCCCTTGAGCGTGATAGCAGTGGTCATGTACCCCGCAGCTCTGATGGCCTGAAGAACACGCTGGTCTGTGTCCCCGAAAGGCGGGCAGAAGTGCGGGCAGGGGGCACCGATGCCATTCTCGAGAGCCTGCCGGCTGACCCCAAGCTCCTCCGCCAGGTTCCCTCCTGCCAGTGTCGTGAGCCGGATGGACCGGACTCCCTGGGACCCGATGGTCCACCCCGCCTGCGACAGTTCCCGCAGCATGGCCCAGCTCATGGCGTGACCGCCACAGGGGAGAGGGTCCTGGGAGGAGACATGGCCGGTCGCAACGTAGACGGTGGCCACCAGCCCACGGGACGACAGCAGCGGATACGCCAGCGTGTAGATCTCCCTGAGACCGCCATCGAACGTCACCGCAACACCTGCCCCGGGTTGTGACACCGCCGCCGCCAGGGAGATCACCGGCAGACCCATGTCGGCAAGCAGATCAAGCTGGGCCGCGAAGCGCCGGGGCGGCAAGGACACGGGAACGGGCTGCTCCCTGATGGTCGGATAGGCCAGGACGGTCATGCCGGGTCCTCTCCTACGGCCAGGCCAGGAGGCTCAGGTAAAGGTCCACGATCTGGCGACCATAGAAGATGGAACCGATTCCGGCCAGGGCGAGGAAGGTGCCGAACGGCAGCAATGTATGGCGATGGGCCCGCCGCCGCATCATCATGGCCAGGCCGAACAGGCTGCCCATGAGAGCCGCGGCGAAAGTCACGAAGAAAACCTGGCGGAGGCCGACGAACGCACCGATAAACGCCAACATCTTCAGATCTCCCTGCCCCATGCCGGTCCGCAGCTCTTCGCTGATATCCTGCGGGAAGCGCCAGCGGCTCCAGACGCGCCAGGCAACCATGACCGCCAGGATCAACCCGGCACCACCAGCGGCACCCGCCAGGGCCAGGCCCATGGCGGGCAGCGCCCCGACCTGCTCCGGCAACAGCGGGTTCCATGGCGCCAGACCCAACCCGACGGCCACTCCCCCCAGGGTGATCCAGTCGGGCAACAGCATGGTTTCGAGATCCGTGAAGAACAGAATCAAGAGGGCCAGGGCGAACAGCCCCATGACCAGGACCCCCGTATGGGGACCGAAGCGCCAGGCCAGGGCAAGAGAAAGCAACCCTGCCATGCCTTCCACCAGGGGATAGCGCCACGAGATGGGTGCCCGGCAGTCGCGGCACCGTCCGGCCAGGATCAGCCAGGAGAGGAGTGGGAGATTGTCCCACGCCCGCACACGGGCGCCGCAACGGGGGCATTCCGAGCGCGCCCAGACCACCGACAGGCCGCGGGGAAGCCTGTGGATACAGACATTGGCAAATGAGCCGAGTATCAGACCCACGGCAGTGGCCGCCAGGGGGAACAGCCACGGAGGCAGGATACGGACCCAATCCAGACGATCCATCAGGGGCGTCGCAGGCGAAAGGAGGTGGTGGAACTCGCCTTGCCGGTGACCGGGTCAAAAACATAGGGCCGGCCGTCCGGATCGAGGAGCACGCCCTGCAACAGGCCCGCGGCAACCAGTTCACCCGTCCCCCGGGGAGTGCGCCCGCGCAGTCCCAGAAAGTTCACGGCCAGTTCATCGAGTCGGGCCACGTCCACATCGATCTGCAGATCGTGCACATGGTTTGCCGCCGTGGTCCGCACGCGATCGTTATCGGCATCCTCCAGGATTCCCGACCAGAGGAGCAGGGAGGTCACCTTGTCCCCCTTCTTGTTGAGCATCCCGGCATGGAGGCGCCGGGTGGATGCGGGCGCTCCCGGGATTTCCATGGTTCGGCGGAAATACTCCGCGGCCCGGTCGAAGTCGTGCGCGGTGTCGTAGGCCCAGAAGCCAGCTTCGTAAGGCATGAGCCAGTCATCGGGGTTGGCGGCGATGCCCTGATCCAGGAGCGCCAGGGCACTCTCCACATCCTGTTTTTCAACAACCAGAATCAGGGCACCCACGAGATAGGGGTCCACATAACGCGGGTCCAGGCCTGTGATGACCTCGCCGAAGATGTGCTCCAGGTAGGCGAACCGATCCACCCGATTGCCATACCCACTGTAGAACTGGATGGACCAGAGATAGATCATGTCGGCCACGAAGGTGGGGTATCCCAGGGACGCGACCTTCAGAAAGCGCCCGTTGGGCAGATACAGCAGGCGCCGGCCCGCGTCTTCCGTCAGGGGCTGAGCCAGGAGCCGTGCCTGGCTCCCGGCCACCAGGACCAGGGCCAGGAGAACCAGCCCCGCCACACCAGCCTGTCGCCTCTTCATGTCAGATCCCGGCGGGAGAAGGCCAGAGCAGCAGCCAGTAAGAGGAGGATGACCCAACCCAGGCCATAGGCTGTCTGCAGGACAATGAACTCCAGCGGGACGGGATCTCCATGGATCACGGCAGCGCGCACATTGAACCGGTCCAGGTTGGGCAGGACGTAATAGACCGCCATGACCGCGCGTGTGCCCCAGCCAGGACCGAGCCGGCCGGCCAGGAGCGGAAAGGACCAGACCAGGTGACCGGCCACGTAGAGACCGAGAGTGAAGAGGATGCCGAGTATGGACGACGTGGCCAGGGCCGAGAAGAACAGTGCCAGCGCGGTCACGACGGCCAGCTCCATGGCGGTCAGCCACAAGGCAGGCAGCACCGGCAGAATGGGATCTCCCCTCAGGGCCAGAAGGAGCACGAAGCCGAGGCTCATGACCCCGGCGTTCACCCACAAGGTCATGAGAAGGCCCAGGTACTTGCCCAGCACGAAGGTCCCCCGGGTCATGGGCCGCGCCAGGATGGTGTAGGCCGTGCGCTGCTCGATCTCCTTCGTGATGAGTGAGACACCGACGAAGATGGCCGTCAGGACGCCGAAGAAAGCGATGGCCGCCATGCCGGTATCGGCGACGATCCGGACTTCGGAGCCAACGGTGAGCAGGGCCAGAAACCTCGCGGCCGCAATCATCACCAGAGCAAAGGCGAGAAGCAGGTAAAGGATCCTGTCCCGGACCGCCTCTCTGAAGGTCATCACCGCCACCGCCATGACCATTCTCATGGTGCCCGCTCCTCATGCCGCTCCCGGGCGCCCTGTTCCTCCAGGTCGAGGAACCGCTCCTCCAGGGTCAGGCGGCGCGGAGTGACCGAATGCAGCCCTGCACCGGCGGCACGCAGGCGATCCAGGAGATTGGCCAGGGCCGCCTCACCCTCCACACGGAACAGCACCCGGTCGTCCTGGCGCGAAATGGCTGTTGTGCCGGTGCCCGCGGCCAGCCCGCCCGCTCGCGTTGCAGTGACATCCCATGCCGCCGCTCCCGGGCCCAGGATCGTGTCCAGGCTCCCCTCGAGAGCCAGACGGCCCTCGCGCAGGATGCCCACCCGATCGCACAGAACCTCCGCGTCGGAGAGGATGTGAGAGGAGAAGAAGACGGTGGTGCCCCGTGCGGGCTGGGCGAGAATCAGATCTCTGAGGTCCCGCCGGCCGGCCGGGTCAAGGCCCGACATGGGTTCATCCAGGATCAGCAGAACCGGATCACCCAGCAACGCCTGGGCGATTCCCAGGCGCTGCATCATCCCCTTGGAACACTTCCTCAGGGGTGTATCGGCGCGCCCCGCCATGCCGACCTCGTCCAGAAGGCGATCGACATCGCGGCGACGGCGGTCTCGATCCAGGCCCACCAGGCGGGCCTGAAAATCCAGAAACTCCCGTCCACTGAGATAGCCGGGGAAATTGGGATTCTCCGGCAGGAAACCCAGACCCCGGCGGGATCGGGGATCGGCGCCGTCGTACCCCAGAAGGCGGAATTCACCGGCGCTTGCGTGGATCAGGCCGGCCAGTATCTTGATGGTCGTGGTCTTGCCCGCGCCGTTGGCCCCGATGAATCCGTAGATCTCTCCCGGGTAGACCGTCAGGTCGAGTCCCCGCAGGACCTGGGTGCGCCCCATGGAAAGATGGCCCCGGAACGTCTTGCACAGGCTTCGCGCTGTCAAGACCGGTTCATCGGACGAACGCATCACGCTGCCTCTCCCCTCTGTCGCGCCATGAGATCCTCATAGAGCCGCTCCTGGCGACGGACCATATCGTCAATATCAAATTCGCCCACCTGCTTGCTTGCGGCCTCGCCCAGGCGCTTCCCCCGCAGGGGGTCCCGCAGCAGCCATGTCACCCGCCGCGCCATCCCGTCGATATCTCCTGGAGCCACCAGGCAACCGGTTTCACCCTCGGTGATCACTTCCGGCGTGCCATCGACGGCGGTGGCCACCACCGGCCTTCCCCGGGCCATGGCTTCGGGCAGAACCCGCGGCAGGCCCTCATGAAGGGACGTGAGAACCAGCACGTCGAGGGCATCCATCACCGCGGGGATATCCCGCCGCCAGCCCGCGAGATGGAGACGCTCGCGAAGGCCGAGACGCTCTCGTGCCGCCATCACTTCGGCACGCAGTTCTCCGTCTCCCACCAGCAGGAACCAGGCCTGGGGAACTTGCTGCAAAACCCGGGCTGCCATCTCCACGAAGGCCAGTGGATCCTTCTGCGGTTTCAGGCAGGCCACCATGGCCACCAGGGGTGCCGTGGCAGGGATGCCCATCTCCGCGCGCACGGCCGCCCCGAGTCCCTCCGCCTGGCGGAACGGTTCCAGGGGAATACCGGAACGGATGAGCTGCACGTTCTTTTCCGTGAAGATACCAGCCTTCACGCCTTTCCTGATATCGGATCGGGCCACGCAGATGAACTGATCCGTGAGGCGGGCGGCGCCCCGCTCCAGGGCCCGGTAGAAGACGCGCCGCACCCTCGGCATCCAGTCGTGGAAGGGGAATCCGTGCACGGAATGGATGACCACCGGCACCCGGGCCCGGCGTGCCGCCACCCGCCCCAGGAAGCCCGCCTTGGAGGAATGGGTATGCACGATATGAGGGCGCTCCTGCCTGAGGATCGCCACAAGGCGTTCCATGGCCTCCCAATCGGTGAGGGGGCGGATGGGGCTCACCAGTTCGGGAACGAACGTGACCTGGGTATCTTGAAGGGCCGCCATCTCGGCGGCCAGAGGCCCCCGGGGCGAGGTCACCAGCGCCGGCGCGAAGCGCCGCCTGTCCAGGTGGCGGACCGTGTACAGAGTGTTGGCCTGCGCCCCACCCAGTTCAGGCCTGGTCAGGATGTGGGTGACGCGGATGCGGGGTTCGTGAGACATGTCGACTCTTGGTTGTTGTGGCCCGCAGGTGTGCTGCGGGTGCCTTTGCGGGCGGACAGGGCTGCTGCTGTTTCCATTCCCTGGTGGATGGCATCCTCCATGGAACCGTATTCCCACCGGCCGTAACGCCCGATGGAATGGATACGGTGCCGGGCCAGCCATGCCAGCAATTCCGGCACGGTGTTGCGGCGGTGCTCATCATAGATAACGTAAGCCGGATTCACTTCCATGACCTGCTCGGCCACAATACGATCGGAAGGCCTGAGAAGGCCACAGGCCACCAGGTCCTCCTTGATGCGCCGAACCAGACCCGGCACATCTTCCCGGGCGAAATCCAACCGGGCAACTTCCACGTACAGGGAGGAGCAGCCGGCGGGCACCGAGGCCTTGCAGAACGAAGAGGGACTGCCCACCCGGTAGAACACGAAGCGATCCTCCGGGTAGTAGATCCAGTGTCGATCCGTCACGTCGGGGCGATCGATTCCCAGGTTGACGTTGAGGACACGGGTTGCCTGCAGACCGGAGGCACGTTGCCTCAGGGTATCGGGGAGGCCCTTCACCAGGCGCGCCAGGACCGGCAAGGGCAGCGTGGTGACCAGATCGTCCCAGTTCCATTGCTGGCCCCCGGCGGAGGTCACCTGCCGTTTTTCCGGGTCGATCCCCACGACCGGGGTACGGCAGTGGACCTGGGTTGCGGACAGGGCCCGGGCCAGGGCAAGGGGAAGCACTTCGATGCCACCGCCGGTTGGATAGCGGAAGGTCGGGTTATACCCGAGCCCCTTGTTCTTGAGACCGAGGGCGCCGCCGACAACTTCTTCAAGACTGGGACGAGGCACGGACCACGAGACCCACTCCGCGGTCACGTCCCGCAGATCCCTGCACCACAGCTTGCGGTTGTAGGGCAGCATGAACTCGGCCGCGATGCCGTGGCCGAACATGGCCTCGGCCCAGTCATGGAACGAGCCCTGGGCCAGGACTTCAGGTGCCGGGCGGGCGGGATCCGCATGCGCCTCGACAAAGGCAGTCAGACAATCGCGGACCACTTCCCCGGGCAGGCCATGCAGGTTGGCCTGGAACGGGTAGTCCAGATAGACGTCATGGCTGTAGATGAACGAGCGGCGTTCCACGGAGGCCCACTCGTCCGGCAGCAACCGGTCGATCAGGGCGCGCACGGTGGGGCGGCGCAGGTGCAACAGGTGGCCGGTGATGTCAAAAATGAAGCCGTTGACCCTGAAGGAACGGGTCAGGCCACCGAGACGATCCTCCCGCTCCAGCAACACCGCCGGCCGGACGCCTTCCAGGTGGTAGGCGGTGGAGAGCCCCGCCAGTCCGCCTCCCAGGATGAGAACACCCTGATCCGTGCCGCTCACGCGCGCACCTCCGGCTCTTCCTTCTGCACCATGACATCCTGGGGCGGCCCATCATGAACCTTCACCGGCACGCTCATCCGTTTCGGAGTCCGGGCCACCGGATCCCGCGCCAGCAGGCCACCCACCGTGAGGAAACCCAGAATCACGGCCGCTACCGGCCATGGCGCCAGCCGGGCCGGCAGAAAGATCAACGACAGACCGGCCGCGGAACAGATGGCAGTGGCCATGGTGCCCGCCAGAGCGATGGCCTGGGCCGACCAACCACGCCGGCGCAGGCGCACAGCCAGATGGTCAGGGCTGCCGAGAAACGGGTTCCGGCCACGGGCAAGGCGCAGGGTCATCACGTAGGCCGTGTCGAAGAGGGGCACTGCCAGGATCAGGACCGGAACGGCGAGCCCCCAGGGTGATACGGCTGTATAGGAGCCGGCCAGACTGATCCCTCCCAGCGTCAAGCCGAGAAACATGGAACCAGCGTCACCGAGGTAAATACGCGCCGGCGCGAAATTGAACGGCGCAAAGCCCGCCAGGGCGCCGAAGAGGGTCACCGAGAGAATGGCGAGGAGAGGTGCGCCGGTAAAGATCGCCATCACCACGAAGGCGCCGGAGGCGAAGAGCGCTACACCGGGCGCCAGGCCGTCGGAGATATCAATGAGATTCATTGCATTGGTCAGGGCCATGAGCCAGAGTGCCGACAGCCCCAGGT
Source organism: Acidobacteriota bacterium (assembly GCA_004356015.1). Lineage (GTDB taxonomy): Bacteria > Acidobacteriota > Polarisedimenticolia > SMYD01 > SMYD01 > SMYD01. The sequence goes on along the minus strand of SMYD01000107.1, from coordinate 272 downwards.
TGGCCCAGACAGGCAGGGTCGCGATGCTCATGACCACCCCACTCTTCAGGAGAACCAGGACCGCCAGGCTCTGGCCGGCGAATTTGGCCCGCCAGGAAAGGCTGCCAAGGTCATCCACCAGACCCAGGAGAAGGGCCGTTGCTCCGGCCAGCAGAATGCCGGTCATGCGCTGGTCGTAACGGAACAGCAGCGACAGAGAGATGAAGAAACCCAGCCCCAGGGACAGGCCCCCCAGGTACGGCACCGGCGCGGCATGCATTTTCAACCTGCCG
>SMYD01000106.1 GCA_004356015.1 Acidobacteriota bacterium | reverse complement strand
CGCCCCAGGGACCCATGGCCATGCCGGGAAGATACAGCGTCAGCCTGGCCACTCGAATTGACGGTGAGATCATCCCCGTGGCCGGTTCCATGAGCTTCAAGACGGTGCCCCTGGCAACGGCCACGGTGTCGGATGGAGACCGAGCGGCTCTGGCCGCGTTCCAGAAAGATGTCGCTGCCTTGCAGCGGGCGGTGCTGGGTTCGGTGCGGGCCATGACTGAAGCGAGCACCCGCATCGATCATCTGAAAAAAGGAATCGCCGAGGCTCCCGCCGCCGGTGATGATATGGGCCGGAGGGTGCGCGAACTGGATACGCGACTCAAGGACTTGAGAGTGGAGTTCAGCGGCGATAGCACCATCTCATCCCGCAGCGCGCCGACGCCTCCGTCCCTGGTGGGACGGGTGGGTCGTGTGGTCTCGGGTGCCTGGAATATCACGTCGGCGCCCACAACCACACAGCAGGAGAGTTATGGCGTTGCCGAGAAGGCGTTCGCCGACTTGCTGCCGAGGTTGCGGACCCTGCTGGAGCAGGACCTGGTGCAACTGGAGGATGACCTGGAAGCGGCCGGCGGGCCGTGGACGCCGGGCCGCCTGCCGCGCTGGGAGGAAAGCGTCAGGCCGGCAAGCTGAGGGAACCGGCGGCGCGGTTCAGGGGACGGCAGGCGGTTGCTCTTGTGCCAGCACCTCTGCAAGAGCCGCGGCCATGAGGGCGTGGCCGCGAGCCGAGGGGTGGACCACGTCCACGAAGTAACTCTCGCTGCCGAACCAGTGCGCCAGCAGGCGCGAGTGGTCAGGGGTATTCTGGACCCCGGCCAGATCCATCTGGGCGGTGTGCAGGAGCCGGGCCACGTCCACGACGGTTGTTCCTGTCTCATCTCCTACCTGCCGGATGATGTCGTTATAGCGGGTGGCGGCCGGTTCCTCAAGATACCGGAACAGGCGGGAGGAAAAGAGATCCACGCCGCAACCCTCCTCCCGGGCCAGCGCATGGGCCCGGGTCAGGGCGGTCTCGGCTTCGTCGCGTTGACCTGCACGGGTCAGGAGCCATGCTTCGCCATAAATGAATGAAGGCGAGCGGTGCAGGGCCTGGGGCAGAGTTCGCCAGGTGGAGAGAAGTTCCAGGGGATCTTCATCTCCGCCGGCGAGAACGAGGGCCACTTCCTGCTGCAGGGGTTCCGCCAGGCGGGTGACCCGTTGTTGCCAGTCATGGATGGCCTCCTGCTCTGTGAGGGACGGAACCGGGCAGGGAAGAACGGGGTTCAAGGGGCGGCGGGGATAGGTGGTGAGAACAGGACGTACGCCCGCGTCACGCGCGGCGGCAACCATGGTCAGCAGATTCGCGTGGAACTGGTCCGGCGGTACGCGCTGCAGGGGGCCGGATCCCGAGACGTCCTCTCCTGTGTCGATATCGGCATCCCTGGCCGTGATCAGGGCCGCCGCCAGGCGGCGGTAGAAAGCGCTGTGGTGGAGCATCGATTGCAGGCGGGCGGTGATGCCCGCTCCTGCGGCAACCGGTTGATCGGCATCGGTACGACCGCTGGCGCGGCCATAGTCGTTGGGCCCGAACATGAAGATCACCGTGTCCGGCGCCAGGGGCAGGATTTCCGTGTCGAGCAGGCGCAGACCCTGCACGGTGGAGTAGCCCGACTGGCCGAAGTTGAACACATCCACCGGCGTCTGCCCTGCCTGGCTGAGTGTCCGGGCCAGTCGATCGCTGTAACGATCCGCCGGCTCCATGACGCCCCAGCCGAACGTCGAGGAGTCTCCCAGGCAGACAACGAGTGGTTTCCCGGCGTGGCGAAGATGAGGCCCGTCGCGGAAACCACCGGCGTTGGTGCGCAAAGGCATGCCCCCGAAATCCACATCCAGACCGGGACGCATGCGCCAGAAAAGGAAGGGGTCCGGTGTCCAGTAGCGGGTGTTGCCCTCCTGCAGTTCGGGATTCCCGGTGAATTGCAGGGCCGCGCCACCTGCCGGGTCCGGGTTCCTCTTCTCGGGCAACAGGCGCGCGATGACTTCGGCTGCGCCCAGGGTGAGGGCGACGGCCAGGGAAGCGAAGAGCAGGCGGCGCAGCAGGGTCATGCCGGGCCATGATACGATGTTCGCCCTCCAGGGTCTGCCTGGAAGTTATCCCCCCAACAAATCGGTCCATGGAGGTCGTCTGTGCCGCTGCCGTTGACCATCGGTATTCTCAGCGAAACCCGTGAAAGTGAGCGGCGGGTCGCCCTGACCCCGGACGATGTGGCCTGGCTCGTGAAGCAGGGTGTTCCTGTTCATGTGGAGAAGAACCCGCGGCGGATCTTTTCCGGGGAGGAGTATGAACAAGCGGGTGCGCGCCTGGTGACCCGTGCCCATGACGCAGGTCTGCTCATGGGGATCAAGGAACCGCGCATCGATGATCTCATGCCGGGCCGTATTTACGCGGTGTTCTCCCACACCATCAAGGGGCAGGACCACAACATGCCTCTTCTGCGCGCCTTCCTGGATGGGCGTATCACTCTCTTGGATTATGAGGCCATGGTGGATGGGCGGGGCAAGCGGTTGATCTATTTCGGGCGCTTCGCCGGCATCTGCGGCATGCTGGACAGCCTCCACTATCTGGGTGCCCGCCTGGCGCTGCGCGGCTTCAGCACGCCGCTATCGTTGATTCGCCCTGCCTGGCGGTATGAGTCGCTGGATGAGGCACGCGGGGACCTGGTGCGGGCGCGGGAAGCCATCGCCCAGGACGGGCTGCCTCGGGAGCTTTCGCCGTTCATCATCGGCATCACCGGCCACGGCAATGTCTCCTGTGGTGCCCAGGAGGTTCTGGATGAACTGGATCCCCTGGAGGTCCCTTCTCGCCGCATGGAGTCGTTGACCCGGAACGAGGGGGCGGAGAGGCATCGTATTTTCAAGATTGTCCTGGCGCCGGAAGAGAAGCTGCGGCCCAGAGATGGCGGTGAGTTCCACACGGAAGAGTACATGGCGGCTCCGGACCGCTTCGAGAGCAACCTGGATCGCTATCTCCCCCACCTGATCCTGCTGATTCACACCAGCTACTGGGACGAGCGCTACCCCCGTCTGGTGACGAAGAAACTCTTGCAGGATCTAGGCCGTGACGGGCGGCTGCGCCTGGAAATGATCGGTGATCTGTCCTGTGACATCGGGGGAGGCATCGAGATCACCAGCCACGCCACGACCAGCCGGGACCCTGTCTACACCTATGATCACGCCGGGGATTGCGAGACCAACGGGCTGGCTGCTCACGGTGTCACGGTCCTGGCCGTGGACAACCTGCCCACCGAGTTGCCCCGGGATGCGTCTCATGGCTTCAGCAGCCAGATCCGGGAGTACGCCTACAATGTGGCGACCTGCGGGCTGGCTCAGGGCGAGGAGAGCTCAGGGGTCCAGGCAGAGGTCAGGCGTGGCCTGGTCACCCATGACGGCCGCCTGACCAGGCGGTTTGCCCACCTGTCACGCCTGGTGGGGATGTAGGCCGGCCTCTCCCGCCCCTTCAGTGGGCCCAGCCGAACCGCTCCCAGGTCGCCTCCATCCATTGGGCCGTTGCCGGATGAATGGTGTCACCGCCCTCCCGCTGGAAGAAAAATTCGGCTTTCTCCACGTTGTCCGGCGCGATCTGGTTCATGGTGGCGGCATCGTAGAGGCGCCCGTTGACCATGGTGTAAGCCACATCCTCGGAGCGACGGAGATCGGTGAGAGGATTGCCGTCGATGATGGCCAGGTCGGCCAGCTTGCCGGCCTCGATGGAGCCGATGTCACCGTCCAGGGCCAGGTACCGGGCACCGTCGATGGTGCCTCCGCGCAGGGCCTCCCAGGGTGTGAACCCGCCCTGCTCCATCATCCACAGTTCCCAGTGGGCGGCCAGTCCCGCGCGCTGGCCATGGGCACCGATATGCACCGTGACTCCCCGCTGGCGCAACGCATGGGCGAAACGGGCCACCTGGAAATGGTTGTAGTGGCTGTCGGGCGCTGTTGTGCGGCGGATGGATCGTGGCTCGACGACGAAGCGCGGCGTGAAACTCATGAGTCGTTGGTTCTTCCACACCTCGGTGCGATCGTACCAGTAGTTCTCACCGGAGAGACCGCCGTATGCCACAACGAAGGTCGGCGTGTAGCCGGTCCCGGTGGATGACCAGAGTTGAAGGACATCATCATAGGCGGTCGCCAGAGACAGGGCGTGCTCGATACCGGTGTGGCCGTCCACAATCTCATTCATATTGTGGTGGAATTTGGCGCCCCCCTCGGGCACCACCATCATGCCCAGCGAACGCGCGGCGGCGATCACCTGCTGGCGCTGGTTGCGGCGGGGCTGCTGGTAGCTTTTCACCGAGATGGCGCCCGCTTCCTGGAGGCGGCGCACATGAAACAGGGCATCGTCATAGTTGGCGATGGCGGCGGTGACGCCGGGGGAGTGAGCGCCGTAGAGAATCCGGCCCGTGGAGAAAATTCGCGGCGCCACCAGCATCCCGGCGCGCATCATCTCGGCGGCGGAAAAAATACTGCTGGTGTCGTTGGATGGGTCATGAACAGTGGTCACGCCGAAGGCCAGGTTGGCGAACAGGGTCCAGTTCTGCTGAGGCGTGATCTGGTTGCGGGACATGGGGCCGTGGGCATGCACATCAACCAGGCCCGGGATGACGGTCATGCCGCTGGCGTCCAGCATGAAGGCCGCTGACGGGATGTTCACGTCCTTGACCCGGCCCACCGCCGTGATGCGGTTTCCCCGCACCAGGATCACGCCGTTTTCGATGACCTCCTGGATGTTCTCGGCGTCGCGCATGGTGACCACCCGCGCGCCGGTGATGGCAATGATTCCTGCGGGGACATCGGCGGGTACGGTGAACGACAGGTTGAGGCCCGTTTCCACAGGCTCGGGCAACTCCTCGGGGGCGCCTTCAAGAAAGGCGAATGCATCTTTCAGATCACGGCTGTAGAGAGTCGCTGCGTTGCTCCAGTGGAGGGTATCGGCTGCGGCGGACCAGGTCAGGAATTCTCCCGCCCGGCTTGAAACCTGGTGCACCGGGAAGGCCTTGGAATCCTCGCCGATCTCGACCTTGGCGCCGGTGCGCGGGAACGGCGCCACGTAGGCATTGAACTGCTGGGTGAACGCCACCCAGCGGCCATCGGGCGAGACCGAGAACTCGGTCGCCTTGGCGCCCTGCAGGTGGGTACGTTCCTGGTTGCCGTGGAGGTTCACGCTCTTCAGGGCCAACTGGGTGTCCTCGACGGTTTCCGTGAAGAAGATGCGCTCAGGGTCGGCCCCGAAGTGAGGGTCTGCGCCCTCGCGGCGGACGAACTCAGGGTCGCCCTCCCCCACGGAGACGATGTACAGACCCGGCTTCTGGGACCATTCTCCGGACAGAATGTAGCCGCCGGTGATCTTCCGGAAGGTCACCCGTTTCCCGTCGGGGGAAAAGCGTGGCTCCACATAATGACCCGGTTCCCGGGTGAGCATCCGGGCGTCGCTGCCATCCACGGAGATGGTGCGTACACCGCCCAGCTCCTGGTCATTCCAGGTGGTGTAGACAATGGTGCGGCCATCCCGGGAGAATGACGGATAGAACTCAAAATGATCATTCTGATCGGTCAGGCGCCGTGCCTTGCCCCGGCGCCCTTTCTGGACGTAAAGATGTCCCAGCGCCTGGAAGATGATCGTTTCCCCGTCTGGTGACATCTGGGCCCAGCGCAGCATCTTCAGCTTGAGTTCATCAGGGGCCACATCCACCGGGAAGCGCAGGGTCGGCGCCACCTGCTTGTCGACTTTGATGCGCGTCTCGATGACCTGAGATGTGTGGTCGGCGACGTCTACCTTGCGGATATGCCCGCCGGCCCAGAAGACCAGGGACTTGTTGTCGGGGGTCCAGGCGAAGGCGGGTGCATTGCCCTGGCTGCCGTTGGTTTCCTGCAGGTCGCGGTCAAGTTGGCCGTAGACCGACAGCTCCAGTCCGGTTTCCAGGTTCTTGACGAACAAGGCGCTGCTGCCGGCCGGCGTCCGCCGGATGAAGGCCAGGCTCCTGCCGTCAGGTGACGGGGTCGGTGTGATGGAACCACCGGCGCCGCTGACGAAAACTTCCATCTTGCCGGTCTCACGGTCCAGGCGCTGGATCACGAAGATCTGCCCGGTGGCATCCTTGTTGTACTGCCAGCGCAGGCCGGGGGTGGTGTCCTGGCTGAAGTAGACGTAACGCCCGTCCGGCGAGAACATGGGCTCGGCCATGGTCTTCTGATCTTTCTTGCCGTTGGGCCGCTCCACGAGAACCAGCCCTTCGCCCCCGCCCCGGTGGAACATCCAGATCTCGCCGCCGGGAATGCTACGGGTGGACGTGAAGCCCTTCTTGGCCACGATGTAGTCGCCGTCAGGACTCCAGGCCGGATTGTGAACCAGGTGCTCTTTCTCGCTGCTGACGGCCATGGGATCCGAGCCGTCGGCATTCATGACCCAGATATTGTCGGCGCCGCCCCGGTCGCTGATGAAGGCGATGGTGCCGCCATCGGGGCTGAAGCGCGGCTGGAAATCCCACGGGATGCCGTGAGTCAGGGCCGTGGCCTTGCCACCATCCATGGACACCGTGTAGATGTCGCCCAGCATATCGAAGACGATGGTCTTGCCGTCGGGGCTGACATCGACGCTGCTCCAGGTGGTTTCCTCGGTATCGATGGTGATGGTGTCCCAGGGACCCGGAGGCTGACTCACATCCCACTTTTCTTCCTCGCTGTCGTCGGCCTTCTCATCAGGTAACACCGCGGAGACCGGCAGCAGGAGCACGCCGGCTAGAATGAGGGCCTGGAAACGCCTGCCTCTGGTCTTCATGAATGGTGTTCTCCTCGGGGACGGATGGCAGCGGAAGAATACCATGGACTCGCTCTGCCGGGGCTGTGCGTGGGCTATGCTGGAGTGTGACGGGCGAGGCTCAAGCGTTCGGGGAGGAGTGGTCATGGGGCAGAACATGCGCGGCGGGCTCCGGATTCCGGTGCTGATGCTTCTGGCGGTCCTCTCCGGGAGTCCGGTTCTGGCCGGCAATTGGCCCTCCTTCCGCGGGGATCACGCGGCCGGCGTGCATGACGGGGTGAACCTGCCCGAGACGTGGGACGTGGCCGGCGGCGAGAACATCCGCTGGGTGGCGGAGATTCCGGGGCTGGCCCACTCGAGTCCTGTGGTGTGGGGCAATCTGATCTTCGTGACCACGGCGGTGAGCAGCCGTGGCAAGGCCGACTTCAAGGAAGGCCTCTACGGCAGCGGCGAGGCCTCCGATGATAGGACGTCCCAGACCTGGAAGATCCTGGCGCTGGACCTGGAGAGCGGTGCTCTCCGCTGGGAGCGGACCGCCCATGAGGGTGTGCCCCGGGACAAGCGCCATCTCAAGGCCACCTACGCCAACAGCACACCGGCCACCGACGGCCAACGGGTGGTGGCGTTCTTCGGCTCGGAAGGTGTGTTCGCCTGGGATATGTCGGGGAAGCGGCTCTGGTCCCGTTCTCTGGGCCGCCTGGACGCCGGTGCCTACGACGCGCCCGATTACGAGTGGGGCACGGCCAGTTCACCCATTATCGATGGGGACCGGGTCATCGTGCAGTGTGATGTCCAGGGGGAGTCGTTCATCATCGCTCTTGATGCTGACACGGGGAAGATTCTCTGGCGCACACCCCGTGATGAGCCGCCCTCCTGGGGAACGCCTACTGTCTATGACGGTGAGCGGCGTGAGATCATCGCCAACGGGTCCAACTTCATCCGTGGCTACGACCCGGCCACGGGCAAAGAACTGTGGCGTCTAGGCGGTAGTTCCATGATCACGGCGCCGACCCCGGTCATCGCCGACGGTCTCATCGTGGTGGCCAGCGGCCGCCGGCCCGAGAAACCGATCTTCGTGCTCAAGCCGGGTGCCACCGGTGACATCACCCTGAAAGACGGGCAGACCAAGAGCCCATGGGTTGTGTGGAGTCTGCAGCGCGCCGGTCCGTACATGCCGACTCCGCTGGCCTACCGTGGCATCCTCTACGTGCTGCAGAATCAGGGCATCCTTGATGCGTATGATCTGCACAGCGGCGAGGCTCTGTACCGCCAGCGGATTGAGCACAGCGGCGGTGGCTTCAGCGCTTCGCCGGTGGCCGCCGATGGCCGCCTCTATCTGCCTGCCGAAGACGGACAGGTCTTCGTGGTTCGCGCCGGCGCCACCTTTCATCTGCTGGGCACCCATGACATGGGCGAGCGTCTCATGGCGACGCCGGCTCTGGCGGGAGAGATGCTCCTGGTGCGGGGGACTTCTCATCTTTTTGCCGTGGGGCAGGACGAGCAACAAACACCGGATCCGGTGCAGGGCAGGTAGGACTGTGCCCAAGCCGCCGAGACAACGAGGCCACTTCCGGTGGGTGGCCCTGGTGCCGGCCCTTTTGCTGCTGACGGCGTGTACCGGCGCGGGCACTCCCGCCGAGAAGCCCGAGGCCCTGCGCGCCGAATTCACTGCCGTGGCGGAAGCTCTGGAGCGGGCCGGCGCCCTGTTCATCGGGGGCTCCCAGGTGGCTGCCCTGCAAGCCCAGGTGG